>JBAUVZ010000474.1:0-1827 GCA_049583505.1 Candidatus Sulfotelmatobacter sp.
ACCTCTCGCGCAAATCGAGAGGCACTCTTACAGTGAAGTGGGCTGGATCTCGAGACAAAATCTTCTCGGTCTCCGGTCGAGGGAGAACTTTTCTCTTGACATCCCTTTTTATAGAACTCATTGACCCGTTCCTTGAGCAATTCACGCCGCTCCCTCGCGCCCGCGTAGCCTCCCTTGCACTATCATCTCCCCATGGCCGCACCGCCAACCCAGTCCCTCGTCCTAACCTTCGAAGAAGCTCGCCAGGTAGTCGAAGACCATGCTTCGCGGCTGTCCCCTGGCGCCAGCGAAACGCTAGACCTTCTGCATGCTGCCGGCCGCGTTCTCGCCGAGCCGATCACAGCCGACCGCGACATCCCTCCCTTCCCACGATCCACGCGCGATGGCTATGCCGTGCGCACATCCGATCTAGCGAAGCTTCCAGCCAAGCTGAAAGTAATCGGAGAGATCAAGGCAGGCCCGCAGCAACTCCCATCCACCCTAAATAGTGGTCAAGCCTTCTCCATCATGACGGGCGCTCCGGTGCCGCCAGGCGCGGACGCTGTGGTAATGGTCGAATACACCTCTCAGCAGGGCGATTCCGTCGAAATAACAAAAGGCGCAGCTAGGGACGAAAATATTGTCGCTCAAGGAGCCGAAGCCAAACGCGGTGGCCTCCTACTTGATAAAGGCACGCAACTCAACGAAGCCGCCATCGCTCTCGCAGCCTCGGTCGGCCGATCGCGGCTGCAGGTGTTTGCTCGTCCGCGCGTGGCGGTGCTGACCACAGGCGATGAAATCGTCGCGCTAGATGCCGAAATCGGACCCACGCAAATCCGCAACTCCAACAGCTATTCGCTGGCAGTGCAGATCCAGCAAGCCGGCGGTGAGCCCGTGCTTATGCCGATTGCTCCCGACGAGCCGCGCCGCCTCCGCCAACTGATGGAAGAAGGCCTGCAGTCAGACTTGCTGATCATGACCGGCGGCGTCTCCATGGGACGCTACGATCTGGTCGAGCAGGTGCTCGCAGAACTGCAAGCCGAGTTCTTTTTCACAGGCGCAAAAATCCAGCCAGGAAGGCCGGTAGTATTCTGCCGCATCGGCTCGTGTGGCGCGGGCGCCCCCGCCCGCGAAGGGGCGCAAGCCCCGGTTCAACACAAGTACTTCTTCGGCCTCCCGGGAAACCCAGTCTCCACCATGGTCACGTTCGAACTGTTTGCCAAGCCCATGCTGGAAGCACTCGCTGGAATGTCCCCCCACCCGCTCACCTTCCTGCACGCACGCCTGAAGTCCGAGATCCGCGTCAAGCCCGGACTGCAGCGCTTCCTTCCCGCGATCCTTTCCGGCAAGTATGAGGACTCGCAGGTGGAACTTGTGCCGTGGCAAGGCTCAGGCGACATCGCAGCCCAAGCCCGCTCGAATTGCTACATCGTGATCCCGCCAGATCGCGAGCATATCCTCGCAGGCGACTGGATTGCGGTAATGCTGCGCTAGAGACGCAGCTTGCGACCTCTTGCGTGCGCTCAACTACCGCCCGGCTCTCCATGTAAGATAGAACTTCCGAATGGCAAAGAAGCTCTCCCACTACGATGCCGCCGGCCGCGCTCGCATGGTCGATGTCTCCGGCAAACCCGCCACCAGGCGTGATGCTGAGGCCAGCGCCTTCGTGCAAGTAAAGCCAGCCGTACTGAAGGCGCTGCCGAAAAATCCCAAGGGCGACGCGTTCGAAGTAGCGCGCATAGCCGGAATCATGGCCGCCAAGCGCACCGCCGAGCTCATACCGATGTGCCACACGCTCCCTCTCGCGGACGTTGCTGTCGACATAAGGCTATGCGAGAATGGCGTCGC
>JBAUVZ010000475.1:0-1955 GCA_049583505.1 Candidatus Sulfotelmatobacter sp.
ATGTACAACTGGCGCGCGAGTTCACTCCACTGAATCAGCAACAGATGGCGGCGCTCAGCCAGAAAGCAGAGCCGGTGTCAAAACAGTCGCTGTTCTTTCGTTTTTACGAGCGAGCATAAGAGTGGCAGCTTTGAAATGCTGACCGCCGGAAGTGTGATCTGCAATACGGATGCCGTGGATCGAAATTATTGATCGAAAGTAATTTGACGAATCCTCGATCCTCCGCCTAACATCGAAACCAGCATGTCAAGTTTCAGCAATTTTCGCCAAGAGTGCATGTGTGCATGTTGTTGTTGTGCATTCGTGTGCTCTGGCGCAGGTAAATTGCTGACTTAAGACTTTCATAGTTATCGGCACTTATACCCACCGCCAGAAATCATCTGGCGGTGGGTTTTTCTTTTTGGCGGCCAATATGACCAATACAGTGACAGAGACAAAAGCACAGAAATCCGAGCGCCTCAAGCGTGCCATGAATCCGTGGGATGGGCTGGCCGAGATTCGCCGTTTTGCGCGAGATGGCTTCGAGTCGATTCCGCCGGAATGGATCGGTACCTACTTCCGGTGGTGGGGAGTCTACACCCAGGGCGATGGTGCCGGCGTGGTTGGCGGTCAAGGCGGCCAGGGCAAAGCCTTGCCATTCTTTATGCTGCGCATTCGTATTCCCAACGGACTGCTGCGATCTGATCAACTGCGAACCATCGCCGATTTGACTCGCCGTTACGCTCGCGGAACCGCCGACTTGACCGTGCGGCAAAACATTCAACTGCATTGGGTCACCATCGAAGATCTGCCGGAAGTACTGGAACAACTCTGGCGGGTGGGCCTGAACACCACCGGCGCTTGCGGCGACGTCACGCGCAACATTACGGGCTGCCCGGTCGCCGGAGTGGATGCTGACGAGATTTGCGATGCGTCGTCGCTCGCTCTGGAAGTGGACCGCATGCTGGCGGGTAATGGCGAGTTCTACAATCTGCCGCGCAAGTTCAAGATTTCGATCACAGGATGCCGCGTGTGGTGCCCATATCCGGAGATCAACGATGTTGGACTGACTGCGATCGAGCGTGTAGTCCGTGGCAAGTCTGAAATAGGTTTCGGACTGCGTGTGGGCGGCGGACTTTCCACCGAGCCTTATCTGGGGGTGCCGCTAAATGCGTTCGTTCGCTGGAATCAGGTTCTGCCGGTGGTCAAGGGAGTAGCCGAGTTGTTTCGTGACTCCGAACCCCTGCGCGAACATCGCGAGCGCGCGAGGCTCAAATTTCTATTCCTGCGTCATGGTTGGACGCCGAGCGATTTCCAGAAAGAACTGGAGCGGCGTATTGGATTTCAATTGGATCCCGCCGAACCCGAGCATCCGCCCGCGGACGTTTATCGCGACCACATCGGCATCCATCCGCAAAAGCAGGCTGGTTATTGCTACGTAGGGTCTGCGGTGTTGCGCGGAAGAATTACACCCGAGCAGATGGATGCGGCGGCAGATCTTGCCGAACGCTTCGCCGGTGGCGAACTGCGCACCACCAACATGCAGAACCTGCTCATCGTCAACGTCCCTCGTTTGCGGGCCGACGAGTTGGCAAAAAAGTTAGGCGAGACCGGACTGCCCGTAGGTGGATCGCCATTTTTTCGCGGCGCCATTGCCTGCAGCGGCAGCGAGTTTTGCAAGCTTGCCATTACCGAAACAAAAAGTTTTTCACGCTGGCTGGTGGAGGAATTGGAAGAGCGTCTGCCTGGTTTTGATCAGCACCTGAAACTCCACGTCACAGGTTGCCCCAATAGTTGCGGTCAACATTGGATTGCAGACATTGGCATCGAGGGCAAGAAGCTGAAAGTGAACGGCGAAATGCTGGACGCCTACTATTTCTGCCTGGGCGGCGCGGTCGGTTTGCATCAGTCGATCGCGCGTCCGGTGGGGTACCGCTGCCTTGCGACCGAGGTTCCAGAAGCGATCGAGCGGCTCT
>JBAUVZ010000476.1:0-4133 GCA_049583505.1 Candidatus Sulfotelmatobacter sp.
GCATCGAATGGAGTGGCAGCATTGCTCAACTGGTGCGGATTACGAAAGATGTCAGCGCCATTGCCAAGTCCTATGATCCCAATGTCAAAATCATTGGACCGGCCGAAACCGGAGACTGGGTCAAGGCCGGCGATAACGAGGGCATGAGGTACCTGGGCGAGTTCCTGGCGGCGGGTGGCGGTCAGTACGTCGATATCATCAGCTTGCATGGTCACATCACCCACCCTGAAGACATCATTGCGCGTACAAACAATGCGCTGTCAGAAATGGCTCAGTATGGGCAAAGCGGAAAACCGCTGTTCGACACCGAAGGCAGCTGGCCCATCATCAAGGGCTTAGCGTCAGACCTGCAGCGCGGCTATCTCTTCCGGGAATACCTCGCTACGCTGAGCACTCCTACTGAGGTGTTTTATGTCTACGCCTATGACATCAACAATACCGCAAGTTACTGGAGCACGCCCAACCAGCACATGACGTCCAACGGAGATGCCTACAAGTTGTTTTATGGCTGGCTGGTGGGATCGACCATGACCAGCAAGTGTCAGCCGCAAACCTCCAGCAGTTCCACTTGGTCCTGTACATTCAGCATGCAGGATGGTACCAAGGCGATGGCCATATGGAATACGGCGGTGACCTATCCAAATACGATTTCGATCAATGTTTCGTCCCTCTACGGCAAGTATTTCACTCTGGACGGGGAGTCGCATTCGGTGAATGCCACGCACAACGTGCCTGTCGGCTACGAACCCATTTGGCTGGAGAACTGATACTGAGCTGACAGAAGGCAAGTCCGTCAAACTGAGTAACTCTTGGAAGTCTCCGCGACGGTAGCGTGCCCACATGAGCAGACGCTCCCGCCATTCGGAGTTCCCTTGAAACGCGAGCCATACCATCATTTACCCGCCCGATGCTAGCCACCTACGCAAAAATCGTGCCAGAGGTGAAAAGTAGAGAGAAGAAAGACCCCAGCAGCCTCGTCCATTCGATCATGTAATTATGAGCAACTTACTGGAAACAAAATAAATGACAGCGTTAATCCCTACCGAAACGATAGCCAATTTTCAGTGCTCCAAGCCCCTCGCGTCACAACTTGTGGATCGCTCGTGCGCTATGGCTCGACGGCGTTGCCTAGGAATACTCATTCGTCCCGGAATGGAGAACTGGCCATCAGGGCAGGACCGTTGTTAAAATGAGGCCGACGGGTCCTGTCGAAGCTGCAAGAACTTGCAACATTTGCGGTTTGTCCTATCGGTGAACGTCGGGGCTGGGCTCGCCTTGCGGTGTTTCCGACCTACCCGATGGTGCTATTTACTCCGGGCCATATTTCCTATAAGCTCTGACCAAATCCGGAGCGCCGGTCTCCTTAGAGGACGGGCTGATTGGTCTTTTGTCTTTAAGGTTTCTGTTTGCCGTTCCCGTGGTTGTTCCGCCAGCGTTATATCTGTTACCACTATCGTTTCTGTTCTGAAATAAGCGCTGTAGTTTCAAGTTTCACCAAGAATATGGCTCATTTGATGGCTGTTCCCAAACAAGACCGGCTGCGCGTTCTAGCTGCAGACAGCACACCCATGAGCACACAACTTCTCGTCGAGGCTCTAGCTCGAGATGCGCAGTTTCAGATGATCGAGTCTCCATCCAACGCAGCGGCAATTCTTGACTTGACCAAGCGCGAGAAGCCGCATGTGGTGGTGATCAGTGCGAAGCTGGGCGAAGATCACGCGGCAGGCCTCCATCTGCTCCGCGACCTCCGGGCACAGTCGCCTTCGCCGCGGGTGATCATGCTGCTCGACGCCTCCGAGCGAGCAGCCGTCATTGCGGCTTTCCGGGCTGGCGCCCAGGGCGTGTTTTGCCGGACAGAAGCCTTTTCGTTGTTGGCCAAGTGCATTCAGTGCGTGGGTGCGGGGCAAGTATGGGCGAGCGGCAGCGAACTGCAGTTCGTGCTTGAAGCCTTGACCCAGCCTGCGCTGGCCCACCTCAGCAGCAATGGGGAGTCGCTGCTTTCGCCACGTGAAATCGATGTCGTTCGATGTTTGGCCGAAGGTCTCACCAACCGCGAAATCGCGAAGCGTCTCAAGCTTACCGAACACACGGTCAAGAATTATCTATTTCGCATTTTCGACAAGTTAGGCGTGTCCAGCCGAGTAGAGGTAGTGCTCTACGCTCTGGGCGGCGGGGCTGCGTACCGCGCAAGCGGACCGCCTCGGCCTGTGGCGTCCGTTCCCGCCAAACCCCGAGGGATGTCTGTCACAATCCGAAAGACGGTTACATAAAATTGTTGCAAGACGGACTTCTCACTGCGGCAATCGGAAGTTAAGAGTAATTCTTGTTTGCATCTCCGCCGGACGACCACTCACACGGCGGGGCTTGAATCGCCACTGTTTCACCGCTTGGGTCGCAGCCTGGGCAAGTAGCGCTGGCCCGCTCAACAACGTAACCTCCTGCACGCTGCCATCCTGGCCGATGTGGACGTCCAGCACCACCGCACCTTGGATCTGTTGCTGCCGGGCGTCCTCCGGATAGTCCGGTTCAACGCGATGCAGCAGGCTACCTTCTGCCGCCTCCGGCGACACTTCAAGGGTCCCTGCCGGCTCTACCGCGGATGCACGTTGCATTTCGGGCCCATCTGTACTCGTCGACGCGTTCCCATTTGTACTCGTGGGAGCTGTCGCTTCACCCTCCTCCACGCTAGGCAACATGCGAAAGACTTCTTTCCCATTCTCATAAACGAGCAAACTGCCCGCCGGGGGCGGTGTAACCGTTGCGCGAGCTGGCCCTGAATTGCCAGCCTTGGGCGCGGAGGCGGAGGGCTGTGTACTGGAAGACCTACTCCCGCCAGATTGGCTCCCGGGGGAGACGGAGGAGACCGCAGCTCCTGGAACTCCGCTGCCCGCCGCTGTCAACCGACTCTCTGCACCCGCTAAAGGAGCGGAGACAGCGGCCGGCGGCTGCGCCCGCGCCGGAGCTTTCCCTCCGCCCAGACGCTGAGCGACCAGCACGGTCAGCAATACGGCATATGCCAGAACCGCTGCGCCCAGCGCCAGCGTCAGGAAATTCGTCCCGTGGCTGGAGGCAGCTTCGCTCGCCGGTTCCGACAGAGGTTGATGCCGTGAATCTTGATTCCCGTCGGAGGCCGCATCGGACACCGCGACAAAGCTTTCCATGACTGAGTGCGCAGGTTCGGCAGACGCTCGGGAAGCGGACAATGGTTCCGATGCCCGCTCCAGATTCCTGAGTACTCGCTCCGAGAGCGCTTCCAGCGTGCTCTCGTCGCGCTCTCCGAACGCCGACGGCCGCGATGACAACACTTCAAAGACGCCCGCCAACTTATCGTCCAACAGCAGCGGGAGAACGATCACAGACCGCACTCCGAGAATCCGGCAAGCCTCGATATCGGCGCGCGGATCGTTCTGCGCATCGTCGCAGCGCTGCACCGTCTGTGTCTTCACGCACACGCCTGACAGTCCCGCCGTGGCGTCCAGCCTCGCTCCCAATTGCGGAGCGTTGCCGCCCGCGCTCGCCCGGCAAACCCATTCGCCGCCGCGCTCCAGCACGATCGCCGCGCCGCTGGCCCCGGTCGTCAGGCAGGCTTGTTCCACAATCTCGTTCAGCACAATCTCCAGCGCCAGGTCCGCCGAGAGCTCTGGCGACACCCGCCCACCCCCGTGCGCAGCAAACTTCGCTGCCAGGTCCGCAAAGTCCGATTCCCTCTCCGTCTTCGCCGCGGGCGAACCCGTTCCATTGTTCGGCATTCTGCGGCTGTGCTCTTGCAGCACATAAGCGGCTTGCAGTAGCCTTTCAAAAGTCTGCTCGTCGACGACTGGTTTTCTCTCTTGGTTGGTCACGATGTTTCCTGCCCGCCCTTGTGGCCCGCCTGCGGAAGGCGGAAATTGGCCACCCGGAGACCTGCCCTATTCTAGTGCAATTCCTCCACTCTCAACGCGCTTTTCGGAGGAAGCTGGCTTCGCGGGATCAGACCCGAATATCGGATTGTGCGCCCTACGAGAGGAGCCGCCAACCGAGAATCTGCCTCTCTAGCGGAGTTTCATCCCAAATCAGGAGGTTGTCAATATGCATTTAAACCTTGATTCCCGCCCAGACTAGACCACCGGCAGGCCCTCCCACCGGTCCCGAAA
>JBAUVZ010000477.1:0-1612 GCA_049583505.1 Candidatus Sulfotelmatobacter sp.
CTCCAAAGGCGTGATCGCGGCGGCAGTGCTGATCATCCTGGCCGCCGCAGTGTTTGCCGGGTATCGGCTGAACCGCCATAGCGGCCTCAACCTGCAGAATATGGAGATTACGAAGCTGACCGACAGCGGCAAAGCCACGTTGGTTGCGATTTCTCCGGATGGCCGCTACGTCGTCTATGTAAAGAACGAAAATGGTCAGGAAAGTTTGTGGATGCGCCATGTGGCCACGAAGAGCGATGTGCAGGTGCTGCCGCCCGATCTGGTGGACTTCGCCGGCCTGAGTTTTTCTCCCGACGCCAACTACGTCTATTTTGTGCGGTCGGACAAAACCACCCAGCTTTACCGCTACCTCTACATGATGCCGGTGCTGGGCGGAAACGTAAGACAGCTCATTCGGGATATCGACAGCCCCGTGGCCTTTTCGCCCGATGGA
The DNA here is from genome assembly GCA_049583505.1 of Candidatus Sulfotelmatobacter sp. Taxonomy (GTDB): domain Bacteria; phylum Acidobacteriota; class Terriglobia; order Terriglobales; family Acidobacteriaceae; genus Sulfotelmatobacter. Next base: position 434 of record JBAUVZ010000477.1, read on the forward strand.
AAACAGTTCGTATTCATGCGTGGTGTTCCTGAATCGAATGCAGTGCAACTTCGCATCGCGGCAGCGGATGGCTCTGGCGAACGGTTGCTGGTTCAGCTTCAAGCATCGGCGAATTTTATGTTCGGAGCAAGTTGGTCTCCGGACGGGAAGACCCTCGCTGCGTCGGTCCTGCAAAATGGGAAAGAAAAGACATGGGTGCTGAATGTCATCCAATTGGCGAACGCCAGCGTGAAAGTGCTGTATTCCGGCACGGGACTAATTGGCCGACCCGTGTGGTTGCCCGACGGCGACTCGCTGCTAGTGCCAATGTACCTGACCAAGGAAAACCGAAACCAACTCTTCGAGATCTCCTATCCCAGCGGCGAGCGGCGACGGTTTACGAACGATCTATCCAACTACGGTTCCGGCATCGATCTTACTCACGATGGGCGCGTTCTTGCGGCGCTGGATCAAAGGCAGATTTCGAATATCTGGATTGCGCCCGGTGGGAAATCAAATCTCGCCACCCAAATCACCTCAGGGGAAGCGGTCGATACGGCGGTGGAACCTGGTCCGGGCGGCAAATTGCTGCTGCAAAGTCGCGGCACTGATCTGGTTGCCATGAATTCCGATGGCAGCCAGCGATCGGTACTCGTCCCCGACATGCGCAACTACGTCTCCCGGTCGGCCTGCGGCGACCGCTACGTGCTCTTCGATTCCTATGATGGGAGCAAGTTGCAGCTCATGCGGGCGGAGGCCGATGGCTCGAATCCGACTAAACTCGTCGATGATGTCGCGGTCTCTGAATGTTCCCCCGATGGAAAGTGGCTCATCTACAGCAGGGATGAGCAGTCGGGAACGAAGCTTTATCGCTTGCCCATCGAAGGAGGGAGCCCAACCGAGATTACCAGCGCACCCGGCGGCGGCGACGTATATATCTCACCCGATGGGAATTTCGTCGCCTATGCCTTTCAAGAGGGAACGCCTGTGCCGCAGCTGAAACTCGCAGTAATTCCGTCGAGTGGAGGATCTCATCTGCACGTCTTTCCGGCGCCAAGCGGCGCTAATACGTTGCGCTGGTCTCCGGACGGCAAAGCCATGCAATACACCCTCACCCGCAAAGGTGCCACGAATATCTGGGAACAGCCTCTGGCCGGCGGAGAGCCCCGGCAGTTCACCAACTTCACTTCGGGGCTGATC
>JBAUVZ010000478.1:0-23543 GCA_049583505.1 Candidatus Sulfotelmatobacter sp.
GTATTTCGACTACGGCGTGGTCAGCGTAGTCTTCGAGCTGCCCTTCTCCGGTGACTGGGACAAGCTGGTCCAGCTCTCCAGCCGCTGGGTTTGGGACACCAACTTCGAGAGCCTGGCTACGCGCATCGTAAAACAGAAACTCGAGCGTGCCGCTCCCGCCTTAGTCAAGCCGTATACCACCGAGTGGTTACAGGAGGACTATTTCATCTTCCACCTGCGCGAGATTGCCGGTTCGCCCTCCGCCACCGATCTTCTCGCTGCTCAGGGTGCCTGCATCGCCCAGGTCGTGCGCGGCGAGAGCCAGCCGCTCTCCGATGGCGAACGCCAGGAGATTCTCCAATCGCGGATTTCCTACTACCCCAACGATCTAGCCGTGATCGGATGGAACGCCGCCTTCATCTACGACAATCCCGTCGGCGCCGAGACTGCCATCCAACTCCTGCAATATGCCAACTCCCAGTTGCTCGAGTTCCGCCACTACGACGAACTGCTCACCAAACAACTGGAACAGGTCTACGCCTTCCTCGATCGCGGAGGCCGCGGCCTCTGGTCGCGCTGGCGCACCGCCAAGGCCGCCTCGAAACTTCACACCGTCCTGCTCGATGTAAGCGAACTCACCGAGCGTGCCGACAACGCCATCAAGTTCCTCAGCGACATGTTTTCCGCCCGCCTCTACAAGCTGGCCGCTTTGAAGGTCGGCGTCCCCGACTACAAAGACCTGGTACAGCAAAAGCTGCAAACCGCCGAAGAACTCTACCGCTTCATGGTCGAGGAATTCAACCAAAGCCGCGCCTTCGTTCTCGAATTAATGGTCGTCATCATCCTCATCATCGAACTCATCTACTTCTTCCGCGGCAAACCCATTTAACTTGTCATTCTGAGGAGCGAAGCGACGAGAGCCTGCCCTGAGCGAAGCCGAAGGGAATCTGCTGTCCGCCTGCGCCGCAACCGGCTCCGGCTCAGGCCTTGTCCGCTTCAGACCGTATTCCCTCTGAAATCGAACCACCGTCAACCTGAGAGGACTGTTGCCTCTCCGACGCGAGCCACGTCTCAGCCTCCGCCTTGGTCCGGAACACGTGAATCACCCGAAAAAATCGCTCCGCCAGAACCTCAAACATTCGCAGCATGCCGAAAAGTGGGTCCGTTGTAGCGACAATGGCGCAGGCACCGAAGCGAACCTTTTCCCGAATCCGCGCAATTTCATAGGGAACTGCCTGTATTTGGCGGGCGTTCGGCAAGCTCTTCATTTCCGTCAAGTCCAATAAGACGTCAAGGTGTCCGACGCACTCGGGATCGCGCTCCAATGCTCGAAAATGATCGACCACCTCGGCCAGCGTCGACATCCCAACGCACTGAGTACGAATGACTTTCTCTTGCGTGTCGATGACGTACGTCACGGGCATGTCACAACCTCAGCCACACGCGCGCGCTCCGCGAAAACTAGCCTGGATTTTAGCGTATCAGGCGCCTCAGGTACGATAGGAGCTGCATGAAAGGCCTAAAAGACAAACGGGTCCTCATCACCGGAGGCGCCAGCGGAATCGGCGCAGCCACGGCCGCGCGTTTTCTGGAAGAAGGCGCCCAGGTCTGCATCCTCGACCGCGATTCCAAGGCGTGCGAAGCCACCCGTCACCAACTCCCGGGAATCTCCGAAGCCATCATCGCCGACGTCACCGACCTGATGCAGGTGGAGGCCGCATTCGCCGACGCCGTCCGCGTGATGGACCGAGTCGACGTCCTCATCAACAACGCCGGAATCAGCATCCGCCACAACTTCCTCGACATCACTCCCGAAGAATGGGACAAGGTGATCGCCGTAAATCTCACCGGCGTTTTCTACGTGGCGCAGACCGCGGCGCGCCACATGTGGGAACGCTTCTCGGCAGAGCGGGGCAGCGGAGTGATTCTGCAAACCGCTTCCACCAACGGAGTGATGGGCTATCCCTTCTACGCCGACTACAACGCAACCAAGGCGGGAGTGATCGAGCTGACCCGTTCCATGGCACTCGAACTGGCGCCCAAAATCCGCGTGTGCGCCGTTGCGCCGGGATACGTCCTCACGCCCATGCAGCGCGCCGAGTACACCGACGCCATGCTCGACGAAGTGAACCACAAAATTCCCCTCCGCCGCCACGCCAAACCGGAAGAAATCGCAGCCTTGTTCGCATTTCTCGCCTCCGATGATGCAGCCTACGCAACCGGCCATGTGTATACGATGGATGGAGGAGAAACGGCGGGAGGCCTGGCCAGCCGCTGAAGGTTGTGAAATGCTCGTGTGGGGACGGCCGCCTCGGCCGTCCAGCCGAGCGCAGCGAAGCGCAGGCAGCACCCAAGCGCTTTGTAAGCGGAGACGTCTACCCCTGCGCGAATCTCGAGGCCAGCCGTGCCAACCGCACAAGGCGATAAAGAGGGAAAAAAGTCTTCGGCAACCGAACCGCTTCCCACTCTCCGGGACCGGGAGTGAACGTTAAACGCGTGACGAATCGCACTCGATCCGCGCGCCGTTCACGAAGTCGCATCATGAGGCGGAAGTACGACAACTGCTCAACATCAGCCGGAATTCCGCGAGCCAGGTTCCCGCCGATCTCATCAGCCAGCGCCCCCGCAGCACGGTCCGCAAGAACTGCCTTTTCCATCGCCGACGGAATCGGCATCCCGAGAAGGTGCTTCGCCAACAGCAGCGAAACGCGCAGAATGCGCTCGATACCAAGCTCCCGGGTTCGAGACTGCACCCAATCCCAGTTCAGATTCTCCAGCTTCAAGATCTGCGCGATGTCGCAGAGCCAGATCAGCCGTCCCCAAACATGCTTCGCCGCATGCACCGATAGCACGAGCAGCAGATCTTCGGGAGAAGGCGTTTTCACGCGGCGGCCCGCAAGCGTGACATTCACCGAACGCTCAAACAGTGCATCCATGTCGAAGTCGACCGCGTAGAAACGCGGCTGTAGAGCCCACTGCAGTTCAAGCAGGTTCGGTCCGGCGGCACTGTCGAAAGTCCACTCATATCCCGACGCGATGTAATCTTCCACAGCATCCTCAGGTATGACCAGCCGTGTGGTGTACCCCAGATCGCGAAGTGCGCTTTTGATGCGCACCACATCGCGTTTGCGGACGAGCAGGTCCATGTCCCCGGCTTGCCGCAGCGCTATGTCGCCGTAGTAGGCTTCCGACAGCACGATGCCCTTGTAAGGAATCACTTCCATGCCGAGCCCATCCAGGCACTCCAGAATGCGCATCAGCTCGCGCGCCAGAAAAAGGGACTTGTGAACATTTTTCTCATAACGCTGGCGCAGCGATGCCATCACAGGCGAAGGAATTACGCCATTCAAACCGGAAAGATTCCGATACAGTAGCGAGGATGTGCCGTGATCCTGTGCCAGGCGAAGCACAGCCTCCCACTCCATTGCGTTTTCCAGCAAGCCCCGGATGCGGCCGAGATCGCTCGCGCGCGCCTCGACACAGCCCGCGGCCAGAAGAACATCCCATTCGAGCGCACCTGAACTTATGGGCGCCGGACGCTCCACAGATGTAGCGGATGCTAGGTTCACCGATGTGGTTTCGCTGATTCGTCCACTGATATGGCTCACGGATGTCGAGCCATCTTAACAGGGCAAGGAAGCTCACTTCGAATTCGAGCAAGACTCGCGCCTTCTTACCTCCGCTCCGCCGAAGGTTACTTCCGTCACCTCCATTAGCCCTTTATTAAGGCTCCATCCACCTTCGCTTCTGTCAAACTGGGGTGAGCTCTATGGAAATACTCACACCCAAACCGACGCGGCGCAGCACGCGAGTGCGTGTGCAGATTCCCGTCACCGTGACCAGCATGGATCGGAAACATCCCCTCGCCGCCCAATGCATGGCCCTGGTTGTGAGCCCGCAGGGCTGCGGATTCCGCGCCTCGCAGGCCTTGCCGGTCGGAACTCCAGTCCTGCTGAGTGCTCTGCCAGATGGCGGAAGCGCTTCAGCCCGCGTGGCCAATTGCCTGCCGCTGGGCACTGACGGAAAGCAATTCCTTATCGGCGTATCGCTGTATAACCCCGGAAATGTGTGGGGAATTGCCGATCCGCCCGCCGATTGGAATTGCGCTTCCACTCCCACCCCTGCCTCGGCCGCTGAAAACAAGGCCCCGGCCAACAGCAAGAATGCCTGGCCCTACAACCTGTTCTCCGGCCAGGGCGAGGCCCATCCCAGCCGAAAATAGTGGCCAGCAGACCGACCCACAGCCAACGCAAATTTCTTCCTTAGGATCGACACTGGCCACTGATCACTGATCACAGATCACTGACCACTGGCCACTGAAATTCTGCTTCTTTCGTAACCTCGTTTCGGTTGTAGCGAAATGCCATACTTTAGGCACGATGTCGCAGACGCCAGAATCGGTCGCCATGGGCCCATCCTCACCCAAATTGCTCGGCGGCCAGGACCGCCCGTTTCGGGTTAAGTTGCGCGGCTCCGTCCTGACGCTCATTCGACTGCCCAACCGGCGCCAGATACGGGGCAAACTGCATCAGCTTTCCACTACCGGCGGTCTGATGCACCTGGAGAATCCGCTCGACGAAAAACTGCAAGTGGAGTTGATCTTCCACCTCAGCGAGACCACCGTCCGCGAAAAAGTGCAGATGATGTTCCCCATGTGGGCCACTCAAGGCTGGCTCCAGCCCTTCCGTTTTGTCGAACTGCCCGAGGCAACCAGGAGTGCCCTGGAAGCGGGTCTGCAGCAGTTCGTTCAGCGCCAGCAAGACCCAACTTCCTAAGTCACGACGAATCGCCACCCTGCAATCCTGATCGCGTCCGTCTGCTGCGTTTCCACACACACAAAGGCCGCCCTCGCGGACGGCCGTTGCTGGAATGATCTTGCGCACGCCAATCGAATCCTAAGGCTTGAACGCAATCACTCCGAACGTCCCAGCCAAATTGTTGAAAGGACCAGCCGTGAAAAACATCTGGTTTGCCCTCCCGTTCTGCCCTCCCTTTGTGCCGTCGCCAAAATCAATTCCCCAAAGCTGGTCAATAACAATGGTTTTGCCGTTTATGTCCTTGATCGTTCCCACGACCTTCTTGGTCACCACGTCGAAGGCATTGATTGTTCCATTGTTGGTATTGTTCGAGATCAGCAGCGTGTTGCTCAGCGGTCCAAAGTTACCCGGGGCTGCGGCGATTCCCCAGGGCTGGTTCAGCGGCGCCCCTTGGAACAAATGCTCTCCCGGGGTCACCGGTGAACCGTCCTCTTTAAATACGTCGACGAAACCACCGCTCGCTCCGCTAACGCTGGCAAATGTCACATAAACCAGTCCATTTATGTCGCGGATCCCGAATGGCGCAAAGCCATCAGGCAGCGTGGTGTCAGTGAACGACTTCACCAAGTTGAAGTTTCCGTCGTAAATATCCACCTTGTTGTTCGCCAGGTCGGCCGCGTACAACCGGTTTTCTGACGGTTTGTTCGTGATCGCCAGTCCGGTGTACACCGATGGGTTCTTATTGGTCGACGTGTCTACCGCTACAATCGCCTGGTTGGGGTTCGACTGGAACGCCCACCCGCTGATGGTTCCGTCCAGCGTGGCAAACAGAAAGCTCGACGGCCATCCTTGCACCTGGAACTCCTGCGATCCGTTGTAGACAATCCCGGTCGGCGTGCCCGGACCATTGTCTCCCGCCGGCGAATCCGGACCGTTTTTCGCCGTCGGAACCAAGACCCTCAATCCCTCTATGTTTCCGGCGCCATCGTAAAGCGTCGACCATCCGGAGTCGTTGTCGCTGACCCACCAAGGTGAGCCCGGTGCGTGGACCAGTCCCCACGCATTTACGATCAGTGGGTCCGTGTGCTTCGCGGTCCCTACCTGATTCGAATCCAAGTTTGTGAGTTGATACTGCGCCAGAGCCGCGTTGGAAACAAACATCAACGCCAAGCCCATGCAAACGGTATAAGCGATCCTGCGACGCTCCATAAGGTCTCCTCTTGTGCTAAGTCAGAGGCAGGGGTGGGTCGCTAACCTACGTCGCTAACCTACGAAGAGGGCTGGGACCGCAATTTCTCTGACTGCTGCTGCTGAATGCTAGGATCGCGCCGGCGTTGGTTTGTCATTACATTGTCATGAGTTTGTACAATTCCTGTCTGGGACGCATTGCGGGTCGGAATCGTCGCTTGCCAGAAATGTAATAAGCTTAGTTCCTGGAGCGGCGGTGGCGCTCAGGCGGAGCGGCAAATGGTATCTCGCAAAGTTGTTTTCTGGGAAGTCGATACCCAAGCGGACTTCATGCTGCCCGTCGGCAAGCTTTATGTCCCCGGCGCCGAACGTCTGCTCCCCAACATTCGCAGGCTTACGGACGCTGCCCGCCAGGGCCGCGTCTTTCTAGTCTCGCACGGTTGCTTCCACACCAAAGACGACCCCGAGTTCAAGACCTTTCCGCCGCACTGCATCAAGGGCACCACAGGCTCCGCGTATGTTCCCGAGGCTCTCACTGAGAAAGTGGTCACCGTACCGAACGAACTCACGGCCGCCCTGCCGCGTGATCTTAAGCAACACCAGCAGATTCTCCTCGAAAAACAAACGCTCGACATATTCGAGTCGCGCCACGCCGAAGAACTCGTAAAGCGCTTAGGGAGCGACGCCGAATTCGTAGTCTTCGGCGTGGTCACAGAATACTGCGTTCGTTTCGCGGCCAAGGGACTGCTCGAGCGCGGCCGCCGCGTCTCCGTAGTCAAGGATGCGATCGAAACCCTGAAAGCCGAAGATGGGGAGCGCACCGTGGCCGAGCTGCGAGCTCTGGGAGCAAGATTTATTACCACAGACCAGGCGCTGGCGCTGCTCAACGGCCCCAAACAGCTACTTCCCTCTTAATGCAGATCCACCACAGCCACCTTGTTGACACCGCTGCAAGCCAGATACAGTCTTCCATCGCGAGTCGCCACCATATTCCGAACCACGCCGCCCCCGGAAGGGATCGCCTTCGTACTGAAGCTCTCCGCTTTAGGATCGAACCTGACCAAAGTATTGGGTTTCACTCCCGACTCGCTATACCAAACCTCGCCATCACCGGTAATCGCGATTCCATAAGGTTCCGACCCCGTCCCACCCGGCGACAACCATTCCTTCAGCAGCGTTCCGTTGGAAGGATCGAAATGTCCCAGATAGCCGCGAGCGAAATCGGTGTAATAAATCGTCCCGTCCGGCGCCAGTGCAATCCGTCGCGGGTGAGCACCCGCTGCCGGCAACGTGTATTCGCGGATTTTCATCGTGCCCGGGTCAATACTGCCCAGCTTGTTGCTCCCGAACTCGCAAAAGAAAGGAGTGCCGTTCGGCAGGATCACAATGCCGTAAGGCACGGCGTGCGCCGTAGGCACCGTGGCCAGGCTCATCTTGCCGGTCTTCGGATCAAGACGCCCAATGTAATTGGTATCTTCGTTGGTAAACCACAAGATGCCATCATGGTCGAATACGGGCGTGTGCGGGTCGATCTTCGTTCCGTCGGCCGGGCGATACTCCCCGATCTCGCCCGTCTTTGGATCAAGCTTGCCCACGTATCCGCCGGAGATTGCCGTGAACCAGATGTTGCCGTCCTTATCGGCGACCAGCCCGTGCGGACCCGAACCGGCTGTCTTCAAAGCAAATTCCTTGAATTCTCCCGTCTTCGGGTCGAGCCGGCCCAGCTTGTTAGCACCTTGCCCGGTATACCAAAGCGAGCCATCAGGCGCGAGCGCCGGATCATGCGGCCGCGACTTCGGAGTCGGCACCTCGTACTCCGTGATCTGTACATTCAGCATGCCCACCGTCGCGGAACCGGCAAGCGTAGCAGCCAGCATGAATAAACACAGTTTGTGTAGAGACATGGACGCTCTCCTTCGCACAAAATTGTAGTCCTTGATTGCGCTTCTTTCCCAGTTCGAGGTGAAGTCTCAAGGTTCGGATCAGGGTATGCTTCGGGAGGTTCGTATCGCGGTATGCCTTCGGGAGGTTCGTATCAGGCCATGCCTTTGGGAGGTTCGTATCAGGGTATGCCTTCAGGCATACCGCAAGTGTCGCGTTATGAGTCCGCCTTTAGGCGCTGGGGTCAGACAACAGACTGCTTCCGCGCGGCCTGTTCGGTCCGTTCGCGATCTTCCCACTCAGCCCTCACCCAGCCAAACTCTCAATCGCCCGTACCGTATCAGCCGAAAGCTCCAAGCCAGAGCTCGCCAGATCCTGCTTCATGTGCTCGGCGTCGGAAGTGCCGGTCAGCGGCAGCATCCCAACCGCGCGGGCGAAGGCGAACACAACCTGCGCCGGAGTCGCGTTCGCGCGCGCAGCAATGCCCGCGACCACAGGATGTCGAAGCACCTCCACATTCGCCGTAAGCAGCGAGAAGCCCTGATACACAATCTTGCGCTCGCTGCAGAACAATCGTACTTCGCGGTCCCAGCCCAGGCGGGCGTAGCAGCGGTTCTGCACGAATGCCGGAGCCTCAGAATGGACCTCCGCCATCTCCTCAAGATGCCGCAGCGAAACATTACTCACCCCGAGCAGCCGCGTGCGGCCGGCATCGCGTTCCTTCTTCATCGCTTCCCAAACCTCGGCGTCCGTCTCGGTCCAGTCGTAGCCGGAAGAGGGCCCATGCAGCACATAACTGTCGACATGATCCGTCCCAAGATGTTCGAGCGAGCTGGCCATCGACTGACCGACCTGAACCGAAAAGCTGGCCGCGGGATCGTAGGGCAGCCGGTGGTCCTGACCGCGCCGGTAAGTGAACTTCGTCTGCAGAAAAAGGTCAGCCCGCGTCACCACTCCAGCGCGATAGGCTGCCGCCAACCCTTGGCCGACTCCAGCCTCGAAGTAATGCCGCCGCTGGTTAGCCGTGTCGATGCCCCGAAACCCCACGCGAAGTGCCAGCTCCACCAGCGCCTGAGTGCGGTCTTCTTTCCAGGCCGTGCCGTAAAGAAAATCAGGAATGGATGAAGCTCGCGGCATCTGCATGGCGCTATTCTGCCACGAGCGTTCCGCTCTTGATATTGTGTTAGCGTAGTAGCAATCCGGGCCCGTAGCTCAGCGGTTAGAGCCGTGGACTCATAAAACTACGCTGGAAGCTCGGGCCACGCATTATCAGCAGGATACGGTGTTGCAAAAGGTCCCAAATCGGGTCTGTTTCTTCCCAGTCGGCAACTAATCTGCAAAGAATCTGCAAAAGGACTACCTGTCTCATTCTTGCGAAAAGTACGCGCCGCGTACTTAGGCGTCACTACCACTTCGATGGTATCGAAGATCGGAGAGAAGGAGCTTGCGGCTGAGGAAGGCTACGTTGAACTGTCTCGAAATCCTCGATTCCACGTGGGACACCCCTGCCATAATCTCGAATCGTCTCGCCGGGCCAACGCCAGTAGATCATGACGGGTCAGCGAAGCCAGTGAGACACTCAGAGGCGGCCGTCGAGCCTCTGGCACAGTGCTCGGTTGCGTGGCGACGTGCAGTTTCCCATCCAAAGTGTGAATCTTGCCCGCCAAGACAACGACGCTCTTAAATTGGGTCTTCTGGAATCCGCTCGCTGTGATTTCGATCAGATAGATCCCGGGCGGCAAGTCCTGGAACGAAAATACCCCCGCGCCGCCGCGCCCAGGCCATAGCGCCCGTAACTTCTCTGCAGCCGCGGTATTCGTTGCTGCACCGCGAGATCGAAGATGAGATCCTGCCCTATCGACGCCGTTCTCTCAATGACCAGGCGCGCGCGGCTTATGACTATCAAGTCGCTGCTTATCGGCAAAACGTGCTGACTGGATTCCAACAGGTGGAAGACAATCTGGCGGCGGTTAGGATTCTGGAGGACGAGGCGAAGGTTCAGGATGAAGCCGTCGTGGCCGCGCAGCGTTCGCTCGATCTTTCCGTCACACGGTACAAGGGCGGCGTCACAAGTTATCTCGAGGTGATCACCGCGCAAAGTGCGGCCCTCTCGGATGAGGTCACGGCGGTCAACATCCTAGGACGGCGCATGGCGAACACGGTGTTGCTGATCCAGGCCCTTGGCGGGGGGTGGGACCGCTCAAGCCTGCCAGAGCGGCCCGAATGCTGCGGTAAGCTGGCGAGCAGCACAGGTTCAAAGTGAACCTCTCTCGCAACGATTGTTCACAAATATGCTGCAAGCTCTGGCCAGGGCCTCATGCAACGAGCTTGTGCGAGTCATGACTCACACATAGCGAAACAGCATCATGAAACCGAAATCCATGTGGGTCTGCTGGTGACAGTGAAACAGCGTCGCACCCGGGTTTGCAGCGACGAAGTCGATCTCCGCTTCGCTATTGGCCTTTACCACCACTACATCCTTGCGCAGCCCAGAGAGCCGCTTACCGTCCAGGCTGGTGACCTCGAAAGTATGGCGATGCAAGTGAATGGGATGATTGTCGCTGCTCTTATTTCGCATCGCCAATCTGTAATGCCTGCCTTCTTTTAGCGGAATTGCGTCCGTCTTCGGATACGACTTACCATTGATCGTCCAATAGTCGAAGTCCCCGTGGCCGTGGAACTTCGACTCAAACACCAGAGGAACCCGTTCGTCCGGCTCGGCTGCTACTGGTGTCTGTTTTGCGAACAGCGTGTAATCCCACAACGTCTCTGGCGGATCGATCCACCTGGGTTCGCCTGGTTGGTTCGCATATTCCACCACAATCCCCATTCCTGTCTTACGAATTTCTGCCCGCGTCTCGCCTAGCACCCACACTCCCGGCCGATTCATTTCCACGAGCAGATCAATGCGCTCAGCCGGAGCCAGTCGTACGGTTGGCGCCTTCGTCTGTTGTGGCACCTCATTCCCGTCCATGCCTAGCACTGTGAATTCATGTGCGGCCAAGGCCAGCCAATGCGTTGCCGTCGCACTCGCGTTCAATACATGGAAGAGCACTCTTTGCCCTTCGCGCACTTTGATAGGATCGCCCTGCCCGAGCATGCGGTCATTAATCGTCGAATAATCATAGAAAGCGTCCATGGAGGCATCCCCGCCGCCTCCCATATACGCGTTCCAGTCGTGCAGCGTGAGGAAGATCTCCTGATCGTACGCACCCGGTGCTTGTTTCGGATCGATGTAGAAACATCCGAACTGGCCTGTATACCCGCCCCGCTTCAAATCACGCCCAGCAAATGCGTGCGTATGGTACCAGCGGAAACCCGCCGGCCGCGGCGTAAAGCTGTAACGCCGTTGCCCGCCTGGCGCAATCATGGGCGAGCCCTCCTCCATCGCACCATCTTCGTCTGACGGGATCCACAAGCCATGCCAGTGCACAATCTCGGGCACGTCCGTATGGTTCACAACATCGATGGTGATTGGCTTGCCTTCCGGCCAGCGAATCAGAGGGCCGGGAACGCTCCCGTTGTACGCAACGGTGCGAATTACTTTTCCTGGTGCAATCTCCAACTTGAGGGGCCCAATTTCAAGCCGCACATCTGCTGGCGCTGGCGTCTGGGCCCACAACTTGGTCTTTGTCGCGGTACCCAGCAACGCGAGACTCGCTCCGATAAGAAAATTGCGACGATCCATTTGCATGGAGGTCCTATTGAGTGCTCCTAGAACTGCCAGCCCGATGATGCGTCCAATCGAACCGTCGCCCAAGGATCCCCTTCACAATCAGATGATCCGTACTGGCCGTTGCCCCAACTCCAACTCCAAAATTAATCTCCCAGTTCGGGGACACATTCAGATCGATCGTCGGAAAAAACTGCTGCTCCTGATTGTGTAATGAAGACACGCCTGTGATCGATCCGTAAGCAGCGTAGTACTCCAGTCCGCCAGAAATGTATTTATTGAAGTCATAGCTGAATTTTGCACTGGGCGAAAACCCCACGCCTTCCGGAACGCTCGGCCCGTGGAAAGAGCGCTCCAGAGCCGGATTCACTGAGAAATACCACCTGCCCATCTGCTTATCGATGATCGGCCGCAGCTCCATCGTCCAATTATCCGGCGAAAACAATGCCCGCTGATAACCAAACTCCATGGAAAGGCTTACGCCCACGGGCCAGTGCCAGCTATCAGGTGCTCGGACCCGGGGGCGAATATGATCGCCGACCCATTGCCAGCCGTCTCCATTACGGGCGCTGGTGAAGATATAAAAGCCAATCTCCGACCAACTATTCACTCCCTGAGTAATCTCAACCGTTTCGTGCTCGGCATGGTTTGTTGGATAAAGCCCCTCTGCAGTGAAGCGTGAGCCGGGCGCCGGAAAACTGCCCTCCGCGGTGAAGTTGCTGTGCAGTTCCAGCATCGTGGTTTTCGGGGCGACTGTGTCCGAACCATAGACCTGGATTTCGTAGTTGTCCTGCGCCTTCGCCAGTCTTAGGTCGCCAAAAGCAAGAAGTACGAGAATGAACGCACAATGCTTGGCGATCGCCTTCTCTGTCATCGAGCGTATTGTCTCCCAAACAACAGAGTTTTGCATGGTGGGAGAATTGCATTTGGCCCTGCAGAAGATCTACAAAGTTTCCTCAATCTCTACTTCGGCTTGAAAGTGAAATCGGCAGTTCCGGGTTTTCCGGCCGCAACCGTCACTTTTTGCGTTTGGGTGCCGTAGTCTTCCTGCCATGCGGTCACGGTATAGTTTCCGGGCGGCACGTTTTCGATCGTGTAGTTGCCATTACTGTCGGTGGTTGCGTAAGGCCCTTTGACCACAACGAACCAACCGTGCATCCAGGGATGAATATTGCACTGCACTGGAATCGCGACTTCCTCAGCCTTCCAACTCTTCTCGATCGGCGGCGCTCCAGGCGGCTGAGACAGATTCCACGGAATATTTCCGGTCATCGGATTGGGATTCGGGTGAATGTTGTGAGATGTCTGATCGCTGTTCGCCACCTTGAAATTCTGGTTGACATCCATGGCCAACACGTGCGGCGAATACACACATCCTTTCTGGTCGAATACCCGCACTGACGTAGGTACCTGAGTCAGCGCGCTCCCGGTAAGTCCTCCGGAGATGTAGAGAACCACATTCTCCAAGCCCCCGCCCTGACCGACCACCACGTTTTCCAGACGTGCGGGATCGTTGGCGTGGGCCTTGGCGCAGAAGTCGTCTTTCGACATGTCGATGCCCCTCATGTGCGGAGCCGTGCCTACAAGTTTGACGGTTCCAGTGATCTTGCCTTCTCCAGCAGCGTTGACTTCTGGGCCCAAGATCAGTGCGGCACAGCAAAGCAGAAACACAGCCGACAGTACAGGTGCGATATTGAATCGATTCGTCATTGAAACTCTCTCCTTTGAAAAAAATTACGAACGTGAATCTGGCCGCGATGTATCACAGCCTCCGTTGCAGTCCTATGGAAACCGCCTGCGTTTGAGATACAGGCAAGGGAGGTGCCAAAAAACACGACCAATAATTACCGTACTGAAGTGCTTTGCTGAGTGCGGCTTGCGAGATGTGAAGTAGAAGCCAGCCCCCTGAAGGGGGTCAGGCTAGCGTCGGCAAGCGGCCACGACTGACCAGATATCGACACGATGGCGACGCCCACCATTGGCGGTATAACCGACGTCGCCTAACAAGGAGGCAAACGTGGCTGACCAATAACGTAGCACCGATCCCACCGTCTCTCAACCTGCGCAGCAGACAACCGACACTTCCGGCATGTCGCCCCTCGGAAGGAGAATCTCCACGCACCCTCGTAGTCCAAGGGAACAGCGGGGCTATGTATGGAAGATAAGCAATTGGTGGTGGATTCGATATGCCGACTCGGTTGTCGAAGACGGCCGCGTGGTGCGCAAGCAGGGTCTTGCAGCCAAACTTGCGCCTGTTCTGCCTGAGCACAGAAGACTTATCCGGCCACCGGAATCTGTGCGTGAAGCGCAGAAGCGGTTCATGTCCAAGATCAACGCCAACCGAACTACTCCCGAGCGTAACGTGATTCTCGCGGACTTCGCACAGAACGTGTGGATTCCGCAGATCGAGCAGCAACTCACCCCTTCCACGGTGCGCTCTTATCTTTTCTATTGGGAACACGTTCTGTCTCCGCGCTGCGGCATGAAGTTGCTTCGAGACTTCTCCACGTCGGCCGCACAAGCATTGTTTGCTGAAATCGCACGCCAAAACCCATCGATGAAGAAAAGCACGCTTCAGCGATTGAAGGCAGTCCTGAGCACAATCTTTAAGTTGGCTATCCAACAGGACTATCGAGCGAGTCCAAATCCAATCCGGGAGACTTCGCTGCCAAGGGCGCCGGAGCCAGAGGAGACCATCGCTCATGATCTCGATACTGTTCTTACCATGCTGAGGCTAGTTCCGGAGCCATCCCGGACAGCGATTTCAATCGCTGCCTTTGCAGGGTTGCGCAGAGGAGAGATCGAAGGCCTGCTGTGGGAAAACTTCGACGGCCAGTCGCTGAACGTTGTCCGTTCTATCTGGGAGGGAATTGGGGGCGAGCCCAAGAACAAGAAATCGAAGGCTCGCGTTCCCGTGATCTCACCGTTAAACAAATTCCTCGAAGAGCACAGGCTTCGGAGCGGTAGCCCCGAGACTGGTATCATGTTCAGGACGCGCAATAACACGCCGGTTAGCATGAACAATCTGTTAAACGATCAGATTCTTCCCGCGCTCAATGCCTGTGAGCGCTGTGGTAAGCTCAGGGCCGAGCATGCGGGAGCTAACCACGAGTACCAGATCGACCGTTCACGCCCTGCGTGGCACGGATGGCACGCGTTCCGACGGGGGCTCGCAACCAACCTCCATGATCTCGGCGTGGACGATAAGACAATTCAGGCGATCTTGCGGCACAGCAATGTAGCAGTGACCCAGGCCTGTTACATCAAGACACTGCCCAAGCAGAGCGTCGCAGCCATGCAGAAGTTGGAGATGTTGGTCGACCGCAGCAGGTTAATCTGCAATGAATCTGCAAAAGAGACTGCCGCCAGTAGGTTGGTACAGTAGTATTTTCAATAAGTTGGGCCCGTAGCTCAGCGGTTAGAGCCGTGGACTCATAATCCATTGGTCCCAGGTTCGAATCCTGGCGGGCCCACCATCCAAACCACTGATCACTAATTAGTTAGGCAGCGGCGCAAGCGGGGGCGGCGTTGCTATTTCCACCATTTCTAATGCAACTATGCCCGAACTCTGCCCAAACATGGGAAAGTCGGGGGCATTGGAGTTTTGCTTGTCGTCCAGCTTCCGGGCTGCTTCGGTAAGGGTGGCTTCGTCGATGATGTTGTAGCGTTCAAAGACGGAGTGCGTCTCGTGGCCGCTGGTCTTCATCACGACACTTTCCTGCACGCCTCCAGAATAGTTCGAGCGCGCCAGATCGTTTAGAGCTCCAGGAAGGCCCGGACGGAAGTCAGATCGTTAGTCGCGCGAACACGGAATCCAAGGCGCTTCGTGATGACCTGCATAGCCACATTGTCAGTCAACATTTCGGCGGACACCCGGCCCAACTTTTCATCTCGGGCGATCTCGACGACACGGCGGAGCAGTTCATTCCCCAAACCAAGCTTCTGATACTGGTCCGAAACCAGCACAGCGACTTCTGCCTCGTTCCCGGTATGAAGTTTGTTCATGCGCCCGACGGCGATGATTCTGCGCTCTCCCGTGATGGGGTCGGTGTGCTCGGCGACCAGCGCCATTTCGCGGTCGTAATCACCGAAACAGATGCGCAGCAGCCGCTCATGCTCCACCCGCCTGCTCAGGCTCAGGGAGCAGAAGTAACGCAAATATACGCTGCGGTCGGAGAGCGTCTCGTGAAACTTGACCATCAACGGTTCGTCTTCGGGGCGGATCGGGCGGATGGTAATCTGATTTCCATCTTTCATCGTCCAGGCAGAAACATATTGCAAGGGATACGGGCGGATGGCGGGCTTGGGCAATTGCTCGAGCTTTACATCAGGACCGTGCAACACGATTCTGGCATCAAGGGCAAGCAGGCGCTCCGGTGAAGCCAGCAGGGGATTGATGTCGATTTCTACAATCCATGGCTGTTCGAGCACGAGCTGACTGAAGCGGACTAATAGCTGTTGCAGGGCCTCAATGTTGACCGGCCTTCGCCCGCGAACTCCCTTGAGGGCGGTGAAGATTCGCGTCTGCTCCATCATTCTTTGCGCCAGTGTCGTGTTCAGGGGTGGAAGCGCCAAAGCGCGGTCTCGATACACCTCCACAAGCTGCCCACCAGAGCCGAACAAGAGCACCGGTCCGAACTGCGGATCGACGCTGCTCCCGAGGATCAATTCATAGCCATCCAGCTTCACCATCGGCTGCACCGTGACGCCGGCG
This sequence comes from Candidatus Sulfotelmatobacter sp., assembly GCA_049583505.1. Classification (GTDB taxonomy): domain Bacteria; phylum Acidobacteriota; class Terriglobia; order Terriglobales; family Acidobacteriaceae; genus Sulfotelmatobacter. Next base: position 16,193 of record JBAUVZ010000478.1, read on the forward strand.
AAATGATCCGGGCCAGCTTTCTCCGCCACAGAAGCTTTGATGGTGCGATAGGTCAAGCGGACCGACGCTTCATCTTGCAAGTTCAGTTTGACTCCCCCAACCTCTGTCTTGTGCGTGATGGTCTGGGAAAATACTTTCAGCACAACCGGAAAGCCAAGTTCCGAAGCAAGCCCGGCAGCCTCGTCTTCGCTGGCCGCAACTCGCGTCTCCACCGTGGGGATGCCGTAAAGCGACAGCAACTGTTTCGATTCAACCTCGGTAAGCAGAACGCGGCCGTGGCTCCGTGCATTCTGAATAATTTGTTTGACCTGATTGCGCGAGACGTTCTCGGGTTCAGAGTGTTCAGTGAGTGTGGGAGTTTCGTACAGCCCACGCAGGCTGTAGGTGTACCGCCACATGTAGGTGAAGGCTCGCGCGGCCGTGTCGGGATAAGGAAAGGTCGGAATGCCCGCCGAATTCAAGGCGGCTTCACCGGCCGCAACGCTTTTTCCTCCCATCCAACTGGCAAGCACAGGCTTGCCATATTCTTTGGCGTAAGGCTGCAGACGTTCTGCGATCCGCAAAGGGTCGGTCATCCCCTGCGGGGCAAGAATGACCAAGAGTCCATCACTGTTTGGGTCTTGGGAAGCAATTTCAAGGGCGCGAGCATAGCGCTCAGAATCAGCATCGCCGAGAACGTCAATGGGATTGTTGTGGCTCCAGTGGGCGGGGAGGATCTCATCCAGGCGGCGCAGGCTCTCCGGGGAAAGCTCAGCCAGTTCTCCGCCCTCCGCTACCAGAGAGTCAGTCGCCAGGACGGCCGGCCCGCCAGCATTAGTCACGATCGTAAGCCGTGGACCCCGGGGGCGGGGTTGCCTGCCGAGCACTTCCGCCATATAGAAGAGGTCGGCGATACTGTGTACCCGCAAAACTCCCGAGCGGCGAAAGGCCGCGTCCAGAACTTCATCGCTGCCCGTGAGTGCCCCAGTGTGTGAGGCGGCGGCGCGAGAAGCCGCTTCCGAGCGGCCGGCCTTGATCACGATGATCGGCTTGGTGAGCGCAACCTCACGGGCCGCGGATAGAAACGACCGGGCATCTCCCACCGATTCCATGTAGAGCAGGATGCTCTTAGTGCGTGGGTCGTCGCCAAAGTGGTAGATCAGATCGCCCCAACCAACATCCAGCATCGAACCGGTAGAAACGATCGCGCTGAAGCCCACCTCTTCACGCTGGCTCCAGTCGAGGATCGCCGTCAAAAGCGCTCCACTTTGACTCAGAAACGCGACGTTGCCCGTCTTAGGGGCATCTCGGGTGAAGGTAGCATTCAACCCGATCGTCGGGTTCATGATGCCCAGGCAGTTTGGGCCAACCAAGCGCAAGGAGCCGCGGCGCAACTGCTCTTGAATCTGCTGTTCGAGAGCCATGCCTTCCGCACCACGTTCCTTGAATCCAGCAGAAATCACTACCGCGGACTTAGCCCCGGATTCGACGCATTCTGCGATGATCTGTGGGACGGTTGCTGCCGGAGTGGCAACTACAGCCAGGTCTACGGGATGGGGGATGTCGCGAATGCTCTTGTAGGCTTTGTGCCCCAGCACTTCCTCATGCTTCGCGTTTACGGCATACACGGTGCCTTGAAAGCTGTCGCGCAGCAGGTTCTCCAGAACGGTCCGGCCTACCGTACTGGGACGACTGGTGGCGCCGATGACGGCCACCGAGCTGGGAGAGAACATCGCATCCAGGCCGTACTTCTCTGGTGTTGTCCGTTTCTTTTCATTCGGTGCCTGTTGCACGAGATCAGCCTCGGTTGAACTCACAAAAGCTCCCCACCCCTCAACCTTGCCAATCAAGGATAGACCATCGGCGAATGTTTGGAATTTGCTTCACCTCCAGAGCCTTCAGGTACCATGACTCAGTTCAACCGCGAATCGTAAGCACAGGAGACGCAGCATGCGCCAGGATGTGCTGGGCTGTGGTGTGGCCCAGGTGGGTAACCGTAGCCACCGCTCCGTGCGTCGGCCGCACACCGAGAACAATCAAATCGGCCATCTGAGTGCTTGCGATTTCGAGAATCCGCTCAGCCGGGGGAGCGAACTGGCGGCCGAACTCGATCAGGCATTCCACATGACACCAAGCTTCGGCTTCAGGTGGCACCAATTCTTTCAGACGGCGCTTCACTGACGTCCTGACTTCGTCCAGGTCCAAGATACCTGCGGGAGGCTGCTCGATCACATGGAGCAAGGCGAGTTGTGCCTGATCTTCCTCGGCCAGGGAGATGGCATAGGGTAGCGCAGCCAAAGACTCGCACCCAAAGTCGGTTGCGAACAGAATTCGCCGAAATTGGATCTCAGCATCCGGTTTGCAGGACACGTTCGGTCCTACGCTCAGAACAGGACAGACCGCCTGCCGGAATATCTTCTCGGCGACCGAGCCCATCAACAACTTCCGGGCACCCGTCCGGCCATGCGTGCCAACCACGATCAGATCAATGTCATGCTCGCTGATAAGCCGGGCGAGCACCTTCCAGACATCGCCTACACCGAAGAGTACCTCGTGCTGCACTTCTCGAAGCTGTTCCTCAAGACGCGCGGCCACTTCTTGCTCCAATTGTTCCTCTCGTTGAATGTGAGCCGGCCAGCTTTCCGGCGCAGTGAAGAGGTAATCTTCCGACGGCACAACATGGGCACCGAACAATCTCGCACCGTACTGACGGGCGATCGCCAACGCATAAGGTAATGCCGCGTTGGAATAAGGAGAAAAATCGGTTGCAAACAATATGTTCTTGAGTGCGACCCGCTTGCTGGTTTCCAAGGTTTTCATAGTGCACCTCCAAGAGTTTGATTTCAAAACGGCGGCGACGCTGCAGGCCACCTGTTTCCAGCGGAACGCCTGCAAACAGTGGGTACCACCGCGCTTGTAACCGCGAAGGTGGCACTTGAGGTGGACGCCCCACCTCGACCGGTTCTCGAAATGCGGCTGTCTGAGTTCGCTTGCGGTGCTCATGGTGACTACATTTGCAGAACCTCCATAACTCCTGCACCAATGCATTCTGCTCTCAGAAGGTCCTCAAGACGATGCTTGAAGTCACAGTTCTTGGTGACCTTGATCACGCGATTCCCGAGTTGTGATCCTCATCACATATCGCCGTGAGCCAGAGCATCCCGCCGTAATTGCAATGGGAGCAAACTCCTCTCAGGAGTTTCCACCCCGGACTGAAAGAGAACATAGCTCATCTGAGACGGCGTGGAAGCAGGAGGCGGAAATGGCGACTATGACACCACAACTGTTGGACCGCGAATCAAGGTCCACAGGCACGATGCGCGCGCTCGTATTTCACGGACCAAACGAAATTGCGATCGAAAATGTGCCCATTCCGAGAGCGGGTGTCGGAGAAGCGGTAATTCGAGTCACTCTGACAACGATTTGCGGAACTGACATTCACATTGTGAAAGGAGAATACAAAGTACGTCCGGGCCTAGTCATCGGACATGAGCCGGTCGGGGTGATCCAGGAACTGGGTGAAGGTGTGATCGGCTACAAAGTCGGCGACCGCGTCCTGGTGGGCGCTATTACACCGTGTGGTCAGTGCGGCAGCTGCCTGAGTGGCCAGTGGTCGCAGTGCGGTGGTCCGATTGGTGGCTGGAAATTTGGCAACACCATTCACGGCGCACAGGCGGAATATCTACTTGTGCCAAACGCGCAAGCGAACCTGGCAAAGATTCCAAATGAACTGAAGGATGAACAGGTCGTCCTTTTGGCCGACATTGCCTCGACGGGTATCTCGGCAGCTGAAAGCGCCGAGTTGAAAATCGGCGACACTGCTGCAGTCTTCGCTCAGGGACCGATTGGGCTCTGTGCGACGGCCGGCGCCCGGCTTAAAGGAGCGAGCTTCATTATCGGAGTCGAGTCCGACCCCGTGAGAGCTGCGATGGCGAAGCGGATGGGTGCCGACATTGTGCTCAATTTCAAAGAGTGCGATGTAGTGTCGGAAATCCTCCGCCTCACAGGTGGCAGGGGCGTGGACGTGGCGATTGAGGCTCTGGGCACACAGGGCACGTTTGAAAGCGCGCTGCGGGTTCTTCGACCCGGGGGCACCCTCAGCAGCCTGGGCGTATATTCGGGAAAGTTGTCCCTACCTGTTGAGCCGTTTGCCGCAGGTCTTGGCGATCACAGGATCGTCACGACACTTTGCCCAGGGGGAAAAGAACGCATGCGACGCCTTATGGAGATGGTGCTTCACGGACGGCTGGATCTAACGCCGCTGCTCACACACCGCTTTAGACTCGATCAGATTACCGATGCCTACCGGCTCTTTGCCGAGCATCGCGATGGTGTCCTCAAAGTCGCCATCGAACCGTAACAGGTTGTAGTTAATAAAATGCCCGCGCGGCGATTAAACTTCATCGCCGTGCGGTTCTTATTGACCACCTCACACAAGCTCCGTTAACGCGATCCGTCCTTAGTCGCTGACCGTCAAAACGGGGCATTTGGCGTGGCATATAACTTCATGGGTGAGAGCCCACGGTATATGCGCGGCCATCCGTGGGGAAGGCGGGCAGTTCGCACCCATGACGATCAACTCGACCCTGTGTGTGGCCGCTGCGTCTAAGATCCCTTCCGGTACGAAATCCGTTCCGGTCACATATTCTGGCGTCGCCGCTAGATTCTTGTTGGCTGGAAGCAATGCCCTCAACTTTCTCACGCTCTCCTCTCGCATCTTCCGCTGCCAATTCGTAAATTCCTCAGCGGCGTAAGCCGAGGGGCCGTAGGCGGCGGGGGCAAGATCAGCGATCGGCATCGGTGGCACCATGTGCAGAAGTACAAGCTTTGCCTGATAGTCCTCCGCCAGCGATAGAGCATACGGAAAAGCCTTGGCGGAAGCCGGCCCGAAATCGGTTGCGAAAAGGATCCGCCTGAACTCGGTCGTGCTCGAGTCTGCCGCCGGGACATGCGGACCAATTGTAAGCACTGGGCAGGGAGCCAGGCGCAGAACCTCTTCTGCGACAGACCCTAGGGCGAGCTTCTTCAGTCCTCCCCGTCCACGGGTGCCCAGCACCATCAGATCTACATTCTCCCGTTGAATCACGGAGGCAAGAACATCCCATACTGCACCTTGTTCAAGCAGCAGGCGATGTTTGAGATCATTTATTCGTGCTTTCTCGCCGCAGTGCTTTATTTGCTCTTCCGCTTCGAGCCGGCGGCGGTTCAGTTCCCGCGGTAATGGTTCCACCGGAATTTGATCACGCGGTGCCGCTGGAATTGCGTGCACGACGGAGACAGTCGAACCATACCGCCGCGCAATTGCAAGGGCGTATGCGAGTGCTCGGTCTGAGGCGTCCGAAAAATCTGTGGCCATCAAAACTTGCTTGAATCCAACGCTCTGCTTCTGATCGCTTAGCTGCGCAAGGGCTGACATAAGTGCCTCCTCTATGCGTCAATGGGCAATCGACTTGGACGATGCAATTGGCGCACGTACCTAACCTTGACCCTACTATTTCGATCCTCAAAGATGAAGTGAGCGGGAGCACGACTGACGGTGACTCTCGTCACAGAATAGAAGTCCCCGGCCGCAGACATCCGATTTTGGGCCTTGTGGTCGAAGACATTCAGACGATATTGGCGCGCGAAGATCCGCGAGCGCACGAGATCGACGATTGCGGAGTGATACCAGTCACGTGCAGCGGTGATGCTGATCATCGCTTACGTTGTCGTTCGAGATCGAAAATCACCATAGGTAGGTTGGGAGTTGCCCCAGAGCGGAATCATACCGCGGAGGGTGCAATGGGAGAGCGCTATGAAAGGCACAATCGAGATTCGGGAGCCGGAGGTTAAGGAAGCCCCGCAGTTGCAGCGGCGGACTGCGGCGGATTCCGCTCTAGAGCGCCTAATGACAGCTCCGGTGCAGATCCGGCCGATGTTCTCAGACAGCTTACTGCGGTATGAAGGGCAGAAGCGGCGACAGACATGGGCGACGCTGGGATCGTTTGTTTTGCAGTGCCTGCTGATTGTAGGGTTGATTCTATTGCCCCTGTATTACACGCAGGAACTGCCGAAGTCGCAATTGCTGACGTTTCTAATAGCCCCGCCACCGCCGCCTCCACCCCCGCCGGCGGCGCAGCAGGCTGCAAAGATAATGAAGCAGATTCAAAGTGACCTGCTCTCCGGGGGAGAGCTCCGGACGCCAACTAGAATTCCGGAGAAAGTGCAGATGATCAAAGAAGAGGAAGCTCCGCCGCCGATGCCTGGTGCGGGTGGCGTTGTCGGAGGCGTTCCGGGCGGGATTCCCGGCGGTCAGCTCGGAGGTGTGATCGGCGGTATCGTCAATGCCACTTCAAATCTGTCGTACCTACCAAAGTTGCAGCCTGTCGTGCCGCAACGGGTCCGCATCTCACAAGGGGTAACCAATGGTCTCTTGGTCCACAAAGTGGAACCGCCATATCCTGTGCTAGCCAAGTCTGCCCGGATTCAGGGCGATGTTGTGCTGAAGGCCATCATTGACAGGGAGGGCAACATTCAGGATTTGCAGTTGATGAGTGGACACCCGATGCTGGCACCGGCGGCCATTGACGCTGTGAAACAGTGGCGTTACCGACCCTACCTGCTAAACGGGCAACCGGTTGAAGTGGAGACGACCATCACCGTGATTTTCACTCTAACCGGTTGAGGATTGGAGGAAGGGGGCGATCATGATGTTTTCCTATAGATTGGTTCGTCTGATTGAAAGCCATGCCGATACTCTGGCCGCGGGACTGGAGCGGAAGGTGACGTCTTCCGCCTATACGAGTTGTTTTCACACCATTCCCGCCCATGAATTAAGGGAACGCGTCTACGAGATCTATCGTCACCTGGGCGATTGGCTGTTGGGGAAGAACCAGGAGGATATTGAGCCGCGCTATCGGGAAATCGGCGCGCGCCGGGCGTCGCAAAAGGTGCCTCTGCCCGAGTTGATCCAGGCGATCGTGCTGACCAAGGAAAATCTCTGGGATTTCCTCAAGAGCGAAGCCGTTCTAGACCGTGCCGTCGAAATCATGGGCGAATTGGAATTGCTGCAGATGCTGGAGCAGTTTTTCGATCGAGCCATCTATTTCGCAGCAGTGGGATACCAGGAACAAGTAGAGCATCTAAGGCAGCAAGAGCGCGAGGTGGTGGCAGCTGGCTAGCGTCCAGCTCAAGTTTGTTCCTCCTCCGGGAGAGTTCTGTCCTGGACGACTCTCTTCAACCGAATAGATCTCCCGCCCGCTGCTTCGCGGTCATCCCTGCAGGGAAGTATTCCGCAATGACTCGTGACCCCAATCACATGATGATGTGACAGTGGCCATAGCGTAAATCCTTCCCAAGCGTGAAACTCGTATCGGGTGTGGAGGTGTCGTAT
>JBAUVZ010000479.1:0-13582 GCA_049583505.1 Candidatus Sulfotelmatobacter sp.
ACGGCGAGTTGGTGGGTACGTTGCATGTTGAGGGGGGGCGGCTGAAGGGCACGACCATTGCAGGGTCCGATACGGCTGCTCTGATTGACGAAATTCCTGTGTTGGCCGCGATCGCTCCGTATACGGAGCAGGGAATCGAGGTCCGCGATGCCAAAGAATTAAGGGTCAAGGAGTCAGACCGCATTGCATCGCTCGCCACCAACCTCCGTGCTATGGGCGCTCAAGTGGAGGAGCACGAAGATGGTCTGAAGATCCCCGGCAGACAGTCGCTCCACGGCACAGAGCTCGAATCTTTCGGCGATCACCGAATTGCGATGGCCTTCAGCATCGCGGCTCTACGGGCGCAGGACGAGACCCTGATTCATGGCAGTGAATGTGCAGCCATCTCCTATCCAGCGTTCTTCTCCACGCTGGAGGGCCTTGTCGAGCGTTGATCACTCTCCACACTCGGTTCGCAGTCAAGACTTACTGAGCTACCGCCGATGCCTGGGTTACTTCCGTTCGGTGACCGAGGTGATCTAACCCGTACCCGCCAAACAAGAAACAATCCTAATTGATGAGAATGCGTTTGCCGGTCGATCGTTTACTGGTCGATCCAGGCCGGTCCAAGCAGGATGTCCGAACGAGGTTCCATTGGGGGATTCCATGCGTTACAAGGCACTCGTGCTGGCATCGATTCTGTTGGCCGCGACCGCCTATGGCAAAGAACCGAAGGCCTATCAAAGTGGAAAGCTGCTACAAATGGATGCGGTGAGTTGCGGCGCGCAGAAGACACAGGAACTTCGCTGCCAGGAATACGTGCTCCAGACCGACACCCTAGATTATAGAATCCGTTCCCGGGACGCGAAGCATCCCGTGCTTCTGCCCGTGGGTGAGCGGGCGCAGTTTCGACTCGAAAAAGACAAGATGCTGGTGCGAGTGGAATATCTGGATAACGAGGAACGCGCTTACATCGTAGTATCTACGACTCCGCGTAGCGAGAGCACCGCCGACGCCAGCCCCGTCCGAGTAAATCATCTGCAGTAAATCCGGCAGAGGGCATTTCCACTTGCGGCCATTGCCTTCGATTTGTCCGCCCGTCGCCCTTTAAGAGCGCGCTGCGCGCCGGTATGGTAAAGTAGTGCCGCCCGCGATTTGGGCCCTCGCCACCTTCTCAAAGGAGCTTGCCATGTCCACCCTCCGCGACCTTGTGAAAGACCGTAAGGTTTACTCCATCGACGCCGCACGCACCGTGCTGGAGGCGGCGCGCTTCATGATGGAACACAACATCGGCGCCCTGCCTGTGCTCCGCAACGGAGAACTGGCCGGCATCTTTTCCGAGCGCGACATCATGAACCGTGTGGTAGCCGTGGGCCGCACGCCCGGACACACCGCCGTGTCTGAAGTGATGACCGCCAACCCACGCGCCGTCAGCTTGGACGAGACGATTGAAGAGTGTCTTTTCATCATGCATGAGTTCGGCTTCCGGCATTTGCCGATTGTGGAGGGCAAAGAACTCAAGGGGCTGGTCTCGCTGCGCGATATAGTCCTGCGCCAGGCCGCGGAACTCGAGCGGCAAGGCCGTCGCGCGTCCTAGGAATGGACTTCGGCTCGTCCGATTTAGAGGTGTTTCACTGCCGTTTCTGCAGCGGCAGTTCCCCTTTGCCTTGCGGCATTTCGCGCGGAAGCAACATGAACCGAGGACTTATCTCAGTGTGCCGTGGTCGCCGCAGTCACTGCAAGGGTGACGGTCGCTGTGTCGCAGGTGGCGGAAGGCGGGGTGCATGTGGTGACGTTACTAGGCGCCGCACCGTTTTCATCCGCTGCCGATAGCGTGAAAATGTAGGAATTAGGCGGGGTCACCTGGCCATTGGGAGTTGTGGTGCCTACCGTGGCCGAATTGCAGGCCGGGAGTAGCAGTAATCCCCCGGCAATCGCCATCAGTAAAAGCATCCCCAGCAGCTTTCTCCCGTGCTTTTCTCTGCCTCGGGCCCCCAGTAGCGCCAGGCCGGGAACGGTCAGCCAAAGGGCATAGATCATACTAGGTGGATAGAAAAGCTTGCCGGAAATTGCGGCAACTCCGAAGGTGGTGATGGTGAGAGTGGAAGATATGACGCCGCCGGTCACCGTTACAGTCGGGGGATTGAACGAGCAATACGGCGCTGCCGTCACGATCGGAGAAACCGAGAGGCAGGCGAGCGTGACCTGGTGTCCACTATAGCTGCCGATTGGCATCACGGTCACCGTGGTGGTGGCTGAGCTTCCCGCCGGAACGGGGCTGGGAACCGCTGTCGTCGGCAACACAGACAGCGAGTAGTCCTGTGTCAGTTCTGTCACGTTCAGGTACAGGGGGGCGGTCTCCGTGGAGGTGCCGAATGTACCCGTTACCGTAATTGGGTACGTCCCAGCCGGGGTGCCTCCCGAGGTCGTAATGGTCAACGCCGGTGTGGCGGGTGGGGTCGCGGACTCGGGACTCACCGTACACTGCGGGGCGTCAGTGACCTGGTTTGAAGTTACCTGGCAACTCAACGAGACCGGACTGCTGAAGCCTGGGCTTGCCCCGAGGTCGATGGTGGCAGTAGCTGTCCCGCCGGGATTGACCCCCGCCAAGGGAGTGAGCGCCGACACGGTAACGGTAAACGGCGACTGCCCGTAAGCCAGGGACACAGACGCTGCGGAGAGCATGGACAGCAACGAAGTGAAAATGATTGCGCGCACGACCTGCCTGGGATTCGCCATGAGTGGATGAGAACTCACTACCTTCGATTCCTCCAAGGGCGCAAAAGCTGCCTGAGCCGGCCCGAAAGAACGCTGCCCGCCAACCAGCCGTAAGCGTAACGCAATACGAGAGACCTCTCGCAGAATGCGCCAGAGAGAATCTTAGACTAGAGTGGTCCATCATGCCAATCCGCCGGGCGCGGCCAGAAAAAATAATACCGCCTGGGAGTTCCCGGCGATGAACCTTTCGGCGAAAATTGCTGCCGCCAAGCTGGCTAGCAACAGCCAGCCGGCAAGTCCCGATCGTATATGCGTGCTTGACACTGGTCTCGCTCTCTGCTGTAGTGTCCGCCAACCTCCGCGTTGAACTCAAGCGCGAAGGATGGGCAGTTCTGGATTTCGTGGTGCGGCAATCCACAGGCAAGAATTCGATGGTCACGATTCGCGATGTCGCGAAGGAGAGCGGATTCTCCTCTACCACCGTCTCGATTGTGCTTAATGACGCTCCGCTGGCGCGCTACATCCCGGCGGTAACCAAGAAGCGCATTGAGCGAGCCGCGGAAAAGCTTGGCTATCGTCCCAACCAGTTTGCTCGCTCGCTGCGCAGCAAGCGCAGCCACACGGTCGGCGTCATGGTATTCGATATGACCGATCCCTATTGCACGCTGGTGTTGCGGGGCATTGAAAACACGCTCTATCAGGCCTCCTACTTGCCTATCCTCACCGACGTGCACAACGAGCGCGGCCGCTTCGAGCGTTATCTCGAGATGCTGCTTGACCGCCGCGTCGAAGGCCTCGTCGTCCTCGCCAACTGGCTCTTTCTCGATATCAACCTGCTCGCCGACCTGGAAAAGAGCAGCATTCCCACCGCCATCATCGGCTGCGAACTCAAGGGCGACGCGATGAGCTCGGTCATCGTCGACAACGAAGTTGGCGGTTACCTCGCGCTCGAGCATCTGCACTCTCTCGGCCATCGCAAGATCGCATTTATCCGCGGGCCGAAGACCTTGGCCGACAGTTCTCCGCGGTGGCGCGGCATCCGCAGCAGCGCGAAGGGCCGCGGCCTCGAACTCGATTCCCGGCTTATTCTTGATCTACCCGAGTCGCGCGATCCGCTTTCCAGCTTTGAGGCGGGGCAAAAACTCACGGAGGACCTGCTTAAGCAGAAGCGCGCGTTCACAGCAATTCTTGCCTTCGACGATATGACTGCCTTCGGTGCCATCCGGGCCTTGGTCAACAGCGGCCTGCGCGTGCCCGAGCACTGTTCCGTAATTGGCTTCGATGATGTCGCCGCCTCGGCTCTCTGCACCCCGCCACTCACCACGATCCGCCAGCCCATGGAAGCGATGGGTGCAGGTGCCGTAGGCATTGTTCTCGAAGGCATCAACTTGGTACTTGAAAAACGAGAGGTCGCCGCTCACCATCGAAAGGTGGCTCCCGAATTGGTGGATCGGGAGTCCACTCGGAGCCTCTTGTAGATGGCCGTGAGACACAGCGAGTGAACCTCTTTACACCAGTCCAAATCGTTCGCGCGGGCGCCGCCCGCTTTTTCTCTTGACATCAGATGCCCAACAAAAGCACTATTCATACGATTTAATAAACCATTTGCGGTTTGTGAGTCAGGCTTGGGAGGCGGTTCATGAATAGCAGAAATGCAATGGTCAAGACCGTGCGGAAATTTCTTTCTGTCTGTATTCTTTTCCTCTGCGCGGCTTCGGTAGCGCTCGCCCAGGCCGGCCGCGGCAGCATCAGTGGCCTGGTCTCCGATCCAGCCGGGGCCCTGGTTGCAGGGGCAAAAGTCGTGCTGCTGAACCAAGAAACCGGACTGACGCAGCAGACCGTCACTAGTTCCGCGGGACTCTACAGCTTCACCTCCCTCAACCCCGGCGTCTATAAAGTCACCGCCAGCCAGACCGGTTTTAAAACCTTCGCCCGAGCGAAAGTCACGGTCAGTGTCGATCAGGTCACCGAGATCAATATCACGCTAGAGGTCGGCGCCATATCGGAGACGATCACGGTCACTGAAGGAGTCGAGCTGGTCGAGCCCAGCAACTCCACCGTCGGCCAGTTGATTGACTCAACCACTATCGCCCGGGTCCCGTTGCTGTACCGCAACGTTTACGACCTTGTGCAGTTGAGTGCGGGCGTGACTCCGCCCAACGGTTCGCCCAACTCGAGCGATTCGATGCAGTCGATTCAGAACATTTCGGTCGGGCGCCCGGGAGTCGACGTCTCCTCTGCCACCATCAACGGCGCGATCGTCGGCTCGGTCTACTACCTGCTGGACGGCAGCCCGATCGGTATTGCGGAGAATAATGCCGCCGCTATTATCCCGGCGATGAATATTCCCGAGGACGGTGTTGACGAGGTTCGTGTCGAAACCCAGAATACGCCGGCCTCGTACCAGAGCGGTGCCGCGGGCGTCATCAGTCTGGTCAGCAAGTCCGGCACAAATAGGTTTCACGGTGATGTTTTCGGCGTATTCCGGCCTAATGCTTTGTCCGCCAACGAATACTTCAACAAACAGACTCAGTTCAGCAGCGGACTAAGCAACACGCCTCCTGATTTCCACCGTTACCAGGAGGGCGCAGCCATCGGCGGACCGATTAAGAAAGACAAGCTCTTCTTTTTCGCCGATTACGAAGACACGCAGCAGGTGGAGTTCGAAGGCATAAAATATTACACGGTTCCCACCAGCGCCGAAAGGAAGGGTAATTTCTCGAACTTCCTCACCGGTCCTAATCCCACGGTTATCTACGATCCGACCAAACCCGACGTGGGCGGCCTGCGGCAAGCGTTTCCCGGTAACATAATCACAAACCCCAACCCCATCGGTCTGCTGTTTCTGTCGAAGATGCCGACGTGTAACCTCCCTAGTCCGACGACGTGCGACTCGGCAACCAGTGACGTTCAGAACAACTACGGTCTGCCGGGCCTGGATCCATTTAATGCGCACAGGTTCGACGTTCGGGTGGATTGGGCCAAAAGCGATAGGCAGCGCATCTTCACCCGCTTTTCCTATGACAAATTGATCTTCTCCACGGCCAACGTCTTTCCGAGTGGCTGGGATCCCGACTATGCCCAGAACACGACCAACGGGCGCAATGTTCTCATAGCGGACGACCTGACACTGAATTCCTCCACCGTTCTGAACCTGCGTTATTCCTTTACGCGGCACCACGAGGGTCAGGGCGGGCCGCCATCATACCTGAGCAACAACATTACGCAGCAGGGCTTTCCCGCCCCGCTGGCCTCGCAGGTGGTCTACAAGCAGCTTCCCTTCATGCTCTTTGACGACGTTGGCGGAGGTGTCGGTGGCACCGCCGACTACAACAACTTTGCCTACGCCAGCGAGAATAGCGACGCCGACGCCGCCGTCACCAAAGTTCGTGGCAAGCATACGGTCTCGTTCGGCTTCGAGTGGATGAAACGCTATCTTAACGTCGGTCAGCCGCCGGCGCCTGCGGGCGCGTACGGGTTCAACGTCAATGCTACGGATCAGTCTGTCGCGAGTGCGAATGGCGGCAGCGATTTCGCTTCCCTCCTTATTGGCATGGGAAGCCAGCCGGGCAGCGAAACCAATCAGAATAGTTACGACAGTTTTACCAAAGACGTCTTCGCCGCTGAGTCTAATCCCTACTATGGAACTTTCGTCGAGGATACGTACCACCCGTCCAAATCTTTGACGATTACTGCTGGCCTGCGCTGGGACATCTTCGGCGGACGAAATGAGCGTTACAACCGCCAGGAATACTTTGATCCCAGCGTCAACAATACCTTCGACGGCGTCTCGTACACGGGAGCGGAAATCTATGTCAATGGCGGCAATCGCTCCCCGTTTACACCGAATTTGCACAACTTTGGACCTCGCCTCGGTTTCGCCTGGCAGCCCGTCGAGCATCTGGTCCTCCGTGGCGGTGGGGGCTTCTACTACGGTCCCAGCACGCATAACGTGGGTAGCGCCGGCTTGAACACCGATGGGTTCGCGTCCGCAACAGATTGGAACGCAACTTGCCTCAATGCGGATGGCAATACGGTCTTCAACGGCACTTCGGCATGTCAAGGTGCGCCGGCCGGAAGCCCGGCGCTCACTCCCGACGTCTTTACCGGCCCTTATTCATTAAGCAACCCGTTTCCCAATGGAGTTATCCCAACTCTCACCAGCGGGCCGCCCGGGCTGGCCAACAACCTGGGACTTAAGTTGGAAACCGTGCTGCGTTCCCAGCGCACACCCACCATTTATAACTTTAATTTCGCAGTAGAGTATGAGCTGCCGCATCAAGTAGTGGTGACCGCCGGCTATGTCGGCAGCCGCGGACTTTTCCTGCCTTTCGGCAATGTCGATCTTAACCAGCTCGACCTGGGTACGATCGCGAAATACAACAATTCCCTGTGCGTCGATACTTCGCAAGCGAGCTGCATCTATGTGCCTAATCGATGGGAGGCCATTCAACCCTCCACCAACAACCTGTTCGGCGCAGCCACCGTTCCGTTGTGGGTAGCGCTGCAGCAGTTCCCGCAATTCGGCAATGGCAGCTATGGAGCGGGCAACGGAGTCATTGTGAATGGCTATCCTGCTGGCGACTCCGAGTACAGTTCTCTGCAAGCCAAAGTGCAAAAAAGGCTGACCGGCCACTTCACCACGCTCGCGACTTTTACTTGGGGAAAAATACTGACCGACGACGGCAATCCTCCTCTGGGCTTCGTAGGGACTCACAATGGCGCGGCGCAGGACTGGAGAGATCTGCAGTATGAGCACTCGATCAGCCCCCAGGATGTCAAGTATCAGTTCACCGGGGAGGCGTCCTATGACCTGCCGGTTGGCAAGGGGCGTGGCGTGAATCTGAGCGGCGTGTCCGACGCCATTCTAGGTGGCTGGACCACGAATGCCATCCTCTATCTCAGTACTGGCGTTCCCATCGCATCGCCGACCTCAGGAGTACCTATCGGATACTTCAATCAGCGGGCCGACATGACCTGCAATCCGGCGAGTGGCGCCCCGCATACCGTGGCGGTGTGGTTCAGTGACAACTGCTTCGCAGTCCCTGGAACGGAAGCAACCGGCAACCTGGCCAACGCTAACCCATTTATTCCGGGAACCTCCCCCGCGTACCTTGACCACGTTCGCACCCGGGGAGCACGCGATTTGGACCTCTCCATTTACAAAACGTTTATGTTTGGGGAAACGAAAGCGCTCCGCTTCGATGTCTCCTCCTATAACATCTCCAACACGCCGCAATATGGATACCCAAGCGTGCCGAGCGTTGTAGGCGCGATCCAGCAGAGCCTTCCTTTCGGACTGATTACGAACACGATCAATACCCCGCGCCAGTTCCAGTTTGGCGCGAGATTTACATTCTGATCCGAGCTACAGATTTGAGCTGCAGATTTGAGCTGTAAGAAGAATCCCGGCCAGAATGGCCGGGATTTTTCGTTTCAACGCACGTTATTAGCAACCGCTCACCCTACCTGCACGCCCTGCGGCGCTGCCACGGCTTCCAACGCGTGCTCCAGGTCAGCGATCAGATCATCTGCATTCTCGATGCCCACCGAGAGCCGGATCATCTGTTCCGTAACTCCCATCCTGGCGCGGGCCTCGGCCGGAATCATGGCGTGGGACGTTAATACTGGAATCGATACCAGCGATTCCACTCCCCCCAGGCTCGTTGCCAGCGTAAACAGGCGCATGGCCTCGCTTACGCGCCTGGCATCCTCGCCCGTGCCCTCGACCTCAAACGTGACCACGCCCCCGCCGCCGCTCATCTGCTGGCACGCAGTGCCGTACTGCGGATGGCTCTTCAGCAACGGGTAATGCACGCTCCGTACTTTCCCATGCTGCGCCAGAAACTCGGCCACGCGCAGTGCATTCTCGTTCTGCCGCGCCACCCGCACCGCCAGCGTCTTCAGCCCACGCACCAGCACCCACGATGCATGAGGATCCATGCAGTTGCCCAGAGTGGTCCGCGTGTCCCAGATTCTTTGGATCAGCTCGCGCGGCCCGGCCACCACGCCGCAAATCAAATCGGAATGCCCGCCCAGATACTTGGTCCCGGAATGCATCACCAGATCGATACCGAATTCGGCAGGATGCTGGTTGATAGGCGTGCCGAATGTCGCGTCAAGCATGCTCAGCAGCTTGTGCTGTTTGGCCAGCGCCGCCATTTTCTTGAAATCCACCACACGCAGGGTTGGATTGGTCGGCGACTCGAGATAAAGAAGCTTCGTGTTGGGACGGATCGCCCGCGCGTACTGGTCGTAGTCGATCGTGTCGACGAACGTCGTCTCAATCCCCATCTTCGGCAGCCACTGCGACAGGAATTTGTTCACGCCACCGTAAAGATCGCGTTGCGCCACCACGTGGTCGCCGTTCTTGAGCAGCGCCATGACCGTGGTTGTGACCGCTCCCATACCGGAGGCGAACGTCAACGCTGCATCCACGCCTTCCAGCGCCGCAATTGTCTTTTCGGCGACCGTATTCGTCGGATTGCCATAACGGGTGTAGTGATGGTCAGTGTCCCTGATCCGAACCTGCTCGTCGTTGTCGGTCACCTGAAACGCGGAAGTCTGATAGATGGGCGTGCTCAGCGGTCCGTTCTTCTTTTCCAGGTCCGCCGCGCCGTGCACCGCCTTGGTTTCGGAGTGATGGGTGTGCCGTTTCATGAATACCTCGTTCCCTACAGACTAATTGGGTCAGGCAACCCCCGCAAGGGAAGCGTGCGCCGCGCACCGTTTATAATTCTCCCTCCATGAATCTCGGCGTGAAAGATCGTGTCGCCCTCGTAGCCGCATCCAGTCAGGGGATTGGCCGAGCCACCGCGGAAGCCTTCGCCGCCGAGGGCTGCCGCGTCGCCATGTGTGCCCGCAACCCGCAAACTCTGCAGGCCGCCGCGGACAAGATCAGAAAGCAATGCAATGCAGAGGTTCTTGCCCAGGCCTTCGACGTCACCGACGCTCCCGCAGTAAAAAGCTTCGTCGCCGCCGTGGCAGACAAATTCGGCAGCGTCGACATTTGCGTCACCAACGCCGGCGGACCGCCGGCCAAGGGCTTCCTGGCCGCCACACTCGAAGAATGGCAGCGTGCCATCGAACTGAATTTCCTTAGCACTGTTTATTTCGCGCGCGAAGTCATCCCTCACATGCAGCGGAAACGCTGGGGCCGCATCCTCACGATCACTTCGATCACCACCAAACAGCCCGTCACCGATCTCGTGCTCTCGAATGCGGTGCGGGCGGCGGTGGTTGGCCTGGTCAAGAGCCTGGCCAACGAGTTTGGCAAAGACGGAATCCTGGTCAACAACGTTGGTCCTGGTTTCACCGCGACCGACCGGTTGAAAGAGTTAGCAAAAGCGCGCTCTTCAGCCTCGGGGAAGAGCGAGCAGCAGATTTTCGAAAGCTGGGCCGCCGACGCTCCGCTCCAGCGATTGGGCGAGCCCCGCGAGGTCGCTGAGACCATCGTCTGGCTTGCGTCGGAACGCGCTTCCTACATCACTGGCCAGACCGTGCTGGTCGACGGCGGCATATATAAAGGGCTATAGAATTTTGCCGGAAGCTCCATACGATTATGAAGGAGATTGCTGCTTCATTACTTTCTGTCGCCTGTGCCGCGATGGGCCTTGCCTCTTTCGCTGCCGCCCAGGCCCATCCATTCCCCGGCTCCGATGTCCAGCAAATCTACCAGCGCCTGCTGCCGCAGATTGAAAAGATCCCCGCCTTTGACCATCACGCCCACCCCGGTTTTGCCGACGATCCCGACATTGACGCCATGGCCTCGGCTCCCGACACCAGCCTTCCGCTCCGCACGCGCGACGATAACCCTGAACTGATTGCCGCAGCCAAAGCTTTGTTCGGCTATCCCTACGATGATCTCTCAGCGGAACACGCCAAGTGGCTCGTCGCGAAAAAGACGGAGCTGAAAAAGCAATATCCTGGCACAACTTACTTCAATCTGATTCTTGACAAGATCAACACCGAGAGTTCGGTCGCTAACCGCGCCATGATGGCCAACTACCTCGATCCTACGCGGTTTCCGTGGGTCTTCTTCGTCGACTCTTTTATGTGGCCCTTCAACAACGAGCGCGAGGCTGCGCGCAACCCTGACGAAGAAGTCTATATCCCGCTGCAAGAGAAAATGCTGCGCCGCTGGATGCAGCAGGAGAAAGTGACCCAGCTTCCCGCCAAGTTCGGCGACTACCTGGAGTTCATCGTCCGGGTGCTGGCGGATAACCAGAAAAAAGGCGGCATCGCCATGAAGTTCGAAGTGGCCTACTTCCGTCCCACGACGTTCTCGGATCCAACCCGCGAGCAGGCCGAAGATATTTATCAGCACTACTCGTCCGGAGGCATTCCCAGCGAAAAAGATTATCGGACCTTTCAGGACTATATTTTCCGCTTCCTGGTGATCCAGGGCGGACGCCTGAAACTTCCCGTGCACATTCATACCGCGGCAGGCATTGGTAATTACTTCAACTTCAGCGAAAGCAACATCATGAATCTGGAAAGCGTGTTGCGCGATCCGCGCTACAAGAGCACCACGTTCGTAATGATCCACGGTGGCTATCCGCTGGAACGCGAAGCCATCTGGCTCGCCGCCCTGAAGAATGTTTACCTGGACTCCTCCCTCGGCGAACTCATCCAGTACCCTTCTGCCTTCAAGGACACACTCAAGATGTGGCTGGAGACTTTTCCAGACAAGATCACTTTCGGCACCGACTGTTTCCCGTACAATGAAGTGCTGGGCGCGGAGGAAAGCTACTGGCTGGGAGCCGAATCATCGCGCACGGCCCTGGCCGCTGCCCTGGCCGAGATGATCTCGGAAAAGGAAATCACCGAAGCCCGGGCTCTGGAACTGGCCCACGCTTATCTGCATGACAATGCCGTGAAGCTGTATGTAGGTAAAGTGCACTGAACGAAGCGAAGTCGCTTCAAGAAACTCGAGCACCGCTTTGATGACCAGGAAACTGAAAACCAAGCCGTCCGCTGCTAGAAAAGCGAAAGACGCGAAGTCCCACTCGCGCGCGCAACGCGCCGTGACCAAACACGCGGCCAACAAACACAAACTCCAATACGTGCCCTGGCGCTCGATTCCGCTCGAAGACCTGAACCCGCTCCTGCAGCGGCAGTTTGTCGTCGGTCAGGAGATTATGCTGGCGCGCGTGCTCCTGAAGAAAGGCTGCATCGTCCCCGAACACAGCCATCACAACGAACAACTCACCTACATCCTTGAAGGAACGCTGAAGTTCTGGATCGACGGCCAGGAAATCGTGGTTCACGCCGGCGAAGTCCTCTGCATCCCCGCGCACATGCCGCACCAAGCGGAGGCGCTCGAAGACACCGTTGACCTCGACGTTTTCAATCCCCCTCGCGCCGATTGGATCAACAAAACCGACCAATATCTGCGAGACCAGAAATAATCTTTCATTCCATGCCTCCCTCCGCCACGTCTGAAAAAGGTTCTGAACCCAGCGTGCCTCAGGCCACGTTTCGCTTCCGCTGTATCGGCTGCGGTTCCGTCACTCAGTCCGCCGCCCAGGATTTCCGCTGCTCCCAGTGCGACAACCTGCTTGAGATCACCGATTCGTCGTGGAATTCCCGCAATCCCACCGCCTTGAAAACTCTCTGGCGGGAACGCCGTACCTTAAACGAATCCATCGACCTTAGCGGCGTGTGGCGATTCCGCGAGCTTCTTCCGGCGCCCGCATCCGAGCAAGGAGTCATCACCCTGCGCGAAGGCAACACTCCACTCTACGACCTTCCGCAATCCTCCCGCATCACCGGCGTCCCGCGCCTCTATGCCAAGCATCAAGGCATGAACCCCACCGGATCGTTCAAAGATACCGGCATGACCGTCGCCGCCACCTTCGCCCGCCAGGCAGGATACCGCTGGGTGGCCTGCGCCTCCACCGGCAACACATCCGCATCCATGGCCGCCTATGCCGCGCGCGGTGGCATGCGCAGCCTGGTTCTCGTGCCCGAAGGCAAAATCTCGTGGAGCAAACTCTCCCAGGCCCTCGATTACGGTGCCCTCACCTGCCAACTGCGCACCGATTTCGACGGCTGTCTCCGCCTGCTCCAGGAACTGGTGCGGCGCGCCCCCATCTACCAGTTGAATTCCATTAACCCGTTCCGCCTCGAAGGACAAAAAACCCTCGCCTTCGAATTACTGGAGCAACTCGACTGGGAGCCGCCCGACCACATCATCGTCCCCGGCGGCAACCTCGGCAATAGTTCCGCGATTGGTAAGGCTTTGGCGGAAATGCGCGATCTCGGCCTGATCCCGCGTCTGCCTAAGTTGTCGGTGATTCAAGCCGAAGGCGCCAATGCACTGGTGCGGACTCTGCGCGAAGCTGCAGGCAAGCATCTGGTCAGTGTGCAGGCTGAAACTCGGGCCACAGCCATCCGCATCGGCAGCCCCGCTTCTTGGGAGAAGGCCGCAAAAGTTCTTCAAGCCACTAGTGGGGCCTGTGAACAGGTGAGCGAACTCGAGATCGCCCAGGCTAAGGCAGAAATCGGCGCCGAAGGCATCGGTTGTGAACCAGCCTCCGCCGTCACACTGGCTGGTCTGAAGAAATTGCTGCGGCAGGGTTTCGTGAAACCGGAAGAAACTGTCGTACTGGTTCTAACCGGAAACCTGCTCAAAGATCCCGACTTCACCATGGAGTTCCACAGCGGCGATCTATTTAAGGGCGCGGTGGACGAGCGGGAAAGTGCCCAGAAGCTAAATTCGTTTCGTCACCCTCCCGTCGTCCTCGATGCCACCCCGGACGCCGTGATCAAAGCCTTGGAGCAGGCAGAAGGAGCCGACACAAACCACTCGAATGCCTAAGAAGAAAAACAAGAACAAGAAGAAGACCCGCCGGCTGGAGTCTCTGCATCTCGCCCTCCCTGC
>JBAUVZ010000480.1:0-11506 GCA_049583505.1 Candidatus Sulfotelmatobacter sp.
TTGAAAATCCCCGCCCCGAAGGGGCGGAATCTTACACTAACGGAGAACGCCGCTTCTCCATTTCACGCTGAGCCAAGACACAACAATCCGATGATCATGGGAAGCATCGCGCACACCTCCGATGGAGCCAGTATACGTTTCATCTCGGTGGATAGCGAACAAAATACGAATCTGGTACGATTGCCCGTCATGGACGAAGGGCGTAAACGCGTAATCGGAATCATGGCAGCGATTCTTGCCAGTCTACACATGCAGACTGCTGATGATTTGTTCGGCGGGCCGCAGGGAAGTCCACGGACGGACAAGTTGATATCTGCATCCGTACAATGGGCGGAGGAGATTATGCGGAAGATTGACACCAGATTCGAGAATGCCGGGGTGAGTAACGTCACAGACGAGTCAGTCCGTAATTAGTTGTTGCTTCGGAAGTATGATCTATGCTATTGATATTATTGAACTTAAATCGTACTTCGAAAGCCTTTCGAAGTGGCAACAAATCAGCAGCTACCGCTAGCCTTCGAAGGTCCTCTGGCCCTCTTAACGGTCGAGGAAATTTACGACCGTGCCACGACTGACCTGTTTCAGAGACTCAAGGAAGATCGACGGATAGAGCGCAAACCAACTGGTATACACTCCCAAAGCCTTGGCGAGTATTTCTCTATGTGGGCGAACACCGCTCCTGACGGGGGGTTGGTTGTTGTTGGCATGGAAAACGACGGAGTCGTGGGAGGATGTTCCCAATTGTCACAGAAGGAACTCAATCGTCTCGAAAAAACAGGTATGGAGTACTGCCCAGATGCCCGTTTCGACACCAAGCGAATCGAGGCAGGCTCAACTAACTATATGCTCGTGTTCCGTGTGTACTATCGTCCTGACAAAGTTGTGAAAACCGTTTCTGGAGATGCCTTCATCCGATACGGCGATTCGAAGAAGAAACTTACTGCGGAAGAAGTGAGAGAACTTGAGATTGACAAAGGCCAAGTCGAATTTGAGTTGGAACCGTGCGGCTTGATATATCCAAGCGACTTTGACGGTCAGCTCGTACATCTATTCTGCGAAAGGTTTCGAAAGATGCGAAACCTTGCCCTGCACGGCGACGCCGACGTTTTGGAATTGGCGCACATGGGGAAAAGGGAGAACGGGACGTTTAATCCAAACATTGCCTGCGCTCTCCTATTCGCAGATGACCCGCGCACAAAATTCTCCGGGTGCTTTATCAGGTTCTTTAGGTATGAGCAGGAGTATGAAGGAACAGGGCAGCAATATAACGCCACGAAGGACCTGTGGATTCACGGCAACATCCCAACACAGATCTTGGAAACAGAGAGAGTGCTAGACGGCCAACTGAGAGAGTTTTCCCGTCTTGGAACAGCCGGAAAGTTCTACACAGCCCCAGAATATCCTAAGCCCGCGTGGTACGAAGCCGTAGTCAATGCCTGTGTTCACCGATCCTATGGACTGCGAACAATGAATATCTTTGTAAAAATGTTCGACGACCGCCTAGAAGTTGAAAGCCCCGGAGGTTTCCCACCCCTAGTTACCCCTGCCAACATTTATGACATCCATAAACCACGCAATCCATACCTCATGGAGGCTTTATATTACCTAGATTTCGTGAAGTGTGCCCATGAGGGAGCACGGCGAATTAGAAGTGCGATGGCTGATTTGAACCTGCCTGCACCAGATTTTAAGCAGAGTGGGGAATCGGACATTACTCCAATCGTCAAAGTTGTGCTTCGAAACAACGTGAAGCACCGCAAGGTTTGGGTTGATTCGGACGCTGCCAAGCTCGTTGGCGAAGCCGTGATGAAGCAACTCAGCCAAGACGAACTCAGAGCCATCAACTTTGTTGCCGAGCACGGAGCAATTAGCGTCAGCGACCTGCAACGTCTGACCGGGCGCACGTGGCCTTCGGCCAAAAAGCTATTGATGGGACTAGTCGAGAACAAGCTCCTCGATCACCAGATTCGAACAGGGCCAGACATAGAACGTGATCCGCAGGCACGCTTTACCCTCCGCCGAGCGAACGGCAAAGAATAAGGAATAGGCGAAGAAACTATTTTGGCCGTAAGCCCTTCGTGACGGTAGAAGTTTCAGAGTTGTACGGAAACGGACAAATTAAGCAACCCTGCCGGGAAGTTTCTTGGCTGTGATGGAATTCGCTTTCTTTGCGAGGACTGCGGACAATCGTTCTACCTGCTTCTTTTCGGCTTCCCGCTCCCAGCGAATCAGTTGCAATCTTTGCTCGTAATTCTGAGGTTCCAATCTGTCTCGCAGTTTCATGGGGGAGAAGTTCCTTGGTAGGTGGGGAGTTTAGCGTGTTTTGCGGACGCCGAGTGTAAACAGAGTGTGAAAAAGCGAGTGTGAACACCGTTCAGAGAGTAGATGTGGCGCAGCGAGTGGATGAACAACTTTTCCTGTATACAAATATACGGCTGCGCAACCAGAGGACAGATTACAACGGCCTCTTATCGGTGACTGCTCAAAATTGGACAGTTTTGATGAAATAGCGCACTAGTCTGAGCCGAGTGCTAGACTCTAGGTGTCCCTTACACATCTCTCCGCCGGACCCCTGTCCAGGGCGTCGGTTTCCTGTGCAAATGATGATTCGCATCGGAGGCCGCTCTATGCTGGTCAACAGCACGCAGATCATCCCCAGGTCGCAACATGAAGACGATTCTGCCTTGTTGCAATACAAGATGGAGGAACTGAACAAGAATACCGTGCGTTTGATCGCTGAGACTGAGAAACTAATCCAAGAATCGAAACGGCTATCGGAAGGTATCAAGTCTTTTCGAGAAAGCCAAAGCTAGCCTTGGAGTCATTCTGAGGCTCTTCAAAGCAATACTTAAGACTGGAGCAAACCCGTGGAACTGTGCCAGACTATCCGCGCCATGGCTGAGCGTGACTTCGTGATACTTAGATTTCAAGGCACGATCCCTGCGATGGCATCCTGCGCCAAATGTCAGCGGAAATTCTTCACTCCAAATACCTATGCTCGTGATCCTGTGGGAGCAGAAGAATACCTGCTCGGCAATTTTGATCACCATGATTGCGAGGAAAAGCCGAAGAGCAACCGGAGCTGGAGGGCCTCAGCATGACCGAGAACTTCATCACGATCTCGCCCGTCCCACGCTTGCGAGAGACGAAAAACAAAATGGCGATGGTCACACCTTTCAGAGCTTCAGTTCCATGACGATAGCGTCTTCTGTCGGGTCAGTGTAGTACTCAGGAGACACTTCGCGGATCGTGAATCCCAGTTTCTCATTAAGTCTAATGATCGGTGAATTGCTCTTTCGCATGTTCGTAACGATCACCTTGAATCCGTGTTCCTTCGCGTAGCGAATCTGCCATTCCTTCAGCATCTTGCCGAACCCTTTACGCCGATGCTCAGGCAAGATTCCCGTGCTAGCAATCCACAGAGACCCCGGCTTCGATGTTTCGTCATAGTCCTCATCATGCACG
Source organism: Candidatus Sulfotelmatobacter sp. (assembly GCA_049583505.1). GTDB lineage: Bacteria > Acidobacteriota > Terriglobia > Terriglobales > Acidobacteriaceae > Sulfotelmatobacter. The sequence continues at coordinate 3,466 of JBAUVZ010000480.1, forward strand.
ACTGCTGAGCAGCCCACGATCTCTCCATCAACGATCATCCAATGCGAAATGAGCCCAGCCCAATCTTCAGCCTCAAACAGGTCTGCTGGAAAATCAGCGAACGCGCTGCGATCAAAAGCAAGAAGAGCGTCGATCTCATCTGGTACCGCCACTTCTCGGAATTCAATGCTCATATCGCATCGGCTTCCGAGTCCAGAACCGCGTTCAAATAGCGGCCCAGTCCGTCGAGGTCTGGGAAGATCGTGATCTCGTCTACGCCAGCAACAGCCAATTGTTCTCTGATCGACAGGACTTTTGCGCGAGGGATCGTGACCTTAGCGATGTGTGCGTCAGACTCGCCCGTCAGGGATTCAAGTGCGGCTTCATCAGAGCCGTGGATGGTGAAGCATGATCTTTGCATACTGATTCTTCTTTCGCTGTGTGTTGGGTAGACAGCAACACACGGTTTCGGTAATTCGTCTTTTGAGTAGCGGTCGGGTAGCCAAGGCTTGTAACGATCTGCATCTGTGGTCGAAATGCCAATCACGGCCCCAGGAGGGATCACTTCACGTTCTTTCAGAACATGCAGGTTCAACCACCAGGGGTCGAGAATCCAAATTGTGGCATCAGTCTCACCTTCGTTGTCGCGCACAGCGAAGTAGAGAGCGATCAGCGCTCCCTCTGTCCAATCAAGGAGCCGCGTGGGTGCGCCAAAGTGCTGCATTGTGAAGTACCACTCCCAAGATGTGAGTGGGCCAGTATCAGCGAGGCCGGGAGCACGCATTATGAATTCTTGCCTAATCTCATCCTCAATGATCCTGATTCCTCGCTTCGGAGGCTTCACTCGATAAAGTTTGGGAGTCAGCCTCCAGGCGACATCACTGTGACCTCGGAACCAAGGACCCCAGGTTGGCTCATGAGAGAACCAGTCGCGTTTCAATTGAGTCGCCAGAGCAACACATTCAGCAATGTTTGTTATCGTGCTCATTGTCACCATCCTGCAAGGATCACGAATGAATCTCTGTCATCTCAACGCTGAGATCACTCCAGTTCTGTCCGAACTTAGCCTTCACTGCGACATATTCTGGCGGCGCATTGTGTGCTGACACGCGCAAATCGAATTTGAAAATGTCTGAGGGCGCAGAAGTCAGGGACATCCGAATTGAAATCCTCTCCGCAAAGACGGAGATGATCCTCGTGCCGTTGTCCACGAAGAAGATGTTGAAACGTCTATCGTTCCCCGATTCCAAGGTGACGCTCGGGCTATCGATGTTCGACCAGAGCAAATCCACTGACTCATCGAAAACCGTAGGCTGCCACTCACCGTTTACCCACTTGTGGACGCGCAAGAGTTGCGCTCTGCAATTGTCGAGCGGAGCCTCTGTCGCGCACTTCACTAGGACCTGAACAAACTTCCTTCGGATGGGCGGTGTGTTTGTCGGGGTTTCAACTGTGTGAATGGAGACGATTGCCAGCTTCGGCGTCAGCCGGAGATGGTAAGGCCGCCAGGCGTTATAGCCAGCGACCAGAATGATCCACGCCACAACCCAACCGAGGAGACGCAACGACGGTGCGCGGTAGAGCGTATAGAAAACAAAAGCAATCCCCACAAGACCTGTTCCCCAAAGTGTTTCCCAGGCGTGCTCTTTGATCGTCAGCCAGTAGTCCCGCAGCAGCTTCCATCGAAGCCCTTCCTTGAAGCGATGGAAGCTCTCGGAAAGTGTTGACATGTGGCGAAGATACTACACCCAGTGCGGCTGGTGGAACGAGGAATCGAAGCCGTCAGGAATGTAAAGCCGAGCTGTTTTCAAGTGAAGAGGCGATTCTGGGTTGAGGAGACTTCTACGGGCGTCGAGCATCCTTCGTCGTCATTGGCTACGTGATTGACCCGGCTACTTACGGGATAGCATCGCATCAGCCGAGCATCGTACGGCTTCAACATGTCTGATACTGCTCTTATGTCGTGCATCCCAGGATCTAGCCAGAGATCGTAACAGTCCCGGTCAAGGATGACTGGCATTCGGTCATGGATTGCTGAGGCGATGGTATTCGGTGTCGAGGTCAGAATCGAGCAGGACTTGACCCACTGTCCGCTCGGGTCTTTCCAGCGATCCCATAGCCCTGCGAATGCGAACAACGCCCCGTCGTTGACTTCAAAGCAGTACGGCTGCTTCGCTTTGCCCGTCCGCAACCACTCGTAAAACCCGTCCGCCGGGACAAGGCATCGGCGGTTGGTCAGCGGGTCCCGGAATGCAGGCTTCGTCGCCGCCGTCTCCGATCTGGCGTTAATCATCAAGGCTGCACCAGACATGTCCTTCGACCAAGAGGGGATCAAACCCCAACGCATCAGGGACAATTCCCGGCGCGGTTCCTTCGGATTCTGACGGATGACGGGGATAGGTTGAGTAGGAGCGATGTTGTAGCGGGGATTCCACTCCGGTTCGTCAGACGCCGTCTCGAAGTACTCCTCGACAAGCTGCTTTCTCCGCGACAATCGGTAGCGTCCACACATCGGGAGATTATAAATCGGTTGAAAAATCGCTTCTCTGACAGCCCTGAGCGATCCAAATTTAGAATGGTTCATCTTTTGTCTTGCATAATTCAACCGCGTGAGCCAATGCCTTTTGTAATCGATTAGCCGAAGCTTCATCTGTGGCTGGTGCTCGTCCAAAGATGATCTCCCCGCCGACGTTATGATTGATCTGTGTTTCATCCCTCGTGACGGACTTCTGGGTGCCTACGGGGGCATTGATTTCTAACTTCCAGTCCTTCCATGCGGTTTGGATTACAACGATTTCCGTTGTTCCTACTTTACTCAACGGAATTGTCGATTCATCTCTCTGGGTAGAAGTGCTTCCAGTGGTATCGATTTGCTCCGTTCGAGTCCGCAGGTGAGAATAGACCAATCTGCAATCATCCATTGAGATATGCTCGTACGAGCCGCTGTACACGGTCACCAGCGGGTGTCCTTCGACGCCGCCCTGAACATCTTTCCAAGTCCGGGTATATCCTGCATCCGCGATCTTATCGACGACCCACTTTCTCGTTTCCTCGTACGTAGGTTCTTCCTTCGGCTTATCTGGTTTTTTATCTTGTGCTTGTACCGCACCAGCAGCTACCAGCAGAACCGATGCGATTGTTGCTCTCCCTAGTCGCTTCATTGCCGTCTACCTTTCAATGAGAAACAGGGTCTCTCAACTTTCTTGGATTGTAAATACAGAAACGTGGCTTACCTATCAATTAGAGCGGCTCGGGATGTTGGCGAAGCACAGACCTGACGACGCCAGAGGGCCAGATTGCGATCTGGTGGTTGCCGTTAGGACAGCAACCTGACGATTTTTTCCAGTCGGCTCTTGCGGAAGTACTTGATTCCATCGACGGAAAACTTCTTGCCCTTGCCCTGCTGATTGTAGAAGGGAATCTTCCCGAACACTGCTTTGAAGGTCGCCAGTAAATCCCGCTCTAATATCTCCCACATTCGCAGGCTCTTGATTCCCTGAAATGTAAGCGGGTGAACGTCAATCCGCCGAATCCCCGGAAGCACTCCAAATGTCCGCATTGCTTTCGATGCAGCAGACCCAGCCGGACGCCGAGTTCCTCTCTTAGTTTCACCGATATATACAATGCGAGAATGACCTGCGTCATATCGGATCGGTTTGTCAGCCCGAAGAACGTAGACCATGCGTGGCTTCCAATACCGACTCTTGAACACGGTCATCGCTGGGTTGGCTGGGTCGAAGCGTATCCGAGTTTTGCGTCGGATTGTCTTGCTGCCAGAGGTCTTCATGGCAAACAGTCTAAGGCCGATACTGAGGCGAGACAAGCCCGGTTCCCGTGCTAACTCGTGGGTTAGACCCCTGCGGAAGCAGCGATTGTCGATATACGAGAGGACGCTGGGACTCTCGCATGGGGCTTTCGACGCCCCACATCCTCACGTCGAGCCTGCTCCGATGGAACCTACAGTGACCGTCGCTTTGACAGCATCTGGAAACTCTACGACTCGTCCCACTCTGATCCGTTGGTTCGGTCTTCAGGATTTCACCCGATGACGTGCCGATACGCTCCGCTATTTAGTCAGCGTTCTTTCTGAAGTTCTGAACCATCTTGTCGAGGTCTGCTTGAGGTCTTCCTGCGATAGCATTCAGCGTGAGCCACACGCCGTCCGAGACTCGAATCTTTCGATTTCGGTAATCTTTGTAGAAGACATCGAGACCGTCGGCAAGTTGGATGTTGGTCACATCCTTGGTGTATTTGTTGCCATAAAACTCATACGACTCTCTTGCCTTCGAGTTGACGAGACACGCTTTGGAAACATCCTCATCGTGACACTCCCAATAACTGAACTTGCTTCCAAGGTCTGTCCCATCGAAGAATCCTGTGATGTATGAAGCCTTGAGCAAGGGGGTCTGCTCCAGCCACCAGTTGCCGTCTCGTCGAGTGCTTTGCTGAGCGTAAAGGGGCAGGGATAGGGCGAACAATAGTGCGGTCAGCCAGAGGGATTTCATGTGTAATTGTGCCACAATCGGTTCTCCTGATGAATATCTCACTTGCGCACCCCCATAGGACACAAACTAGCACACTGGGGGCCGCGAATTACAATTCAGCCCTTCGATCTTCAAAGGAGAAGAAACGCGGCTGCGCTGATGGCAGTTACCGCAATGATCTCTAAGGCAATCGCGGCGGTGTTTGGGCCACCCATATCGATATGCCGTAGCCATACATACTCAATCCCACCGGCTGAGGTTCAGCGCGTTGCCTTCGACACGATGGTGTGTCCGAAATGTGGAGCACGCTTCACAGCCACGCGTTCCTTAGATTTGCAAAGGTGATAACATTACGCTAACGGGGAAGATGTAGATGAACCTTGAAGAACTGTCCCACATGGCCATTGCCGAGTTGCGCGAAAGGGCGAATGAGCGATTGGCTCCCCGATCAATGCAAGGCCCAGGTGGTATAGAAATAGCCATAAAACCCGACCTTAGTGACGCACAATTCTTCATTGATGAAATTGAACGGCGAATTGCTGAGGCTGAACGTCGAAAACAATCTAGGATCGGTGTTCGGGACTTCATCCTCGAACTCATCGTCATAATCCTGATCGGCCTAGAACTTTATTTTGGAATTGTGGGCGGAAACAAGCAACTGGCAGTTCTGCAAACACTTAAGACGAGTGCAGATCAACAGGTAGGGGTGCTCCAAAATCTGAACACAAGTGCCGGTGAAACGGCCAGGATCATGAAGTCCCTGAGGGAAGAGCAAGATATCGTACTCGCAACTCAACAGCAGACGCTGCAATTGACCGGGCAAATAAATGGTGCGCTGCAAACTCAACTCGGCCTGAATTTTGCGCCTGCACTCACATTAGCCTATGATGAACCCCACAAATCACTTACCTTCCTGAACTTCGGTAAGACAGAGGTGTTTGTGTGGGGGAGTAAGGACATTGGCAAACTCGACATGCTTCCCGAGCCTCGTATCATTGTTGGGGGTGGTAGTTACACGGTTCCCGAAGACGATCTGCTGAAAACAGAGTCCCAAAGAGTCCCGAAGGGTAGCAGTGAAACACTACCGTATGATGTGTACCTGAAAACCGCAAACGGAAAGAAATATATTGCCAGGTTCCTCGTAATAGCTACCTGGAGAGACGATATTTTGATTCTTAAGACCCAGCAGACCGGTATCAAGCCGGAAGACTGGTAGCCTAACCTAGGGGAAACCAACCAAATGGGGAATCTGTCTCTAGTTGTTAAGCAGTTAAAGAAGGAGCGAGACCGAGTAGAGAAGGAGTTGTCAGCATTGAATGTGGCTCTGGCCGCTTTTGTTGGCACGTACTACGGAGCCAAACAAACAACACCCAAGAAACGAACGCTTTCAGCGGGGGGCCGGAAGAGAATCGCGGCAGCGCAGCGTGCGAGGTGGAAAAAGATTCGAGCGAGGAAGGCTGCCTAGGCGACGGGCTTTTTCGACCACCATGTTACCTGAGAACAATACCTGCATATCCGCAACCAAAATTGCCGATTCAGTGTAACCTCCATCACCGCGCCTTCGCCCGATATAGGCAACGTGGTTTCTATCACATTGAACTCCGTACGTCCGCAGGCGCAGGTTGGTACTGTCTTCTTTTTTGAAGCTAGTGGGTTTGGCATTGAGCTTTCCTCCCGTTCGGAATGGAAAAGGAAACAAACTACTTGCTAATAACCTTTTGTACAGAACCGACCCAATTATCAAAGTGGGAGAATAGGATCTGTGCCCATTTGTCTACAGTATCCGTTCCGACGATGCCCACTCCTGGCGTGACAAAGTATCGGGCCTCGTCCGGAAGGAACGCGTCGAATACGTAGGAGACGGCGGAAGCCCCTGTATCGTGGCCAGGGACCGCAGCGCACGTAAGGAGGACTTCAAAACCAGAGCGCCCCTTCGTCGGCTCAGAGGCCAGCACATATCCGTTGGATCCGCGGATCTTTTCTCGAAATGAGGACTCGGCTTGTGATCCCACCGAATCGTTGCAGTCGGAAGTCAAGTAAACCGGTATAGGCTGCTTGCTCTGATTTTGCGCAAGGGAGGTCGCGGCGAGTAGGGGCAGGATAAGCAACAGCGAATGGGATTTTATCATTTTGGCATCTCCTGCCCTGAGACTATACAGAAAGCCTGCGTTGTCTTGCTGGCGCTTTGGTCTGCTTGGCACTGTGCGACCGTCGGTGCATGTTCGACTTGCCCAACGAGTGAAGACGTGAGAACCAGCGAGGTGAGAACTAGACGTTTCATCGTCCCTCCAAATCGCCCGAATGATAACATTTTTCACCATCAATGCTTTCTGGGAGCGAGTAAGATGTCGGCATGAACGGGCACGGGACAGGAGCCTGTCGGGGCAAGGATGACACTAAGTACAGGATGATGTTCTGAACGGAGAACGCAATATGCCTGCCAGCAAGATTGCTCGTGTGAAGGATGGTTCTGGTGATGTTCACTTCAAGATTGAGGTGGATACGGGGGCGGACGCCGATGTAGTACTAACCGAAGTCGCCACGGAAACGGTTGACCCATCCGACTTCGGAATGACGGCGGTTCCAAGTGAGGCGACGGTGTACGATGTCGCAACAATTGACCCGAGCCACTCATCGCAAGCGTTGTGGAATAAATCGGAGAAACGACTGGTGTTGACAACAGAACAAGGAACCAAGAACTACGCTGGTTCGCTGGAACGTTGCATCTTGCAGGCATATAGGGACGGCATCTTAGCGTAGCGTTTCTTAGAGAGGATAAACATGAGACGGTATGCGGTTTTGACGGTCCTTCTGGTCTTCGCCTCTCCAGTCGCATTCGGCCAAAGAGCAACTCAAAGCGACTATACACACTGTCAGCAACTCTTAAAGAATCAAAAGCCCTTAGATATTGAGCATTTGTCGTCAGCGGATGAAGCAGACTTGGAATTGTGCCGCATGTCTCGCACGATGGACGGTATACGAGCAAGGCTCAGCCGCCGCGATTCGCACTTTGAATTTTGGCAGGGCTTTAGGCGGGAGGCAGTATCACTGTGGTTTGACGTGCTAGATGCGTTCTGCGAGTTCCACCCCACAGCCCAATACCTTGATATCTTTGACAACGTTGAGCACTGTCCGTCCGATACCCCGCCGATTCACACTAACCGAGAGACGTTGGACAAGTTGTTCCTGCAAAGCGAAGTCCTAAGCAACAACTTCTCCACGTTCGCCAATACACAAGACGAAGAGGATAGGCTAAACAAGCGGTGACCACAAGAGGTTTTTCTGCCAATGAGAGAAAAAATCGCGTTTTCGCTTATTCCCGTCGCACTTGTCGCGGGATTCTTTGTGGGGCGGTTATTTCCCGCCCATCATTACGAGCCTTGGAAACAAACAATCCTGTTGTTTGATACCGCAACGGGGAGGCTTTGCAACCCGCTTAAAGCGGCTTGGCAAGCGGCGGCGAGGGCAAAAGCTAATTCGCCTCCAGTACCCGTTGAAACGCCTTCCACGAGCCAAAAAGAGGCTTCAAACCCCTTCGATGACATAGCAGCCGGAATAGACAGGACCAACCCAGATAC
>JBAUVZ010000481.1:0-1644 GCA_049583505.1 Candidatus Sulfotelmatobacter sp.
TGGCCGCGGCGACCTTTGGAGGCTAAGAGCCGTAGCTCGTCCTGTAGGCTATCAAACGATGAAACGACCTGGTCGGGTAACCAACTCTGATCTCCGAGAGCGCTACGAAACATAGTCAGATGTGCGAGCGCTCGTTTCGCTCGCGCACCTTTGAGTTCATTTCGTAGAGCGGCGCAATGATGACGCCAACATGACTCCTCGAAACGATCGCGGCGCTCAGCGTCAAATCCGGCAATTCGCGTAAAGCGTATGTAACCTGAATTCGTACGACACTTTTTAAGAAACTGCTCCCTAGCCGAATTGCTTGGCTTGTCGCTCATGGTCACGCTTCGTTCCATCTCGGATACACCGGGCCTATCCCTGACTGTTGACGTGGCGGTTGTTTCTGACCTTCAGCATCGGTGGGCGTTCTCTGCCCGCGTTCGCTAATGGGGATTTGTGTTGCGTACATAGAGTTTTAAACCGCCCTTCTTTCTGCTGCGCCTTATTTACGACTTTCAGCAATGACTCGTCTTCCATTGTCATCCATGCGGAATCACGCTGGAACGCCAGGTCATCTCAATTGATCGAATAATCGCAGAAATCGTTCTTCCCATTCGCCTCGGCGAAATCTGACAATTCGAGGCGGTGCGCCCACTGAGTCCCAAGAGAGATTTAAAACCTTTCCGACTTGCCTAGACCAGATCTCAAGCGCATAACGGCCTAAATGCAGAGGCTCAAGACCAAACTGTTTACACATTTCGATCGGAACTGGCGGGACCATGTAAAAGATCATCTGAAATTCATCATCCTCAAACATCTTGGTCTTTATCTCCGGAGCGCCACGCACGATCTGCCACTGCCCTTTTTCTTCGATGATCCCAAGGCCAAGAGCTCGAATCGCTATAGCGCGTTCGATCCCCTCTCCGCGCCCTCGAACGCTGAGAGTTTTGCCTGCCATGTCTTTGCTCCTCCGTCATTTTAAAGTACGCGCCATACCCACCGGCGCACGGCTGACGCTATTAAATATGCGGACGACACGCGACGGATTCAAAATGACAAAATCGAGCCACGGATTGGATTTGTGTCATCCAAACGGTTGAGTCCTTTGAGCCTTTTCGAGTTTGCCAGCGATCCTGAGGGCTTCACTCGGGTGTAGAAACAAACATGCTAGGCTCAAGGACTCAGCGCGACCATTTCAGCGTTGAAGGCGCCGGCAAGGCCGGGAAGGACGGACTCCTTGCGTGGCGCGCCTTGTTGTTCGAGCGCGTGTGGTCAGACCCAGTCGAGAAGAGCGGCAGACTGGGTTCTCTCGGGCCGTGGGTTAACGAAGGCTTGTCAACCGCCTCAAGATCCCGGTGCCTCCTCGAGGTTTCTGGGCCAGGGCTCAGCGCCTGAAGTAACGCCGACCGCGTCTTCCGGATCTCTTGCCAGGCGAGGCCATGGAGATCGTGATCCGGGTGCTGAATTGAACGCATTTGCCTCCAGTTGTGATATGCGGAGCGTTATGAATAGAACGTTGTTTTTCAAATGTTTTCCGTCAACCGCTATGCCCGTCAACCTCCGGCTTGTCAACCGCCGCTCAAGTGTCAACCGGTTGACGACCTGAGAGAGCGGTTCGCATCAGACTCCGCCATCCGCCAGCGAGTCTTCAGTTTTCTGGAT
>JBAUVZ010000482.1:0-1535 GCA_049583505.1 Candidatus Sulfotelmatobacter sp.
TGCATGAGGTTAGTGCGGATTATTGTCCCGCGGCGGGACGGGTGAGAGCGGCTGAAAATGCTCGTTCGAAGAGATTCGCCAAGGTATAGAATGTTAAGTCTCCCCCGAAGCGCGTCATCCTATGCGCTCTACATACGAGTCTCCGACCGTTGTTCGCTTCGGTGTGTTCGAGGGAGACTTACGCGCGGGCGAACTACGTAAGAGTGGAATCAAAGTCCACATCCAGGACTTGCCGTTTCGTGCCCTGGGTCTCCTGTTGAGCCGTCCCAACGAAGTCGTTACCCGCGAAGAGTTGCGCCAGGCGCTCTGGCCGGGCGACGTCTTCGTGGATTTCGACCGGGGCATCAGCACTGCCATCAAACGCCTGCGCGACGCACTGGGGGATTCCGCCGACAATCCGATCTTTGTTGAAACCATTGAGCGACGCGGCTATCGGTGGATCGGCCCTGCATTCATCGTCCAACCCTCACCGGCTCCCGACTCCGGTTCCGATGGAGTTGCGCCTGCCGAGCTGCCCAAAAGCGAAAGCGCGCCGAAGGCTTTTCCCTCGCCGCAGCACTGGACCTTACCTATGCGCTGGGCAGTGCCTGTCGCAATTCTAGCGGCGGTGGTGGCAGCGTCCGCAGGATTTGCGAGTTTTCGCTGGAACAGCCGCGCCTTCCGTCCCGGCTCAGTTCATTCGCTCGCCGTCTTGCCCCTGACAAACTTGTCCGGCGATCCCAGCCAGGACTATCTGGCCGATGGCATGACCGATGAGCTGACCACCGACTTGGCCCGCATTTCGTCCCTGCGTGTTGTCTCACGAACATCGGCGCAACAATACAGGAACTCGAACAAGTCGCTGCCCACGATTGCCAATGAGCTCGATGTGGACGCCGTTGTGGAAGGATCCGTCAGAAAAGAAGGTGACGTCATTTCCGTTAACGTGCAGCTCATTGACGCCCGCAATGATCGTCACCTTTGGGCGGACGTGTTGCGCCGGAACCTGGGCGGCGCTTCCGCGATACAGGATGAGCTGACCGAGGCCATCGCCCACCAGGTTGGAGTGCAGCTCACGCCGCTCGAGAAACAATATTTCTCCGGCCGCCATCCGATCGACCCCGCGTCGTATCAGGCTTATCTGCTGGGCCGCTACTACTGGAATCAGCGAACGCCGGACGCGCTCGCCAAAGCCGAAGGCTATTTCCAGGATGCGGTCAGCCGCGATCCGAAGAACGCATTCGCCTTCGCCGGGCTTGCCGACACCTACGTGGTCGATGCGTTGTTCGCGGCCAATCTGCCTCCCGATGAGGCGAGCCAGAAGGCCCGCGCGGCCGCCCAACAAGCGATCGCGCTCGACGATTCCCTGGCCGAGGCTCATTGCTCCGCCGCCTACATTCGCTTCTTCAAGGACTGGGATTTCGCCGGCGCCGAGGCCGAGTTCCGCCGCGCCTTGCAACTGAATCCTAACTTCGCCACTGCCCATCAGTGGTATGCAGAAATGCTGACCGCGCTGGCGCGGCACGACGAGGCCATCGCCCAAATCCGTCAGGCGG
>JBAUVZ010000483.1:0-3352 GCA_049583505.1 Candidatus Sulfotelmatobacter sp.
GAGGCCTTTGACAAAGTCGCTAAGCTGCTGGGTCTCGGTTATCCCGGAGGCCCGATCGTCGACCGCCTCGCCCCGCATGGCGATCCCCAAGCCGTGAAGTTTCTGCCGGCACAAATCAAGCATCGCGATCGCCGGGACCATCGCGGAAAAGACCGCCGCGGACAGAAAGAAGTGGAGGCTGATCGCCCGCGCTTTGACTTCTCCTACAGTGGCATCAAGACTGCCGTGCTGCGTTACGTCGAGATTCACGATATGCGTCGTTCTATCGAGATCCGGGGCGCGGCTCTGGCGGACATTTCCAAACCGAAGCTCGAAGACTACCTCGCGAATTGTGATCAGAAGACTCTCGACCTGGTCGCTTCATTTCAGCATGCGATCGTCGAAGATCTGGTCGGCAAAACTCTGGCCGCAGCTCGCGCTTACGACGTGGCCACGCTTTTCGTCACTGGTGGAGTGGCGGCAAACAACGAATTGCGCAGAACCTTCGAGCGGGACGGCGCTCAGGAAGGCCTGCCAGTGTATTTCCCATCGCGGCCGCTGTCTACCGACAACGCGGCCATGATTGCGGCCGCCGCCTATCCCAAGTTCCTGGCAAAGGACTTTGCTCCCATGGGTTTTTCTGCAGAGGCGAGTCTTCGATTGCGCTAGTCCACTTTGGTGGACCAGTTTAGAACCATATAAAAAAGATGACGCGAAGAGTCGTTTACTTCCCCGCCCCTCGACCGTGGCTTTTCCCCATCACTGTATCCAGCGCCTTTTCGAGCTGGGCTTGGATGTCAATGTCTTTGTAGATGGCGAAATTGGACCGTTTTTCCTTCTCGTCGAAGCCGCTGGCGCGGCCGGCAACTATAATGATCGGAATATTAGCGGTCTCGGGGTTCTTCTTCAGGGCCGTAATCAACTCGCTGCCCGACATCTTTGGCATTTGCATGTCGGTAACGATCAAGTCCGGATGCACTCGCTCGAGAATCTGCAAGGCTTCCACGCCGTTCGTGGCTGCCTCCACCGCGAAGCCGCGTTCTTCCAGAAACCGGCAGACCGTATACCGGATAAGCATGGAGTCATCGACAACCAGCGCTACGGCAGGCATGAGTTTGCAACGTGCGGAATGCACTCCCCCGGCCCGCAGACTAGCAGACCTTCCGCCAGGAACAAGGCGAAATCCACTTCGCGTGGTTACTATGGTGATCTCGGGCTGGGGCTTACCGCTGTAACACGTCCTGGTTCACGAGCCTCGGTTTACGAGTCTTGGCTTACGATTCCTGGGCTTCGCCTTCAGCACGCTCCTCAATGCTCATGTCCTTGAGCTCGCTGGACTCGAAGATTTCGCGGCATTCGAGGCACTCCACGAACTCGGCGTCTTCTTCGCGGCTCACGATTTGCACGCGTGGATGTTTGCAAGGCTGCTTGTCGGCGTTTTGAGGATGCGAGAACGGCTTAGAAGTCATAAATCCGGAAGCATCGCCCTCATGAAATACGCGCGGGGACGGATTCGCAGGAATTTCCGGTATTTTAGCCCCGCTGTATCGCTTGTCAAGTCCCTTGGCATCACACCATAGTGAATTTCATTCCCGTCTCTGCCGCTTGGTCATAATGAGGATCTCCGCCGGACTACTGGATTTCCGACCGAAATCGTCGCCTAAGCCTAAGCCGTTCAATCCCTGATAGTTACCATCCAATGTCACTTCCAGCGGTTGCCTGTAAGGGCTTGCACAATCTTGGGTTATGGACGTAGAATGAATTACGACAGAAAAGGTCGGATTTCCGATCCCCACCTTGCGGATAGGAGGTCCCCCGAAATCAGAATGCTCAAACTAACCAAGAAAGCGGACTACGCGCTGATGGCCATGAAGCACCTGGCCGACCACGCTCATGAGGGCACTCGTAGCGCCAGCGCAAAGGACGTGGCGGATTCCTTCGGCATCCCGCCCGAGGCACTGGCCAAGATTCTCCAGCGACTGGCCAAGGCTGGTCTGTTGCAATCTCAGCATGGCACCAACGGAGGTTACAGGCTGGCGCGCGCCGCGCATACGATCTCGGCTTTCGAGGTAATTCAGGCCATCGACGGCCCATTGTTCATCACCTCCTGCGTCACCGTTCGCGGGGAATGCGGTCAGAGCGACCGTTGCAACATCCGCGAACCGTTGCGCAAGGTGAATGACAGCATCGAAGCCGTGCTGAAACGCATCAAGATTTCGCATATGCGGGAAGAACCAGAAGTGGCTGAAGGTGCCACTGTCAAGCCCGCCGAACTGGTCACGATCGTTTAGTAAAGAAGAAGAAGACCTAGGCATTTAACCAGGTAGGAGAAGCAATTATGAGCACGGATGTAAAAGTCCCCCAGCAGCTTCCGGTCACCCAGCACGCCGCTCCCCAGGGAGTGAAGTTGCCCATTTATATGGACAACCACGCCACCACACCCATGGATCCACGGGTGCTGGAGGAGATGCTGCCCTATTTCATGGAAAAGTTTGGCAACGCCGCCAGCCGCAATCACTCCTTCGGCTGGGCCGGCGAAGAAGGCGTGGAAACGGCTCGTGAGCGCATCGCGAAACTGATCGGCGCCACCACCAAGGAGATCATCTTCACCTCGGGCGCCACCGAGAGCGACAACCTCGCCATCAAGGGTGTAGCCGAGATGTACCGCGAGAAGGGCAATCACATCATCACCGCGGTCACCGAGCACAAAGCTGTGCTCGATACTTGCAAGCGCCTCGAGAAGTACGGCTATCGCGTCACCTACCTTACCGTGCAAAAAGACGGCCTGGTCGATCTCGACGACCTCAAGCGCGCCATGGATGACAAGACCATCCTGGTCAGCATCATGGCCGCGAACAATGAAATCGGAGTAGTGCAGCCCATCGCTGAAATCGGCAAGCTGTGCCACGAGCGCGGCATCATCTTCCACACCGATGCCACGCAAGCGATCGGCAAGATTCCGATCGACGTGAACAAGCAGAACATCGACCTGATGTCGATCTCCGCGCATAAGATGTACGGCCCCAAGGGCGTCGGCGCCTTGTACGTCCGCCGCAAGAATCCGCGGGTACAGATTTCCGCCATCATCGACGGAGGCGGCCACGAGCGCGGCATGCGCTCCGGCACGCTCAACGTCGCTGGCATCGTTGGGCTGGGCAAGGCATGCGCCATCGCATCGGAAGAAATGTCTCGCGAGGCAGTCCAGTTGGCCAGCCTGCGCGATCGCCTGCGCGACCGCATCATGAACCGTCTCGACGAAACCTACATCAACGGCTCCATGGAGCATCGCCTCCCCGGCAATCTGAACATCAGCTTTGCCTACGTGGAAGGCGAGTCGCTGCTGATGGGTATCAACGACATCGCGGTTTCGAGC
>JBAUVZ010000484.1:0-4285 GCA_049583505.1 Candidatus Sulfotelmatobacter sp.
TCAGCACCGCCACGATCTGTTCCACAGAAAAGCGCTTCCTCTTCACGGCAAACCTCCCCTTCTCAGGTAGTAGATTTTGCCGGAAACTAACCTTCAATGCGTCTCAGAAATCGGGGGGCCGCTCATCCGTTGTCCTTTTCCTGCGTAGCGATCTGCACTGCGGCGTTGTACTGCTTCACTGCGCCCAGTTCCAGCGCCAGGTCGCTCTCAATCATGTGGCGCACGGTTCCACCGACGGTCAGCTTTAAAGGTTCCATGGAAGGTGTTCCGTCGAGAAATAGGATCCTCTCGATCAGCACTTCGGCGTGCTTCATCTCATCGATGGATTGCTTCTTGATGTAATCGGCGAGATTCTTATAGCCCCAGTTTTCGCACATTTCCGCGTGCAGAAAATACTGGTTGATCGCAGTCAATTCTTCCCGCAGAGCATCATTCAATTCTTTGATTACCTTTGGATTGCCTTTCATTCGCAATTTCCTCGTCCGCATCCGAGTGTACACTCTTCCCCACTCCTTTACAGGCATGCAGGTTCCGGCTAGATTTAAGTACCGATAGGTTGAACACACGGAGTTATACGTTGCCACCTTCCACTGATCACAGTCAGCCCACGCCCTCACTCTCGGCCAAGACCATGGCTGACGTTCTCCTCTCCGCCGACCTCCTGGAAGCCCTGCCGGATGCCATCGTTGCGGTCGATCGCGAAGGGACCATTGTTCAAGTCAATTCACTGGCACAAGAGCTATTTGGCTATGACCGTGACGAATTGATTGGCCAGAAAGTTGAAGTCCTGGTTCCCGAGAGCTATCGCGGCCAGCACCACCGTCATCGCGAGGGCTTCGCGCAGGCTCCCAAGACGCGGCGGATGGGAGCGGACCTGGATCTTTACGGGAGAAGGCGCAACGGCTCGGTATTCCCGGTGGAAATCAGTCTCAGTCCCGTCTCCACGGAGGAGGGAGCGTTCGTGCTGAGCGCGATCCGCGACATCAGCGATCGCAAGAGAATCGCAGAAGAGCTGCGCCGAGCGAATGAAGAGCTGCACCAGAGAACGGCCGAGCAGCTCGGGGAATACCGGGCGAGGCTGGCCTCGATTATCGATTCTTCCGAGGACGCGATCCTCAGCAAAGGCTTGGACGGCACCATTACCAGTTGGAATAAGGGAGCCGAGCGCATCTACGGCTATTCGCCAGAAGAGGTCGTGGGAAAGCATATATCCCTGTTAATTCCCGGCGATCGACCGGAGGAAATTCCTGAGATTCTTCGAAAAATTGCACGCGGTGAAAGGATCGATCATCACGAATCGGTGCGGGTAACCAAAGACGGACGCCACCTAGAGGTCTCCGTTTCCGTGTCTCCCTTGCGTGATGCGGCCGGCGAAGTCGTGGGAGCTTCAGCTATTGCGCGCGATATCACAGCCCAGAAACGGGCTGAGAGCCAGCTTCGTCAGGCGCAGAAGATGGAGGCGATTGGCAGGCTTGCCGGAGGAGTGGCACACGACTTTAACAATATCCTGGGGATCATCAACGCCTGCGCGGAATTCCTTCACGACCGCATCGATCCCGCCGCCGAACCCTCGCTCTACGTTGAGAACATCAGGAAGGCACTCGACCGGGGGAGGTCGTTGACCAGGCAAATGCTGGCTTTCAGCCGGACTTCAGCCGTCCAGCCCCGCGTCCTTGATCTGAACGAGCGGTTAAGGGAGATCAGCAAGCTGCTGCGTCCGCTGCTGGGGGACGATATCGAGATTCTCATCGTGCCCCGATCGCCCTCAGCGGTGGTGGAGGCGGACCCGGGCCAGCTCGACCAGATCGTGGTCAACCTCGCGGTGAACGCACGCGACGCGATGCCTCGCGGCGGCAAGTTTATTCTCGAAACCAACTTGGTCAGGTTTGACGAAGACTTCGCCGAGCAACATCAATCCATGCCCGCCGGCAAATACGTCCTGCTCGCGGTGAGTGACACCGGCAGCGGGATGGACGAAGCCACTGTGTCGCATATCTTCGAGCCTTTCTTTACCACAAAAGGGGAAGGCAAAGGAACTGGTTTGGGCCTGGCCACGGTGTATGGCATCGTCAATCAGAGCGGAGGATATACCCTGGTCTACACCGAACCGGGGCAAGGGACGACATTCAAAATCTATCTCCCCAGCGCGGAGCACAAGATGGGTCTCGGATCCAAGCCTGAAGCGGAAACCGTCAGTCCGAAACGGCGGGGGACCACGATCCTGCTGGTAGAAGACGACGAAATCATGCGCAGCCTGACTAAAAAACTTCTCCAGGAACACGGCTATATCGTGGTCGAGGCGGATGATGGCAAGTCCGCGCTCGAATGGGTGGACTCTCATCCTGATCCAATCGATCTGTTGTTGACCGATGTCGTGATGCGCCGCATGAGCGGTCCGGAGTTGGCGGTACGCCTGGTTGCATCGCGCCCAGCTCTGAAAGTCGTATATATGTCAGGTTACACTGGCGAACTGATGGCGAACCGCGAGGTGTTGAAGCCGGGCGTAACCCTCCTCGAGAAGCCGTTTAGCCGAGCCGCTCTGCTGAATACGCTCCACTCGACGTTGGGGTGAAAGCGGGCGCCGATCCGAAACTTCGCCAACCACGGGTTCGTGCCCTGTAACCGATCGACTGGTGATGGAGATCACACATCTCTGGGGGAAAGCACGCACCCCCGCACTTCTCGGGGAAAAGCGACAGATATGGCTGTATCTGCTTGAATCTAGTTAAGCCTCTTATTATGTGTCACTTAGACGCTTTCGCGGAAGTTGTGCCCAGCCTGGGAAAAGTGGCGATGGAGTTGCCAAGGTAGGACTGTAAGCGGAGGCACTCATGGCCACTCATATCGTAAACCACATCCAGAAAGTTGCATCAGCCGACAAAACCTTTTGCGATCTTTCTCCAGCTTTAGCCGATGCCCTGGAGCAGGAAGCAGTCACTACCACCTATCCCACGGGCGCTGTTCTGTTTGCCGAAGGACAGGTTCCACGCGGAGTCTTCATCGTCCGTCACGGCAAGGTAAAACTTTCCATTTGTGGGAGCGACGGCAGGACGCTGATTCTGCGCATGGTCGATCCCGGTTGCCCTCTGGGAGTTGCCGCGGTAATTTCCGGACGCCACTACGAAGCCACCGCCGAAACCCAGGAGCCCAGCGAGATCAGTTTCCTGCGACAGAGCGATTTGTTGCGCCTCATGCGCGCTCACGGCGAGCTTGCCCTGTGGGTGACCGAGCACATAAGCGCCGATTATGCTTCCACCTGCCGCGAAATCCGTGACCTGATTCTTTCTGATTCGGCCAGCGAAAAGCTGGCTCGACTGCTCGTGGGCTGGCTCGACCAGAACACCGCAGCCAGGAACCCCAGCCAGATGAAGCTGGCTCTGACTCACGAAGAGATCGGTCAGATGATCGGTACCTCGCGCGAGACCGTTAGCCGGCTTTTCGCAGGTTTCAAGAAGCAGCGTCTGATCCAGCAGAGCGGCTCTACGCTTGTCATCCCCAACCGCGTTGCGTTGGAGTCACTGATCACAGCGTAAAGGAATGTCTTCCGACAAGGGCCAGGTGGTGACCGGCTTTTTCGCTCCTAATTCTTCGTGGGCGGATCAGTGCTTGGGGCATCTGCAGCGCCGGGCTCCTCGGCGTAATCAGCAGACTTGGTGGGGAGTTCGACCAGATGGGCCCGTTCCAGCGCCCGGTAATATTCCGGGCGGGAATAACGGTAGTGATCGGCGGGAACCTTGCCGTTGAGCCAGGCAGTATCCATCGGGTAGACGAGTGGATCGAAGATCACCATGTAGAAATGCCAGAGCAGAATCGAGAACGTGGCCAGCAGCGCCTCGTAATAGTGCACCGCGGTGGCCGCGTCCGAGACCCACTTGGGGAAATAGCGCAGCGTGAAATCATTGAACCACAGCAGGCACCCGGAGACCGTCATCACCACCGTACCCCATATGAATGCCCAATATTCCACCTTCTCAGCGTAGTTGAATTTGGCGAAGCGCGGTTCGATTTTCGTGAGTCCGAGATTGTAAGCAAACACGTGCACCAGATCGGCCGCATCTTTCGGCTGGGGCAGCATCGCTTTCAGGAACAGCCGGTCCCGCCGGACTACGGCGAGATGAATCACGTGGTAGACGGTCGCAGCGACTAGTACAACCGCCGCAGTGCGATGCACTATGCCCCGAAACGCGAAGTGGCCTTCCCAAAGCAATAACGGACGCGCCCACCATGCCTCGGGATACTTCAGCGCGAAACCGGTGAAGACCAAGGTCGGGAAGCTGAGGATCAC
>JBAUVZ010000485.1:0-5220 GCA_049583505.1 Candidatus Sulfotelmatobacter sp.
GAAGTAACCTCGGAAGCTCCTCAGATTGATACCACCAGCACTCAGCTCGGCGCCGTGATCAACGACCGCTCGGTGAACGAACTGCCCTTGAACACCCGCGATACTTACCAGTTCTTGCAACTTCAGCCCGGTGTGCAGTCCCAGCTTGGATCGAGCAATGGCGCTTTGTTCGCGGGCGCCGACGATGCCGGATCGGTCTCGGTCAACGGCGGTCGCACTCGAGCCAACAACTTCAACGTCAACGGCGGTGACGCTAACGACCAGTTCGTGAATACCCCGACCATACAACCCACTCCCGACGCCGTCGAAGAGTTTCGCGTCATCACCAATACCTTCGACGCCGAATACGGCCGCAACTCCGGCTCCGTAGTCAACGTGATCACCAAGTCTGGCGGCAATACCTTTCACGGAAACGTCTACGAATACTTCCGCAATACAATACTGGATGCCCGCGGCTACCCCGCCCCCTCCACACCGCAACTCAACCAGAACCAGTTCGGTGGCACGTTCGGTGGCCCGGTCAAGAAGGATCGCACTTTCTTTTTCCTATCCTATGAGGGCCGCCGCGTCCGTGCTGGAACGGTAGGAGATTTACTGAATGTGCCCACGCCTGCGGAAAGGAATGCCGTAAGCGGAAACTTTGGTGGCCAGGGAGCCTTTAACGTAATCAATCCAAATCTCACGACACCCGCTCCTTACGGCATCACAAGTCCGTTTGTGGCTCAGGCTCTCGACGGACGGCCTGGCTGCGATGCAGCGCTGGGCTTGGGTGCGAATGGGATCGCGGGCCTTCCAACCGATTCAAAGTCGGGTACGGCAACCATTGACTGGAACACCGTTTTTCCCAACGGTACGATCCCGTCCCAATGCCAGGATCCAGTGGCTGCCAACCTGATGCAGGAGTTTATTCCTGCCGGCAACAACGGCCTGTTTCAGGCCATCCCTGTCGGTACCGACAACGCCGATCAATTTACCGCACGTTTCGACCACAAGATCAACGACCGTCAGTCCTTCACCGCTTATTACTACTTCAACGATCAGCGCCAGCTGCAGCCCTACGACACCTTCGAGCAGGCCGGTGCCAACGTCCCAGGCTTTGGAAACTACAACAACCTGCGCTTCCAGCAGTGGAACTTGACTCACACCTGGACCATAAACAACGCCCTGGTGAACGAGGCCCACTTCACCTACATGCGTGAGGGCGAGCTCGGGTTCCTGAAGTCGCAAACTACAAACGCCGTTACATCCTCTTGTAGCGGAGCGGCCGCCGCTTTTTGTTTCACTGGGATATCCGATTCCAGCGTTGGGGCGAACTCGATCCAGGGCCAGTTCGGGACCAACCCTAAGTTCGGTATTACTCCAGGACTGCCCTCCAGCCTCACCGGCGTGCCCTACGTCATCATCTCGGGGGGCGCGTCATTCGGCAATAACTTCGAGGGTTTCCTGCCCCAGGTCGGGAACAGCTTTCAGTGGTCCGATGAGCTTACGTGGGTGAAGGGCAATCACACCTTCAAGTTCGGTCTGGACGTTCGCCGTGCCCGCTTCGACCAGTACTACTATTTCGACGTAAATGGCGAATACACGTTCAACAACAGCGGCCCCAATGCCATCGTTCCTACCGATGGTGACAATTATGCCGAGTTCTTGCTGGGCCTGAATGATCTCTACGTGCAAGGCTCCGGTCAGCGCGAGGATATTCGTAGCTTCGCCGCCTATCCCTTCGCGCAGGACAGTTGGAAGATCAAGCCCAACCTGACCCTGAATTACGGCTTACGCTGGGAATACTCTCCCCCCTTGGTTGATATTAGCGGCCACGTGGAAACCTTCCGGCCCGGACAGAATTCGAGAGTCTACCCCTGCGGCATCACGACCAGCGCGTCTTACTGGGAAACCCTCACCCCGACCAGCGTGCCGAATCCAAACTGTACTAACACGGGCGCTGCACCCACCGGCTTGGTAGTCCCGGGTGATCCTGGCGTCCCGGCTGGCATGACCTCCACGTACTACAAGTCTATTGCCCCCCGCATAGGGTTGGCTTACAGTCCAAACTTCACCAGTGGTCCGTTGGCAAAGTTGTTCGGCAGCAATGGCAAGACCAGCATTCGCACCGGCTGGGGTCTTTTTTATAATCCCATCGAGGAACTGGTCCTGGCCCAGTTCGGCGCGGAGCCCCCCTTTGGAGGCAGCACGGCGCTCGCTGATACCTTCTTTAATACTCCCTATGTAGCCCAGGGCGACTTCACAAATCCTAATCCTTTCAACGGAATTATCACTCCGACAAAAGGGCAGCCCACCGATCTATCCCTATTTCGCCCAATCCTGCTCTACGGCGAATTCGGTCCGCACTTGCGCTCGCAGTACACCACGCAATACAACCTTACGATCCAGCGCGAACTGAGCAACAGCACGATGTTCCAAATCGGCTACGTCGGGTCACAAGGGCATCGCCTGCTGGCTACTCACGACATCAATCCCTCGACACCAGCGAGCTGCGTGGACATCATGAGCATCGCCGCAGCGAACCCGGCAAATGTTTCCTCCTACGGCGTCCAGGCCAGTTGCAAGCCCACTTTCGAAGACTCGCAGTGGAGCGTGACCATTCCGGCTGGCTTCAAGTTCCACATGCCCAACGGCAGCATCATCACCGGAACCAACCCCCCGCAAACGATCAACCTCGTAGGACTGCGCCCCTATTCCTCGCCGAATTGCAATTCAACGCTGCCTGCGTTTACGGCCAACACTGGTTGTCCTGTCGACGGGATTCCCGTATTCACCGACATCTTCGCCGAAGACACCATCGCCAACTCCAACTACAACGCACTGGAGATGATGCTCCAGAAGCGTTTCTCTCACGGTTTGCAATTCCAGGCGGCCTATACGTTCAGCAAATCAATCGACGACGGTTCCACGTTCGAGGAAACCCTCAATCCCTTCAACTTCGCCGCCAGCCGCGGTCTGTCGCTATTCAATTCGAAGCAGCGTTTCGTAGTCAGCTACGACTGGGAGCTTCCAATCGCCAAGCGCCAGGGCTTCGCCGGCAAAGTGGTGAACGATTGGGAGGTTTCCGGCATTACGCAGTTCCAGAGCGGATTTCCCATCCGCCTCGATACGGCGGATGACAACGAGCTGATCAACAGCTTCTTCTTTCTGGGTACTGAGGCTCCGAGTTTGAACGGACCGCTTCAGATCGAGAATCCGAAGAAAACAGGAGGCTTCTATCTCAATTACAACCAGTTCTCCGACCCGCCGCTCGGCTCGTTCAACAACGGCACACAGCGCGCACTTTGCTGCGGGCCCGGACTTATGGATTGGGACTTCTCGGTGCATAAGAAGATTGCCCTGAGCGAGACCAGATATGTTCAGTTCCGCGCGGAGATCTTTAACGTCTTCAACCGCACGAACTTTTCGAACCCGGACGGGCACTTCTCGGATGGTCCGACCTTGTTTGGCAAGATCACGTCGGCCGGAGATCCGCGCCTGTTGCAGTTTGCTTTGAAGTTCTTTTTCTAGCTTTAGGTATTAGAATAAGAAATACACCCGGGACGGCCCGCCTGTCCCGGCATTCTAATGGCCCGCAGCTTTACCAAGAAACCGCCGGCCTGAGTTTCCCGGAGAATTCGATGTATCCCGATCTGCAGAAGGAGCTCGCAACTTTCGAGCGCCGCACCCCGAAATCCGCCGAAGCGCACAAAAAGAATCTCAAACGCATCCCGCTCGGCGTGGCCAGCAACTATCGCCACTACGACCCCTGGCCCATCTTCGTGAAAGAAGCCAGCGGCAGCAAGTTCCGCGACCTCGACGGCAACGAATACATCGACCACAACCTCACGTTCGGCGCGCTCATGGCCGGACACTGTCATCCCGCCGTCATGAAAGCCGTCGAAAAACGCCTCTCTACCGGCACCATGTTCGGCATGCCTCACGACATGGAATGGGAACTCGCCGAGGAAATCTGCAACCGCTTTCCAGTCGAGATGTGCCGCTTCGGCAACAGCGGTACCGAAGCTACCATGCACGCCATCCGCTTGGCCCGCGCCGCCACCGGTCGCGACAAAATCGTAAAGTTTGAAGGCGCTTATCATGGACTGCATGACTCCGCTCTGGTCAGCGTAAAGCCCCACGCTCCCGACTTCGGCGACATCGATAATCCGATATCCGTCACCGGCGGCCTCGGTGTGCCGAAATCCGCAATTGCAAACGTTAAGATTGCCACCTTCAACGACCTCGCCACGGTCGAGCGCCGGTTCAAAGAAAATCCCGGCGAGATCGCAGCGATTATTCTCGAGCCCATCCTCATGAACGTCGGCCTCTGCATGCCCGAACCCGGCTTCCTCCAGGGTCTCCGCGAGATCGCCACCAAAAACGGCGCCCTCCTGATCTTCGACGAAGTAAAAACCGGCGCCAAACTGGGCTGGGGAGGCGCCAGCGAATACTTCAACGTCCATCCCGACATGATCTGCTTGGCCAAATCGATTGGTGGAGGTTTCCCGCTCGCCGCATTCGGCGCCAGCAAGTCCGTGATGGATCTCATCTCGCAACACAAGGTCTTCCACGGCGGCACTTACAACACAAATCCGGTTTCGATGGCCGCGGGCCTGGCGACTTTCCGCGAGGTCCTCACCCGCGCGAACTACGCCCACGTCGACAAACTCGGCAAGAAGCTAGCCGACGGATATCGCAAGACCATCGCGAAAGTTGAACTGCAGGCCTACATCGCGCAAGCCGGCGCCAACGGTGCGCTGATGTTTTATCCCAAAGAAATTCGCAACTACCGCGACTGGACTACCGTCGATATCGACCTCTGGCGCCACTACTGGTTCGCCATGGTCAACCGCGGCGTAATGCCGCAGCCCTATTGGTGGGACGAGCAGTGGACCATTTCCGTGCAGCACACCGAGGCCGACATCGACAAGCACCTCGCGGCTTTCGACGACATCGCGGCATCGCTCGCGAAAGCGCAGCAAGAACGCATCGGCCAGCCGGCGCTGGCCACGCACTAGATGTGTATGTGTGGGGCGGGCGCCCACGCCCGCCCCGCATGCACCACCAATGCTCATGTGGAGACAGCCGCCTCGGCTGTCCGCCAAGCGAAGCGAGGCGACCGTAAAGAGAAATTGTCCACCACCGCCCAACCCGCCCAGCCCCACCTGATCCGCGCCCTCGGACGCCGCGATCTCGTCCTCCTCTTCGTAGTCGCTGTCTTCAACCTCAACGTGGTCC
>JBAUVZ010000486.1:0-14666 GCA_049583505.1 Candidatus Sulfotelmatobacter sp.
CCACTCGCTCCAGCTCACGAGTGCTCATGGCCGTCCTCTTCAACAAGACCTCCCTGGCTGGAGGTCTCAGTCTAAGGGGACATCTCTATCCGGTCCGTGAGGGGACATTATCAAAAAGTTTCAACAGACGCAGTCAACTCGGTTCCAACTCGCCTGCGGTTATTATGACTGGACGCATTATGGCGACTTCGCGAGAGAGAGAAAATGAATGGTTAGAAAGTCGCACCAATCTTGCGGCAGCTTTAATCACTCTGCTCGCGCTTCTCGCCCGCCTTTGGATGGCCTCCGGAACGTTCCTCAACGCCGATGAGGCGCTTCATTTCCGTCTGGCCAATCAGGTCTCACTGGCTCTTGCCTACAAGGCAAGTCTCACTTCGGCCCATCCTCCGCTGCTCATCCTCTTGCTCTATTTCTGGCGCGCCCTCGGCACTTCAGAACTCTGGCTGCGCCTGCCTTCAGTGCTTGCGGGCATGGTTTTCTGTTGGATGTTTTACAAATGGCTAAGCAAGACTGCGGGCCACCTTGCGGGTCTCATCGGACTTCTTCTCGTCGCCTTGCTTCCGCCCATCGTCCTGCTCGGGGCGGAGGTTCGGCAGTACTCTTTGCTTCTGGCATTCCTGGCCAGCGCTGTGTACTTTCTCGATGAGGCTTTCACGGAGAACTCTCCCGGCCGGATGGCGGCCTTTCCCCTTTGTCTTTACCTCGCCATGCTGTTTCACTACTCGGCGTTCTGGTTCGCTGCGGCACTCGGCATTTATGTCCTGTTCAGAATCTTCACGGAACATCCGCCCGCCAACTTGGTGGCGGCCTGGGCGATCGGACAACTCGGAGCGCTGGCTCTCGCCGTGTTCTTATACAGAACTCACCTTTCGAAACTCGGTGCGGGCCAATCAAGAACCGCGTTGCAGGGCTGGATGAGCGAGTATTATCTGCGGCATTCGTATTTCGAGCCCGCTCATGACAACCCGCTGATATTTCTGGTGAGCCACACCTTTGGAGTCTTTCAATATTTCTTCGGGCAGCTCGCCGTGGGCGATGCCATGTGCCTCTTGTTCGTGGTGGGAATCGCACTCCTTCTGTGTGGGAAAGCCTTGTCGGAGGATCAAACCTCTCCGCGGCGGTTTGGATTATTCCTGCTGCTTCCGTTCGTCGTCGCCGCCGGCGCCAGCCTGGCTCATCTATATCCATACGGCGGCACCCGGCACGTTGCTTTCCTGACGATCCCGGGAGTGGCCGGCGTCAGCTCAGTAATAGTGCGCCTGGCGGCGGGAAGATGGGCGCGCGGCCTTGCCATCGCGGCCCTCGTCATCGTGTTGTGCGTCGCCTTCGGCAAACCGCGCCGGCCGAGCATGGACCGCGCCGATCAAAGCCGAACAAACATGGCGCAGGCGATGGACTTTGTGAGGAAGCATATTGATCCCTCCGATCTCATCTTCACCGACTACCAGACCGATCTTATTCTTGGTCACTATCTTTGCCGCCAGCATCCCGTTTCCTTCGAAGCTGCCCCCGCCAACTTTGAACAATTTTCCTGCGGGGACCACCGAGTCGTTGCCAC
The DNA here is from genome assembly GCA_049583505.1 of Candidatus Sulfotelmatobacter sp. Taxonomy (GTDB): domain Bacteria; phylum Acidobacteriota; class Terriglobia; order Terriglobales; family Acidobacteriaceae; genus Sulfotelmatobacter. The sequence goes on from JBAUVZ010000486.1 coordinate 1,559, forward strand.
CGACTATAAAACCGCATGGATGTTTGGGGCCGGCAACTTCCCCGAGGAATGGCGGCGACTCGTGCAATCCTACAGTCTCAAGCCCGGAGACACCGTCTGGGTTGTTCAGGCAGGATGGGAAGTAGATCTTCCCGAGGATTTGCAGAGGCACTTTGCGGGATTTCACGGCCTGCGCTTCGAGTCGTTCGGCAACAACATCAAAATCTTCGAGATGACAGTAGGCCAGCCCATGCCCGCGGCCGCTCCGTAGTCACGTTCCCTAACTTACGTTTCGTACCACGAATCATTTCTCCGCCGGCCCGTTCAGCCCCAGTGCCCCCAGCGTGGCTTCATCCGGGACGCTCCTCCCATCCTTCTTCGTTACGACTCCGAAGCTGCCCGAATAATCCCACATGGTCCAGCCCATGCCGTGCTGCTCCAGCGCCGAGCGCACGTCGTGAATCCACGCCTCGCGATCCCGCGGGTCCGCGTAGTCACGGTATACGCCGAATTCGTTGCACATCACAGGAACTCCCCGCTGCCGCGCCCATTCCGAGACTTGCGTAATTTCGGCGTCAATGCGCGCCGCATCCCAGTGCTCCTGCCCATACCGGATCACTGCCAGACGGTCCACCGCGTCAGGCACACCCGCCGCTACTTTCGCAGCCGATTCCGGTGACGACGGATAATGCAGACCCTTCACCCAATGCCAGAAATACATGCCCCACGTCGCACCCTGGTGTGTGAAGATGTGCGGTTCGTAGAAATGAAAGGCATAAATCACGTTAGGATCACGCAGGGGTTCGATAAAAACCAGATCATCGTCGTCCGACCAGCGCGCTCCGGCCGCGATCATCGTGTGCTGCGGAGCGCCTTCGCGAATCGCCACTGCCAGCTTCGTCTGCACGCCGTACCAGCGGTAACGATCGGTCAACTCCGGCTCGTTCAAAATTTCAAAGAACACCCGCTCCACATCCCAAGTCGAATAATGCTTCGCCAGAGCCCGCCAGAAATCGGCGAACTCCTGCACAAAGCTGTCGTCTTTCGCCAGCCGTGCCTTGAAGTCGCTGTCCGGATGCAGATCGATTATCACGGCCAGCCCCCGATCCAGGATCATCTTTACCGCAGCGTCAAGATATCCCAGATACTCCGCCGGAATCTCGTCAGGCCGGTGGCTCACCATCATCGGTTGCGGATCAACGCTCAACCGGACGTGATCGAAACCCATCGATTCCATCAGTGCGATGTCTTGCGCCGTGGTCCAGTTCTGAAAGTGCTCCTTGGTGTAACCGCGCTTGTCATAAACCTGCGCAAACCATTCACTCGCGTTAATACCCCGCCGCAGGCGCGCCGCCCGCGCTGCAGGCACCGAAGAGACTGGCTGGCTCGAGGGGCCGGACGCAGCGATCTGGGCTGGCAACAGGCTCAGCCCGCCCAAAGACACCAGCAGCAAGGCGTAGCGCATGATCCGCAGACATTTCATGCTGTCCTCAGCTCAAGATCGGCAACGCCCGAATCCTCTTCTTCGTCGCCGCATAAATCGCATTGCACAGAGCCGGTGCCAGCGGTGGCACCGAGGGCTCTCCAATCCCCGTCGGCGCCTCTGTGCTCGGCACGGCATAAACCTCCACGACTGGTGTCTCGTCCATGCGCACCGGTGCGTAGTCGTCGAAATTGCCTTGCACCACGCGCCCTTTCTCGATCGTGATCTTGGCCCGCAACGCATTCGACAGCGCGTAAACGATGCCGCCTTGAATCTGCTGCTCCATAATGCTGGGATTCACCACCTGCCCGCAATCCACCACGGCCACCACGCAATGCACGCGCGGCACGTCATTCTCCATGCTGATCTCCACCACTTCGGCCATGTAAGAAGAAAAGCATGCGAAGCAGGCGATCCCGCGAAAGCGTCCCGCTGGCAAAGCACTCTTCCATCCCGCCTTGTCAGCCGCCAGTTGCAGCACTCCGCGTATTCGCGCCGTGTGCCACGTTGTATCGAAGTTTTGGATGTTCTGATCCTTCGCCAACAGGTGCAGCCGGTATTCCAGCGGATCTTTCCCCGCGGCAGCCGCCAGTTCATCGATAAAACTTTCGCTCGCGAACGCTGTCTGAAGCGCATAAACGGATCGCATCCAGCCCAGCGGCACCGCTGTCTCGGCGATCACATTCTCGACCGAAACATTTCCCACCCCGTACAGGAACCCCGCCTGATCCGTCAGGTCCGGATCAATCCCTCCCGTTCCTGGCTGCCCCTTCTGCCCACTAATCGACGGCGCAATGATCCGGTGGGTAAATGCCACCGGCCACCCCGCTCCATCCAGCACAGCGCTCAACTGATGCAGGCTCGCCGGACGGTAGGTCGAAAACCTCATATCATCTTCCCGAGTCCAGATCACTTTCACAGGTGTATTCACGGCCTTCGATACCAGCGCCGCTTCCACCGCGTAGTCATACTCCAGCCGCCGGCCAAAGCCTCCGCCCATCAAAGTGACATTCACCTTCACCTGGTCAGGATCCAAGCCCAGCGCCTTCGCAACCTGATCGCGGCAATCCTGCGGTACCTGCGTCGGAGCCCACAACTCGCAGCCTGATCCCTGATAGTTCGCCGTGCAGTTTCCCGGTTCCATTGGCGCGTGCGCCATAAAGGGCAACTGATATTCCGCCGCAACCCGGCGCCCCGTAACTTCCGAAACATCACCAGCGGAATACAAACTCGCGCCCTTCTTCGCCGCGGCCTGCTTGAGTGATTCCACTACCGCCGCCGTGTTCAAGTCTTTATTCGGGCCATCATCCCAACTCACGTTCAGCACGCGCCGTCCTTCCATCGCGCCCCAGACACTATCGGCCACCACTGCCACGGCCGCATCGCCGATTTTCCCCACGTAACTCACGCCGGCAATCTTCTTCGACTCCTTATCGTCAAAGCTCAGCGCTTTCCCCCCCATCGTCGGACACCGCGACAACACCGCGTACCTCATCCCCGGCATCCGGAAATCGATGCCGAATAGGGCTTCTCCCTTCACCTTAGCCGGAGTGTCCACGCGAGCCAGGCGTTGTCCAACAATCTTGTAGTCTTTGTTCTGCTTGAGCGGCACGTCCGTCGGGATTGGCAGCGTGCCGGCCTTCTCGACAAGCTCTCCGTAGCTGAGCCGCCGCTTCGACGCCCCATGCACAACGCCGCCGTCCTGCGCCGTGCATGTCGATCGCGGCACTCCCCACGTCAGCGCCGCCGCCGAAATCAACATCTCCCGCGCCGCCGCCCCCGCCTTGCGCATCGGGTCCCACGTCGTCTTTACGCTCGCGCTGCCGCCCGTGCCTTGATCCCCGTAGAGCGTGCTCGCTCCCGCCTGCTCGATCTCAATCTGCTTCCAGTCCGCTTCCAGTTCCTCCGCCAGTATCATGGGCAACGCCGTGCGCACACCCTGCCCCATCTCCGAGCGCGCCACCACAATCGTGACCTTGTTGTCCGGCGTGATTCGCAGATAAGCATTCGGCGAGAACACTTCCTTGCCCGATCGACCCTGGTGCGGCAGGTAGAAGCCCACCACCAGCCCTGCTCCCGCCGCCACTCCAACCGCAACGAATTCACGCCGGCTTAGCGGGCTCATCGCGCACCTCCCGCACCCACCGCCCCCGCTCCCGAAGCCCGATGAATCGCCTTCCGAATCCGTTCATACGTACCGCAGCGGCAAAGGTTGCCGTTCATCGCCTGCGTGATCTGCTCGTCGCTCGGATTCGGCGTCTTCGCCAGCAGAGCTGCGGCCGTCATGATCTGCCCCACCTGGCAATAGCCGCATTGCGGAACTTCTTCGGCAATCCACGCCTGCTGCAACACGTGCAGCCCGTTGGCCCCTAAGCCTTCAATCGTCGTAATGCTCTTTCCGGCAACCTGCGAGACCGGCGTGGAGCAGGACCGAATCGGCGATCCCTCCAGGTGCACAGTGCACGCTCCGCAGAGCCCGGCTCCACAGCCAAATTTCGTTCCTGTAAGTTCCAGCGTGTCTCGCAACACCCAGAGCAACGGAGTCTCCGGCGAGACGCTCACCTTTTTCTCGCTACCATTAACCCGCAGTGTGAAGTCAGCCATATGTTTTCCTGGGTCGAATTGTGACCTGGACAATCATCCTACTCAACCAGCAGGAAAAGTGGAATGGGGTTCCCGTGCAGTCCTCCCACCCCTAATGTTCCTCCGCCTTATGCCGATAGGAAATACAGATCTTCTCGACTTGCAATACCACCGCAGGTCGGCGCCATCTCACGCTGCGAGTGCGTCCAGTGGATCTAGTCGGAAAGAGTTGAAATTGGAACCGCAGAATCAGTCCGCAGCTGGCCGCGTCCGAGGCATCGTCGACGCCCGTCGCCAGCCGCGCTTCAAAATTGAGGTCGATATTAGTATCAATTCCAGGACCTGCGGGATGCTGAAGGGTCAAACCGTGGACATCAGCGAATCTGGAATCTCAGCCCTGCTCCGAATTGAAATTCCCGTGGGCGAGGTCGTGGAGTTGGCCTTCACTCTTCCGTTCGGCCCCGTAACCATTTATGCCATGGTTCGCCAGAGAAACGCTTTTCGCTACGGCTTCCAGTTCACGGAGTCCAACTTTGCGGAAGCAGTCATTCGGCCGACCTGCCGCCAGCTCGACGTTGAACGATCCCTGCTAGGCGAGCTCTAAGCAGTCAACGGCAGCCGGACTTGGTGCATTTCTAAGACGCTCAGGCTAGCGCCCAGCCTCTCGACTCATTCCCTCCGCCATCCGCTCCCCAATCTCCCGTGCAAAAGCCTGAAACGCCGGAATCTCGAACAGCCGCAATCCCAGCTCTTCCTGCGGAAGATTCTCCGCATGGGTCGCGCCCTTCTCATCGCGCAGTGCCGTGTGCAGCTTGGCTGCCGTCGCCGTGTCGAAGCTCTCTGAGACGATCACGCTATTATCGTCCCAATGCTCCACAATCACCGGTCCTTCCTCGGTGGTAATCTGTGCCATCGAAACCGGACAATTCGCCCCCGAACAAGCCGGCACATCCTGCGCCGTCGCGCTGTGATAGCGCTGCGACACTGCTCCCGCGTAGAAGTGCGCAAACCGCTCGGCGGCTTGCGGTGTCTTCCACCGCGAAATGTACAGCAGTGCCAGGTCACCCGTGCTGGCCGATACCTCAGCCGCCTTGTCCTTCCGCCGGAAGGCCACAAACGCCCCACCCTGCCACGCCGCCGCAACATCATCCGCAATCTTCCGTTCGCCGTACTGCTTCAACAGCGCGCGCACATCCAGCTCGCCAATTCCGCCCGAGTCGTACACGTCATACTGGCCGCCTAGCGCTTCTCGCATGTCCGGGATGCGCACCGGCGGAAGCTTCTCACCCTGTATGTAAGCCTCCGGCTGCAACACTTCGTGCGAGTTCCGCGGCGGACGCGTGAACGCCCCCGCAAACGCCATCTGCTTCCCGCCCTTGTGCAGCAGCTCGCCTTCAAAGATCAAGCCTTCGTTATAGGCAAATGTTCCCGCCTCGCGCAGGATCATCGGCGCATCGTGCATGAGCTGGGAATCGATCACCGCCTTCACCGCCGGCTCTTCCATCTGGTAGATCAGCCCTGGAAGGTCTTCCAGGCTGCGCCCTACCGGCTTCAGCAGGTAATCCACGTACACCACCATGGCTTGACCTTCCACCACGGCTTTGCGCGCCATAGCGCTGTCGTCGGTGGCGCTGCCATCCGCCGATTTGCTCCCGGCCTTCATCCACTTTGCCAAATCGTAGTTCTGGTCCTGCAGCGCATGGGTCAGTTCGTGCGCCAGAATCGGTTCCTGGCGGTCGGGAGGCACCCAGTTCAGCATGGAGATCATCTTCGTCTCGTCGTCGTAATAAGCCGCAATCTCCTGCCCGGTGGACTTCACCAGAAATTCCTTTAGATTGAAATCCCGTGGCAGAAAGCCGAGCTTCTTCATACTCAGCTCTTCTTGCGCAAACCTCTTGGTAAATTCTTCTTTCGCCAATTGCCCGGCTGCATATTTTTCCACATCGGCCTTGCTCACCAGCCTTCGCTTTACCGCCGCGTGCTTCGGCATTCCAGTATCCTCGGCCGCAAACGCAAAAATCGTGTCCACAGACTCGAAGAGCTTCTTCGTGTCCGCGTCCGTCATTTTGACTTCGTTGGTGGTGTCCTTGCGCAGCTTCCGCGCCACGTCGCCCAGACTCTGCCCGGAATCCGCCTGTTGTCCCAAGGCGGAGAACGTAAACCAAATCAGAAAGCCGACCGCAAGGAATTCAGACCTCTGCCGAAACGTCTTCATGAACCCTCACTCAAGGACGAGAATGCACTCCTGTCAATTCTCCCTGAGCCAGGGCTGCAACTCACCGCAAAAGTCGGTTGTGACCTTACGAAAGTAAGCAATCGGGAACGGACGAGGGCTGAATTATTGCCGCCAGCGTGCTCTGGTGGTCTACTTCAGCTCCGCCAGCTTCTGGGTTGCAATCTGCGCGGCTTCCGGGGAAGGATTGTCTTTCTTGATCTGCTCGTAGAGGCGCTTGGCGTCGAGCGGCTGATTGCTGGTCCGGTAGAGTTCCGCCAGTTGCAACTGCGCTGTCGCTTTGCTCACTGAAAGCGTGGGCCGGCTGATAAGTTCCTGGTAGAGGGCCACGGCATCCTTGGTGCGGTTGGTGTTGCCGTAGAGAGCGGCCAGCGCGAGCTTCGCCACTGAAGCCAGCTCCTTGCTGCCGGTCGAAGCCACAGCCTTGAGATTGCTTTCTGCGGCAGCATTGTCGCCCGCGGTCGCAGACGTCACTCCCAAAAAGTAGCGCGCCATATCCGCCGTGCGAGTGTGCGGATACTTGTCCACGATCGCCTGGAATTGTCTCTTGGCCGTGTCGGAGCGCTCCTTCGCCGAGGCGAAGCTGGGAAAGTCCGGCTGCGCGGGCATCCCGGCGGGACGAAGTTGGGTATCGAGTGTTCGTACCGCCTGCGATAAATCGAAGCTCGCCTTCTCGTCCTGCGCGCTCAGGTAATACCACCCGCCCGCCACCGCAGCGGCGATCACCGCCACAGCCACGACAGCCACAGCGAGCGTGTTCCTGTGTTCCACGCTCCAGTGAGCGGTCTTCTCGGCAGCTCCGATGGTGACCCGGCTGAACGCATCCTGTTTAAGTTGATGGCGGGTTTCTGCGCGCACGACTACCTTCCAGTCTCAGCTTCGTGAGTCGATGTCCTGATTCTCTGAATATGACTCTCTGTCTTTGGTGGGACGAACTATTAGTTTATCAGCCGGAAAACAGCACCGTCAAAGCCGCGCGGCCCCTACCGCGGGGCTTCTTCCAGCAATCCCTGCTCGAGTTTCTCCTGGCACTCGATGCAGTGCCGTGTCCAGGGCACGGCCTCCAGGCGCTTGGCATTGATTTCTTTACCGCAGTGGATGCATTCGCCAAAACTGCCTTCACGAATGCGCGCCAGTGCTTTCTCCACCATCTGCAGCAGCTGCCGCTCATTGTTGCTTTGGCTGAACAGAAACTCTTTGGTGTAGGAACTCGCGGCGCGGTCGGCAATGTCCTGCGCCGTGTCTTCGTCGGCGGAGCGGCCGTCGGCCTGAGTGCGCGACACCGTGCGGCGCAGATCCTGCTGCCGCGTCTCCAGCCGCTTCTTGAACGCTTCTAACTTCTTCTTATCCATAGGGTCACTTCTAAAATCCTGCGCCAGCTTCCCGGAGCCGCGCGTGAGATAAAGGCCAAACGAAGATGATAAGCGCCAAAATTGAGATGCGTCAACCACCGGAGTGGGCGGTTATTCGTGCGGCGCGTGGCAGCGGAGCTTTCGCGTGGAGACGGCGGGGGCAAGAAGGACCTATCGGTGGGCAAGAACGCCTTAGCGTGCAGCGGAGAGCTCCGCACGAGGACCAATGCGGGGCTTGATCCCTCTACCGATTCCGCTGCCTTCGGCAATTCTCAGGTCATAGTCGTTCTGAAGATTTAGCCAGAACTGTGCCGGCAGACCAAAATACTTTCCCAGGCGAATCGCGGTATCGGCACTAATGGCCCGGTCCCCGCGGACTACTTCATAGATACCCGGAAACTCGAGCGCTTTCGCCAGCGCATACGCGCTCACGCCCATCGGCTCCATGAACTCGGTCTTGAGAATCTCTCCAGGATGTACGGCGAAGATCCTTCTCGCCTGCGTCATAGCTGCTCCAGTTACTCAGTGATAGTCCGTGATCTCTACCTCAAAGGCATTTCCGCCCCGCCACACGAAACATAGGCGATACTGATCGTTAACCCGGATGCTGTGCTGCCCGGCTCGGTTCCCTCGAAGCGCTTCCAGTTGATTCCCGGGAGGCACCTTCAAGTTGTCCAGCGCTACCGCGGCATTCAAAATGGCAAGTTTCTTGAACGCCCTTCGCCGCAAGTCGGCGGGAAGCCGTCGGTTCTTGCCCGACTGCCACAGCCGTTCCGTTTCCTTGTCCCGGAAACTCGCGATCATGTTCAACCATAATACCCGTCGATACTACCGCGACGCAATACTAGTGTATCACATGAGTATTCTGGTCTCCGTGCAGGACGGGGAGGCTAGCGCACAACCGTGACGGAAAGCGGCATCCGCTGCTTCGTGGAGCCGCCGGCTGCCGACACCGTGACGGAGTAAGTGCCAGCCTTGGCGCTGCCGGACGCCGTGATCTTCAGCACGCTGCTGCCCGATCCCGGAGCGGACAAAGTGACGGGAGTGAAAACGGACGAAACTCCGCTGGGTAATCCTGTCACCGAGAAAGAGACGGCCGCGTCAAAGCCTCCGCTGACCGTGACCTTTAGCGTGATGCTGTCGTGCGAGCCAGCAGTGACCGAGAGAGAATTCGCCGAAGCAGCCGCGTGAAACCCAGGAGTCTGGAGCGGCGTTGCGTCGCTCCAGTGGTTCACCAGCACCGAGGCGTCGATGGATCCGAGTCCGGTAGCCTGATCGTATCCCGCTGTGGCGTTGAAGCCAGTCTGTCCCGGAACACTGTTGTTGCCCATGGTAATGTCATGGAAAACGGATGCTCCGCCCGCCCTCTGCTTGCTCGCTAGAGAATAGAACGTCGTGTTGGCATTGCCCTGCCGCGCCGCGGCGCTCTGGACCACGAGCGCCATAACCCCGGCAAACGACGGAGAGGCAGCCGACGTCCCGCCCACCACGTAAAGTCCGCCATTCTGATAGATGAGATAGCCGTCGTGACCCGCGGCAGTGAGGGCAACGTCCGGGACGTCGCGCTTGCCATCTGCCGGAACGCCCGCGCCGGCTTGCCAGGAAGGTTTGGCATAAGTCGAGCTCGCGCCGCCGCCGCTTGCCCACAGCCCATCGCCGGGTCCGCTTTCATTCCAGACCCCTTCCGGAATATAGCTTAACGCTGATGCCTGCGTGCCCGAAGCGTTCGAGGCCGACCAATAGAGCGCGGGCTTGGAGACGTCGTGGAACTCGTTGCCGCCGACACAGACGCTGTAGGGTGTGGAGCAGAGGCCATTCACCCCACGTCCGTGCGTGGCAGTCGAGGCCGAGGCGGAATCGCAGCCGGCAGCACCGCTGTCTCCCGACGAAACGAAGACGGTGATGCCTTCCGACGCTGCTTGCTGCCACAAGCTGTTGAGAAAACTATTTCCGGAAGAACCGAGCGCGGCCTCGCACAGGCCGAAGCTCGTGCTCATCACCGGCGCAAGATTGTGGTTGACGATGTATTGCGCCGAGAGATCCACACCGTCGCTGGAATTCGTCGATTTCGAGACCACAAACTTGATGGTGGCATTCCTGCCTACAGCGCCCGACCACTCCACGTCGAGATCGGCCTCGGTTTCCTCACCTGAGCTCCAAATTCCTGGGTCGGTTCCGTTGACGATGATCTGGGGGTCGTTGGCGGGCAGGCCAAAGAATGTTCTGAACTGGCGCACGTCTGCGAGTTTGATGTTGGAGCGCGCCACGATGGCGACGGACTCGCCGGTGCCGTTGATGGATTGCTGATATAGCGGGACGAGGTCGTAGATGGTGGCGAAGTCTGCGGGAGCCAAGTAGTACGAGCCACCGCTGGTGAAGTCGGGGGATGGTGACAGCTTCCGGACCGGCCCGTGCATCGGCTCGCTATGAAAGTCATGCAGCGAGACCACGCCTCCAACCACTTGAACCAGAGCCGCGGGGATTTCAGGATCTTTCGCGTTAGCGTGGTGGACTTCATCGCCAATCTTGTAGGTATGAATCGAAGTATGGAAAGCCGCCGGGACTTGGGCGGCGGTGCCGCTGAAAACTATCGCGCGGCGGCCGGCGGTAACCTCTTCCACTTCCATGCCCTGCTCCTGAAGCCAGGCAACGATCTGGGCCGTGTCGGCGTCGGAGATGCCGAAGCGCTCTCCATACTGCTCGGGTGTGAGCCACTGATGGTAGTAAGGAGACTCGGGGTTGTGCTGCGCGTCGAGTAATTGGTTGAGTGCGTCCTGCTGGGTCGAGTCGGGCAGCAGACTCAGGAGCATGTGTTCCATGGGGAAGTCGGGCGCGACTACGCCGGCATCGTATTGGGCGAGGGCAAGGGGATGCACGTTGCCGCGCAGGGTTACGGTTTGCTCGTCATCAATGAAGCTGGTGATGCGGTCTCTTACCTGGACGAACGGGGGTTGCGTTAGCAGAGGTTTTGGTGGAGCTGCTGGGGGCTGCGCTCGGGCGGGGAGGTCCAGGGAAAGAGGCAATAAGAAAATGGTTAAGGTCAGGAATGAAAAGGCGCGGGCTAGTAGTGATGCGGGGAACGGGCGGAACATTTTTGGGCCTCCGGGACGAAATGCGGGTCTCTTCTGCAGGCTTCATCGGCGGGGCGGGGGAACACTTGAGGGATCGGCCCAACGTTCTGGGGTGACGGGAGTCACCAGTGGGCTATGCCGGCGAGGGGCAGTTTTGAGATTGGTCTAATGTTCCCACCGGAACATTCGCTCTAATGTTCCAACTGGAACATTTGTGCAGGCAATAGTGTATGTATGCTCACATACGTATAATTCGGTCTAAGTGGCAGGGGATGCGCGAGTTAAGGAGGGTCGGAGGCGCTGATTGGGAATCTGCGTGGAGCGGGCTCTCAATTCCTGCGCCGGGAACGCTAAGGTGGCTCGCCCGGCGCCATCGGGCAGGCTCAGTCTTTGTGTCGCCGAGTGCCCCGTCAGAACTCGTACCGTAAGGCGAACTGCATGACACGCGGCTGGGTCAACAGGCTCGTATAGGCTCCGAAATTGTTTGGCTGCTGCGTCAGCGACGTGAGCAAAGACGACGACCCGATGCTCTGCGCATTAAACCGCGTCAAGTTCGGTACGTTGAACACCTCCCAGCGGAATTGGATGATGTGGGTTTCGTTGTAGGGCATCTTCCAGTTCTTGACCAGGCTCATGTCCAGGCCGGCGTAGCCATTGCCCCACAAAACGTTGCGCGAGCCAACCTGGCCGGGAAGCGGCAAGGTGAAATCCTGCTGGGCAGCGGCGGGATCGGCGAACACGTTCACCGTACCGTTGCCTTTGAACGTCCCGGTTTTCGGTCTGGACGTCATCTGCCCGATCGCCGTCAGGAACCAGTCCGTGGGCCAGCGCTGGCCTCCATCCACACTGAAGGGAAACCCGCTGGTCCAGCGCGCGATTCCGGAAAGCTGCCAGTTTCCGATGAAAGCGTTCTTAATGCCGCTGGCATTGCCTGCGATAGCTCGTCCCTTGCCAAAAGGTAGTTCGGCAATCCAGTTGAGGTTGAGCTGATGAGTGAGATCGAAGTCCGAGGGCGCCCGCGCAAGATTCGGCGAGAACGCGTTCGCCAGGCGGCTTCCCACCAGGCCGATATTCGTGTAGCCATACACCGCAAATCCGACCCGTGATGCTGCCGAGGTGATGTCGAGCGACTTGGAGTACGTATAGTTCAAATCGAACTGCACACCCTGGCTGAATTGTTTCCGCAGGTTGACCTGCAGCGCGTTATAGCTGGAATTGCCAATGGAGCTCCAGCCGTACATGGAGAATGCCTGATTGTTCAGGAACTGGCCGGAGTTGTTACCGAGCAGGCCGGGAGGACCCTTGAAGTAATAGGAGCCCGAACCAATGTTGTCGCCGATGCCGCCGTAAGAATCAATATCGGCGATGCCGACGATTTCGTCACCAATGACCGAGAGACTCGGGTTGTAATACATATTGAAGACTTCCTGAATGAGGCTGTCGGTGGGATTTGGCGTCGGAACCAGACCGGTGCCAAAAGTATCGGAGTAGTAAGACGCGCCCGGCCGAAGCGGCTGAATCATGTCAATCCAGTACTGGGCCGTCTTGCCCAGTCCTGCGGCGGTGATGCCTTCTATCTGCGCGGTTGTCGGGAAGCCCTGGTAATAATTGGTCGGCTTTCCGCCGTTATTCGCCAGCGCAAACTGCCTGGCTAGATTCGATAGGGCTGAAGCAGCCGTATAGTAGTCAATTCCCGTCTTCGGATCCCTGATATCAAGTGGTTGCGTCAGATCGCGCTGCGTCAGCAGATGTCGGCCGAAGCGCCCGACATACGAAACTTGCAGCGAGAAGCGTCTCGGCAGCTCTCGTCCGATCGAGAAATCGGCGGTGTAGGCGCGCGGAGTTTGCAGCGTGTTGTCATTCCCCCACAAGTTGGCTTGCGCGTTGACCGCGGGTGTCTGCGGGAAGCCGACCGGCGCGGGCAACAGAAATTGAACCCCATTAATGTTCGTCGGCGGGATGTTGTGAATGCCGGTGATCCGCGGCAAATCCTCGGCGCTGGTGACGCCAAACGTGCAGCAGGCATTCTGAATCGTGGTGGACAATCCCGCAGCGCCGGTTTGGTCAAAGCTGTTTAGAAGCGCGAATCCGGCGCGGTCGTAAACCTGGCTCAGGCCAAGGCGGAACACGGTTTTGTCGTTGTCGCCGAAGAGCTTCTTGAATATGCCTCCCTCGGGACGGGGAGAGTAGGCGATCGATATCCGCGGCGACAGATCGGTTTTCGAGAGCGGATAGAAACCCGGCCCACGGCCAAGGTTGAACGTGATCGGTCCCATTCCACCGTAGCCGATCCCCTGGTTCATGTTCTTCACGTTCTGGTTGAATTGAGTTCCCAAGCCAAAGGTCGGATAGGTTTGCAGCCCATTCGTTTCCCAAGGCGCAGGGAAGAACGACCAGCGTAATCCGT
>JBAUVZ010000487.1:0-4702 GCA_049583505.1 Candidatus Sulfotelmatobacter sp.
CCTCTCGCGCAAATCGAGAGGCACTCTTACAGTGAAGTGGGCTGGATCTCGAGACAAAATCTTCTCGGTCTCCGGTCGAGGGAGAACTTTTCTCTTGACATCCCTTTTTATAGAACTCATTGACCCCTGGCGCATCTGTGGCAGCGTCACAGAGCATTGCTCCAGGCCGCTTAGCGTTCGCATTGCGAGTAAGTATCCGGATCAGGTTGATCCCCCCGCTTTCCGAGATGTCTGCTACCTTTTGTGTATGAAAACTGCGTTGCACGGACGGATCGTCTTTGGCGCGGCGGCGGTGTTGTTCGGCGTCATCGCATTGATGTGGCACGACGCTGATACCTGGCAAGACTTGCAACATATCTGGAGCCTGCCTTTCGGCACCATCATTGGCGGGTGTCTCATGACCGCTCATATTGCGGGTGGGATTGGGATACAGTATCCGCGCACCGCGCGTTTGGCTTCGGTCGTACTTTGCGTTGTCTATTTGTGTTTCTCGCTGGCTTGTATCCCTGACATCATTGCCGCATCGAACATCTATGAGCGATGCGGTGGGAGCTTCTTCCTGTTCTTTTCCTTACTCTGCGGCGCGATTGCGCTGTACGCTGCGACTGAGGCAAATGCAGCAAGGGCGGTAGTGTTCGGCCGACTGGCACGCCTTGGACTCGGCGTCTGTGCGATTTCCTTTACGCTGGGTCAGATTCTCTTACCTCGCGAAACAGCTCACCTGGTTCCAAAGTGGATTCCGCCCAACCAGATGTTTTGGGCGATCCTTACGACGGTCGCGTTTGGACTCGCAGCAATTGCCATTCTCATGAATCGCCAGGCGCGGCTTGCGATACGCCTGATGACGCTCATGCTGGCACTCTTTGGCGTAATGGTTTGGGTTCCGCACCTGATCGCTCACCCGAAGGCGCATTTCAACTGGTCCGAATGCGTCCTGACTTTCCTTGTTACAGGGGCTGCCTGGGTCGTGACTGATTTAAAGTCTTTTTGATTTAGGCTGTGTTTGCGTGCCGCTTCACCGGACAAACGGGATGACACGGTGTTAGTGACAGTGGCGGATGAACGTCTAGAAATCTTGTGGCAGGGTCTATCCGATTTTTCGACCTACTGAATACGCCCGACAAGCGAGAGGAACTTCCGAGCGCCCGATTGCGTCCCGCGCCGCAATTTGCTAGGCGATCTCAAGCGGAAAGCGGCTCTTAGCGTCGGCGGTCAGCAAGGGGTCGTTCCTAGCTCCCGTGTTTGGCGGCCTTTCGCCCCTGTTTTGGCTCGTCGGAAGACGGTCAGCCCGTATACCTTTTGAGCAGCCGCAGCTTAGATGGCAGTTTCTTCCTTGGAACAGGCTAACGCGTTAGAGGGAAGCCTCGCCCTCCATGATCTGCACGGCGTGCCCTCCAACGCGAACATTTGAGATGCTGGTTCCAATTTTGCTCGACCTCACAAAAAGTTTGCTCGGACGCTTGACCTCGACTCCTTGTTGGATCAGCACTGTCTCATCCGGCTGGACGACTCTGTACTTTACCATCCAAGCCGAAGTGCATCCGGCTGCTGACCCAGTTGCCGGGTCTTCTCCGTTGGGGTAAATCGCCCTTGCACGCAGCCCGATCTTCGCATCGCCCGTGTCTCGGGTTACATAGTAGAAATCTCCCAATTCAAGCCCTTCTTCTTGCTTCAAGGACTCGTAGGCTTTCTGGGGAGCAACATGGAGATGCTGCAAAGTCCTCAGCCGCTTGATCGGCACGATAACAAAAGGCAATCCTGTCGAAACTGTCTGAATAGGAGCATCGGGTTCGATGTCGTCGGCATCGAGTCCCAACACCGCCGCAACGGTGCCGCGCTCATGCACGCGACCGAACACTGGGGAGACTTGCTGCATCTCACCAAACAATCCATCCACATTTTCGTGAAAAGATACTGGAACTTTGCCCACCTTCAGATCAAGTACGACACTAGCTGCTGAGGTGTCCTTCTTGCGACCACCCATTCGCAGGGTTCGCAGCACAGTTGCCGTGCCGAGGGTTGGGTGACCGCCAAACGGGATTTCCTCATCGGGTGTGAAAATGCGTACTTTTACCCCCTCACGTGCCTCAACACCAGTTTCACGGGGAAGCACAAACGTGGTTTCTTGAAGATTGGTTTCGCGAGCCAACCCTTGCATTTCTGAATCGCTCAGCCCACGCGCATCGGTGAATACAGATAGCGGATTACCTTCCAACCGCTGAAAAGTGAATACATCAATCTGTACGAAGCGGAACTGCCGCGAATTCCTTGTTTGATTCGACGACGGCAAGGCTCGCGCATAATCGAACAAGGCGGGCGAAACGCTGGAGACAGCCAAGGTCTTTAGAAATCTACGACGCGTGTCTGCCATGATGCAAAGTCCTCCGTGTAATGGAAGCGTCTGCCCCAGAGGATATTACGGGTGGACTTATCTGAGGGTCAATGTGAGCCGACTCGTGAGTTAGTCGCCTTCTGAAGGAATAAAGACGCAACGGCGCAAATCACAACGCATTCTGGATCAGCTTGACTGCCGCCTCAGGATCAGCCACTTCAACGACCAACTCGTTGTACCGTTCGTCATGCAGGTCAATCACTATGGTTTTCTCCGGGTGATGCACTTCCCAGAAGATTCGCTTGCCGTCCTGATAGAACGTCCCCGCCGTGATGACTCCGGGCACATTGGTTCCCGGCATCCTGATGCCGTGATACCAGCCTCGTGCAATCTCCGGGTCGGCTCGAACGCCCGCAATGTGGACGAGCGAGATTTCGAGGCTGCTCTTGAAAGCCCAGAGCTTGTCAGCGCCTCGGACATGCAACGTCAGCTTGCCTTCCGCAACCGACAAATCCACCAAGGTGAGGCTCCTGTGGTCACTTCTTCGGGGTGGGCACCTGACGCCCAAGAAAGAGAGCGGGGACAAGCCCCGCTCTCAAATGGAACCGCCCGAACCTAACGTTTCAACTCAATTTGGATTACCTCGAAGGGTTTCTTGCTGGTGTTTTCCGGCAAGTGCGTAAAGGCGTCCATGTGCTGCACCGACCCAGCCTTCGCTTCGATGTCCTCACTCTTTCCGTCCGGGTAGGTGAACTTGGCATGGGCGTCAGTCAGGAACACACCAATGGATTCCGGGTGGGTGTGCATCACCGATTTCTCGCCCGGCTTGTACTTGATCCGAACTACTCGGACTCGATCATTCTCAAATTCAACCTTGTAATGCTTGGGATCAACTTTCACGGGGTCGTCACCGCTTGGTTGAGGCATTCTTGCAGTTGCCATCGTTCCCTCCTTTGATTTGACGAGATGGGCAAGAGTTTAATCCCAGGCGCGTTGAAAGTACATCGCCCGATAGAGGGTAAGGGCTTGGAACGGGCTAATAGAGGAACCAGCTCGTTGCTACTGCAACGATCACAAGCTTCACCAGCCAACCCGTTGCGTAGGACGCCACAAACACGCGATGCAATTTCATGAATGCAGCGTTGGTGAGGATCAGCGGCAACGGGCCGATCAACCACACGGCAACAGCCAGTTCGACTGCGCTTGCGATAGAGTGAAGACCCAGCCGGGCGATGACATAGGCAAAGATGCTGCAGGTCAGGAAAGGCAGCGGACTAGTTACAGCAATCGCTCTGCTTTCATTTCCCTGACGCCAGATTTCAGGGTACGTGTAGCGCCGATGGAGCCAGTCGCCAGCAAAGAACCAGTCGGTGAGCGACGAGACGACACCAGCGCCGATGGCGATCAAGACGAGTCGTATCCAGTTCATAGCGCCAACTGTGAACGCAGAAAATGTGTTCGGAGCTACGCCGCTGCTGACTTGCCTTCGTAAAGCGGAACGAACTCCTCCGTCACAAACGTCTCGTAAGAAGTTGGTGTTGTGTTCTGTCCAGAACGTGGTTCCAAAGCTCGCATGTAACGTGAGTTCAGAGCAGCAGACATCTCAAGGATGAGATCGGCCATATTGGGCGACATGCCGATCTGGATCAGTGCGGGCCGCACCTGTTCGTCCGGCGCTTGAACATATCGAAGGTCGGCTTTGCTAATGGCTTTCCCAATGAGCTGAGCAACCTCGCTCATACTGATGTCCCGCTGCCCCAGCAATTCGCGTGTCTGCTTCTGGTTGAAATTCAGAGTCAGCAAGGCATTTGCGGCTGCTTCGCCGATATCCTGTGTGGCGATCATGGGAAGCTTCAAGTCCTGACTCAGCGGGCCGACAGTCATGCCCATCTTTTGAATGATGCCGATCTGCGCCAGCGTATTCTCCATGAAGTAGCCAGCACGCAGGTGTAGAACGTTCAAACCGTCGATCCGGTTAAGCTGCTGCTCAAGGTAATGCAATCCGATGACTGGCCCTGTCTTCTCAGTCTTGTCCGCCCCGATGCTGCTCAGGGTGACCACATGCGTGACACTAGCCGCTTTAACGGCAGCCGCAATCGTATCAGCGACCCGATTCTGGAATGCACGAAAATCAGGACTGGCGACATTGGGAGGCATCATCACGTATACGCCTTTAGCGCCAGCAACCGCTTTGGTGACGCCGCCCAGGTCGGTGAGGTCGGCGGCAAAAGGCTCTGCGCCCTCGGCGGCAAGACCCTTCAGATGTTCGGGAGTCCGCCCGATCACCCGAACCTTGGCACCATTCTTTAACAGAGTTTTTGTGACGACGCTTCCAGTATGACCTGATGCACCAGTGACAACGTACATGGT
>JBAUVZ010000488.1:0-4474 GCA_049583505.1 Candidatus Sulfotelmatobacter sp.
TGGATCACACCGATTCGGTTAGACGATCGGATAAGCGGCAAAGAATCAAAAAAAAACTTGTGGCTCCTCGTCAAGACTACGCGCTCGTCGTCGCCGCCAATTCCGGCGCCGGCCGCTCGTACTCGCACTCCTTGTTCGGGCACGAGATCACCGGCCCGTCTTTTAGGAATTTCTGTACCAGATACTCACTACCGCAGCTCGGGCACTTTTCGGCAATCGGCCGGTGTGCCGAAGTGAACTTGCACTTGGGATAATTTCCGCACCCGTAGAACGTGTTGCCCTTTCTGGCGCGCTTCTCGACCAGGTCGCCCTCTTTGCATTCCGGACACTTCACCCCAATATAGTTCTGCTTCACATACTTGCACTCAGGATACCCGCTGCACGCCGTAAACTCCCCATAACGTCCGTGGCGGATCATCATATTGCGTCCGCACTTCGGGCAAGGCTCATCGAGCGGAATGTCAGGAACTTTCTTGCCCTGGTCAAGCCGCCGCGTAGTCTTGCAGTCGGGATACCCGGTGCAGGCCATGAACTGCCCGAAGCGCCCGCGCTTCAGCACCATCACCCGCCCGCAGTTCTCGCAGTACTCTTCCTGCGTAGTCTCCTGCACGTCAGCCGAGTCGAGGTCGGGCAGGTTGATCGGGTTTTCTTTCGTGAACGTGCAAGTGTTCGGATCTTCTTTGTCGTAGGTGCTGCAGGCATAGAACGATCCGTGCCTGCCCCACTTGATTACCAGCGGCGCGCCACAGCGCTCGCATTTCTCGTCTGTGGGCTTCTCCATCCGCTTGATGTTCTCCATATGCTTTTCGGCATATTTGAGATCTTTCGTAAACTTCTTGTAGAACTCGGCAAGCGTATCCGTCCACTTCTCCTTGCCTTCTTCGATCTCGTCGAGCTTTTCTTCCAGCCCTGCGGTGTATGCCACGTCGAAAATATCGCGGAAGTTTTCCACCAGCAGATCAGTAACAACCAGACCGATCTCCGTCGGCGTAAACTTGCCGCCCAACTTCTGCACGTACTGGCGCTCCTGAATCGTCGAAAGAATCGCCGAGTAAGTTGAGGGACGCCCAATGCCACGCTCTTCCAACTCCTTGACTAGAGACGCCTCGTTGTAGCGCGGAGGCGGCTCCGTGAAATGCTGCTCCGGCTTCAACTCCTTGAGCGTAAGCTTCTGCCCAGCTTCGAGCGCCGGCAACTTGTGCTTTAGTTCTTCGTCTTCTTCGTCCTTGCCTTCCTTCGATTCTTCGTAGACTCGCAGAAACCCGTCGAACTTCAGCACTGATCCCGTAACGCGGAACCAAAATGTCTCGTTCTTACTCTTTGCATCGATGTCAACTGTAGTCTGATCGAAAACCGCCGGCATGATCTGCGACGCCACAAAGCGCTGCCAAATCAGCTTGTAGACCTTGAACTCATCCTCCTTTAAATACTGCTTAACCTGGTCAGGATGCCGCATCGCCGAGGTCGGCCGAATCGCCTCATGCGCCGCCTGCGCTTCCTTCTTCTCCTTATATGTGTTCGGCGTCTCGGGCAGGTAGGCCGCTCCGTATTCCTTACCCACGTATTCGCGCACTTCCTGAATCGCTTCAGGCGCAACCCGGGTCGAGTCCGTACGCATGTAGGTGATCAAGCCGACCAGGCCTTCTTCGCCCAGTTCGACGCCTTCGTACAACCGTTGCGCAATCATCATCGTGCGCTTCACGCTGAAGCGCAGCTTGCGTGAGGAATCCTGTTGCAACTTACTGGTCGTAAAAGGAGGTGCGGCATTGCGGCGGCGTTCTTTCTTGTCCACCGACCGCACGATCCAGTCGGCTTGCTCAAGCGCCGCGCGGATCTTTTCCGCCCCCTCGCCGTTCGTGACCTCAATTTTTTCTTCGCCCTTGCCCAGAAAGCGGGCGTCGAATGCGGGCGGCTTGCTGGCTGCCAGGTGCGCGTCGATGGTCCAATATTCTTTTTTCTCGAATGCTTTAATCTCGCGTTCACGTTCTACGATCAAGCGCAATGCGACAGTCTGCACCCGCCCGGCCGAAAGCCCACGCCGGACTTTATCCCACAACAGCGGCGAAACCTGGTAGCCGACTAAGCGGTCCAGCACGCGCCGCGCCTGCTGCGCGTCCACCAGGTTCTGGTCGATGGCACGCGGATGCTCGAACGCCGCCTGCACCGCACGCTTGGTGATTTCGTTAAACGTGACGCGCTGAATGCGCGGCGGAACGTCCGCATCTTCCTTCTTCTTCTTTTTCCCTTTCTTCGCGTGGCCGTTGCGTGCGAGCTCCCCCGCCAGATGAGCCGCAATCGCTTCGCCTTCGCGGTCCGGGTCAGGCGCCAGATAGATCGCATCCATCGGCCCGGCCAGCTTCTTCAGCTTGGCCAAAACCTTTTCTTTCCCGGGAATCACAACGTAGTCGGTCTCGAAGTCGTTGCTCGTGTCCACGCCCAGCGTGCTCTTAGGCAGATCTTTCACATGGCCGAGCGACGCCTCGACCGTAAATCCCTTTCCCAGATATTTCTGGATGGTCTTCGCCTTGGCCGGCGATTCGACAATAACTAAACTTTTTACCAATGGACCCTCAGTTCTTATGATTTCGCTTCGAAGCTAGCACGAATGGGACGGCGGCAACAAGTTACCGGGAAAAAACTTCCAGCTTCTAGCTGCTAGCTCTTAGCCAAAACCGATGCCTGCAACCGCTGGACTAAAGAGGCCAACATGCGCTGCACCTCGAGCACTTTGCCCTCGAGATTCCTGAACTCATCGTTATCGAGGAGTTGCAAATCCCTGGCTAAAAGGAAGTGGTACTCCAGTTCGCTGGCGGAACCACGCGCAATTTGAAGAAATCTTTTCATCTCGCCATCCGATCTTCGCCCGCAACCCTCGGCAATGTTCGCCCCTATGGAAGCAGCCGCACGCCGAAGCTGACTCGTTAACCCGTACATTTCTTCCTTCGGGAACACCCGCGTTCGTCGGTAGACGGCCAGAGTCAATTGGTGAGCCTTTGTCCAAACCTTGAGATCTTTGAAGTCCTCCATCGGGAACTCTCCGGTGTGGCTAGAAGCTAGGAGCTAGAAGCTAAAAGCTTTTCACAAAATTCTTGCCAGGCATCTGTCGAACCTTGCCACCAAGTTCCAGCTCAAACAGCGCTGCGAAAATCTCAGATGAAGACAATTCTGCTTCTAATTTCTCCACCAATTCATCAATGTGAGTAGCTTCATCAGCCTTCAGCAGGCTCAATATTCGCTTTTCATGCGGCGGAAGCCCTTCGTCCGGGAATAGAGATGCGGATGAGCCTGTTCCGGATTCAGGCGAGGGTGCCGGAGTGAGCGCAAGTTTAACTTCCGGCGGCAGATCTTCCCAAACGTCTTCCCAGGTGGCGACCAGCTTTGCGCCCTGCTTGATCAGCGTATTCGGCCCCCAGGAATTCTTGTTCGTGACGTTACCGGGCACAGCGAAAACGTCGCGGTTTTGCTCCAGCGCGCACCGTGCCGTTATGCGCGTTCCGGAGTACTCCGCAGCCTCGACGACCAGCACACCCACCGACATTCCGCTCAAAATCCGATTGCGGATGGGAAAGTTCTGCGGAAAGGCAGAGGTGCCAAGCGGAAATTCCGAGATGAGCGTCCCGCCCAACGCGAGAATCTGCTCCGACAGCCGCGAATTTTCTTTGGGATAGATCACATCCACGCCCGTGCCAAACACCGCGACCGTCTTGCCCTTCGCCGCAATCGCCCCGCGATGGCTGGCAGTATCCACGCCACGGGCCATGCCGCTGATAATCACCATCCCCTGCACCGCCAGGTCGCACGCCAGCCGCTCGGCCATCCCCGAGCCATACGGCGTGGGGTGACGCGTGCCCACCATGGCGATGCCGGGCTGCGTCAACACTTCGGGGTTGCCGCGAACATAAAGCACCAGCGGCGGATCATAGATTTCTTTCAGCCGCGGCGGGTAGCACGGATCTTCAAGCGACAGCACCGTCACTCCGGCAGTGGAAGCTCGAGCGATCTCCTCCCGCGCCAACTCCGCCGATTTTCCGGTGGCTATCGATTGCGCCGAGACCGCCTGAATTCCTGTACTCTCCAGCTCCGTAAGCGATGCATGGAAAACCGCTTCGGCGCTCCCGAAATGTTCGACCAACTTCCTCGCCCGTGTCGGCCCCAGGCCGGGCGTCAGCGAAATGGAAAGCCATTCCAGAATATGAGTTACCGATGGGGATGCGGCAACGGCGTTTGACACGTCCACTCCTAATCTTTATCTTTACCGGACTGGCGGGACTGTAATCATTGCCGGAAAGCAGTGTCAAGGGAAGCCGTCACAAAGGCCTGTCAAAAAGAGGTCTGCTAAAATCAAAACAGGAATGAAACATCTGCGCATCTCTGCGATTTCCTACCTCAACACCGCTCCCCTAATGTGGGATTTCGAACACGGCACGGCTGGCAGCGAATTCGAAATTTCCTACACCCTGCCCTCGGCCTGCGC
>JBAUVZ010000489.1:0-8680 GCA_049583505.1 Candidatus Sulfotelmatobacter sp.
GCCCGAAACCCATTACCCTTAGTCAGCATCTAGTAGTCATTGGCCATGTTCAACCCGCACCCCAACCTCGCGGACGATGTTAACCACGCCATCATCCAATCGGAAATCGAAGGCGGCGTCTTCCTCCACGATCTTCCACCCTCCACCGTCCTGGAAATCCAAACCATGCACCACTGCTACACCGCTGTTCTTCTCGGTGGCAGCGACGCCCTCATCTCCGGCCATCCCGAATTCTGTCCCAATCCCGTTCAAGTGGCCATCGCCGGTTCCACCTGGGGAGGCTCCATGCTAAAGCTCCAATACGTAGGCCGCGGCATGCACCTCGAATTTCACCACCCCGAATACGACACCCCCATAGTCACTTCACCCATCCAGGAAATCCGCGACTCCCAACCTATCCCTATCGCTCCATCTGCCATTAACTCGCTAAGCTATTAACCTCGTTACTCTGTCATCCTGAGCGAAGCAAGTGCTTAAGCGAAGCGCAAGCACGTGCGCAGGAAGGACCCCTGCAACCCTAGACACCACCATTACCCTCCGCAAGGCACTCCGACCACGGTCCTAAACGTTTTCCCCGTCTCCGTGGTAGATTCCCTCATTCCGAGGTACAATCATTCCGCCATCATGTCTATCACCACACGCGAGGTCAACCACATAACCATCGTCGATATCACCGGACGCATCACTCTGGGCGACGAAACCGGACAGCTGCGCGACACCGTCCGCCAGCTCCTCGACCAAGGCAAGAAAAAAATCATCCTCAATCTCGCCCAGGTCGATTACATCGATTCCTCCGGCGTCGGCGAACTGGTAAGCAGCTTCACCACTGTCCGCAACGCCGGCGGCGAATTAAAACTCCTGAGCCTCACCAAGAAAGTTCACGACGTCGTCCAGGTCACCAAGCTCTATACCGTCTTCGACATCAAAGACGACGAATTCACCGCCATAAAATCCTTCGACTACTTCTTCGCCAAATAAGCTCTGTCATGCTGAGCGAAGTAGGATCGTCCAAAGGACGATCCTACGCAGCCGAAGCATCCCTACCCCGACCTCCGCCGCATGCCCGTGTTTCAGATTTTGGGTGGCGCAGCGTTCCCAGCGCTGGGATTCGAGATGACCGATTATGTTGGCTTCCGCCCCCGAGGTACTTATCCACTCCAGACTGGCTTTTTAACTCGGTACTCGGTACCGGGTACTCGGCACTGCCTCCCATACTCCCGCACTTCTCCATCCACCGACACCGCTACATACTTATGCGTCTCCACATCCCGAAACTGCACCACCTGATGTTTCTCCCGCGCCAGCTTCCCCCACCGGCTAGGCTTCTCCCGGTTCTGCTCAATCGCCTCAAACACACGCCCATTCAGCCGGAACTGAACCATCCGCAATCGCCCGCTCCCGACGCGCCTCACCGGAATCTTCTGATCTTCCAGCAAAACCACCTCGCCATTCATCAACTGAGCCGCCACCGACCCCAACGTTTTCTCCACCTCAGTCAAGAGCATCACCCACTTCCCCCACCATTCCGTCCACCGCTCCCAATAATAATGCGCGAATTCCCCAAGCACATCCCGGCCCGCGCGAACCATTCCCTTTGGTGGAATCCCACGGGGATTTTTGTGATGTACAACGCGGAAACTCCTCCTGCCAGGTTTAATATTGCGACGTTTAACATTGCCAGGTCTAACATTGCGAAAGCGCAGTAGCAACTCAGAGCGTGAATGCGCGCCAGTCCCCGAAGGGGACGGAATTCATTAGCCCCGCACGTAAGTGCGGGGTAGGCAGCAAAGAAAGAAACCGAGTCCCGTCAGGGACGGCACCTCTCATGTCACACACCCACGCCGCCAATTTCGTGCATTGCGTCTTCAGCACCAAAGAGCGCCATAACCTGATTCCCACTGACTCACAAGAGCGGCTTTACGCCTACCTCATCGGTATTGCGGATAACTTGGGGTTCAAGATCCTGGCCGCGGGCGGCACTTCGAACCATGTTCATCTGCTTGTCGCGCTGCCTCCTGCGTTGACCCTAGCCGAGGCGATGCAGAAGTTGAAGGCAAACTCCTCGCGCTGGCTCGGGAACAACGGCGCGGCATTCGAATGGCAGAAAGGCTACGGAGCCTTCAGCGTGAGCCCGTCCCTGCTGCCCACGGTCCAGGCCTACATCCGGGATCAGCGGGAACATCACAAGAAGCGAAGCTTCGAGGAAGAGTTTCGCGCCTTGTTGGACAAATCGGGCGTCGCATACGACGCCGACCGTCTGTTCGCGGCCTAATGCCTTGCCGTGGAAAAAGGCCAGAGTCGCGTCAGCGACGGAATTCATTAGCCCCGCACGTAAGTGCGGGGTAGGCAGCTTCTACGATACCCTGACGGGCTGCCGAACCCGGTTCTTGCTGGGAACAAATCGCGCGGAGTCGCGCCAGCGACGGCATTCATTAGCCCCGCACGTAAGTGCGGGGTAGACTGCAAGAGAGGAATCAAGTCCCGTCAGGGACGGCACACCCTCTCATCCACTGAGTGACGCAGACAGCCACGGACCGTGCTGCACCCCTAACCTTCTAACCAAGAAGGTTTACCGGCGAGGCCAAGACGACAACCCTCCCCCCATTTCCAAGAACCAAACTTGTTAACATTCTGCCTCCATCCCACCTAACCCCAAAAATCCTGCCGTGCGCCGGGGCCACCCTCGCATGAGGTTAGGCAAGAATCCCCCTCCCGTCCCACTCTTACCACTCTGATTCCTCCTCAGGTACCCAAAAGATAAACAAGGCGACCGCCAGGCCGCCCTCCAAAACTCGGTACTAGATCCTCAGTACTAGCTATTTCTTGCTCCGCAGCATCCCAGTAACCCGCTCATAGTCATCCACCGAAGCATACTCAATCACAATCTTCCCTTTTCCCTGCCGATCCTTGATCCGAACCCGCATCCCCAGTGTCCGCTCCATATCGGTCTGCGCCGCCCGCACATTCGGATCCATCCACCGCGCCCCTCGCCCCTCTTTCTTCGCGGCTCCTGGCATGGTCTGCCCCGGCAGCATCGGAAACGACCCGTTGATCCGCATCACCCGGTCTTCGATCTGGTCCCACTTCAACTTGTGCGTCACCACTTCTTCTGCCACCTGCTCGATGTATTCATCATTCTCCAGCCGCAAAATCTCCCGGGCATCGCTGAAGCTAAGCCGATCCGAAAGCAGGTACTCCATCACCTTCTGCGGAAGCCGCAACAGCCGCATATAATTCGACACCGTCTCCCGCGACAATCCAATCCGGTCCGCAATCTGCGCCTGCGTCAGCTTGAACTGCAGGCTCAGTACCCGAAACGCCTCCGCCTGCTCAATCGGATTCAAATCCTCCCGCACTATGTTCTCCAGCACCGTCATCTCCGCCGCCTGCTGCGGTGAGAGCCTGCGCACGATCGCCGGGATCGTCTCTTTCCCCGCCATTTTCGACGCCCGCAACCGCCGCTCGCCCAGCACCAGGATGTAGCGTCCTTCCTCCTCCGCCGGACGCACCACCACCGGCTGTACCACCCCATGCTCCTTGATCGAATCCCGCAACTCCATCAGCATGTCTTCATCAAACACATACCGCGTCTGGTAAGGATTCTTCTCGATCACCTCCAGAGGAAGGTTGGTGACAAAGTTGCCGGGAATCCGAGTCTCAGCCACCGCCTGAATCGAGATAACCTCATCTTGCAACAGCTCGTGTGGGGCGGACACTCCTGTCCGCCTTGCCTCCATCTCCTCGGAAGCCGGTAGCTCCACAGACAAAGCTTTGTCATTCCGAACGAAGTGAGGAATCTGCTGTTCGCTGCTATCACCAGCGCCCTGAATAGGACCGCCCGCGCCAGGAGCAACCACCCGCGGCCCTGGCAACAGCGACTCCAGTCCCCTACCCAAAGCCCGCCGCTTCTCCACCTTCTCCTCTTTCTTCTCCACCGCCAAATTCTCCGCCGCCGATGTAGTCATCAATACCCCTTTCCTATCCCTGTCATCCTGAGCGAAGCATGTGCTTGCGCAAGGCGCAAGCACATGCGTAGTCGAAGGATCCCTACCTCACCGGGCACTAAGCCCGCGAAGGTCTTTTAAATATATCGATGCGCATCAATCTAATATATCGATGTTAATCAATGTAATATCAGGCGCTGATCGCCGCAGGCGCCTCACCGGCAGCCGCCAGATGCCGCCCCAACAGCTCCTTAGCCAGCCGGATGTAACTCTCCGCTCCCTTCGACCGCGGATCGTACACCAGCGCAGCCTTGCCATGGCTTGGCGCTTCCGCCAGCCGTATGTTCCGCGGGATGGTTGCCGCGCACACCTTGTCCCCAAAAAATTTCCGCAGCTCAGCCGTCACCTGCTGCGCCAGGTTCGTTCGCTCATCCAGCATGGTCAGCACCACGCCTTCAATCTCAAGCCCCGGGTTCAACCCCGCGCGGATCCGCTCTACTGTGTCCAGCAGCTCGCTGATGCCTTCAAGCGCAAAGTATTCCGCCTGCATAGGAATCAGCACTGAGTCAGCCGCAACTAGCGCGTTCAGCGTCAGCAGGTCGAGCGCCGGCGGACAGTCGAGCACGATGTACTGGAAGCGATCGCGCAGTGGCGCGATCGCATCCCGCAAGCGGTACTCGCGACGCTCCGCCTCCACTAGCTCAAGGTTTGCCCCGATCAGGTTCTTGTGCGAAGGAATCAGCCAGAGCTGTTCCAGTTCCGTCACGGCCAGCGCCTCCTCACTCGCGGCTGCGCCCAGCAGCAGGTGATACGTCGAGATGCGTTCCGGATCTTTCATTAGGCCCAGGCCGCTGGTGGCATTTGATTGCGGGTCGCAATCAATGAGCAGTGTGTTCACTTCGGCGGCCGCGAAGGATGAGGCTAGGTTGATGGCGGTCGTAGTCTTGCCCACGCCGCCCTTCTGATTGGCAACAGCGATGACGCGTCCCATAAATTGTCGAGGAGCCAGAGCTGTTGGCAGAATAGTGCGATCTGCGTTTCGAATGCAAGGTCGAATTGCCATGAGAAAACTAAATTGTGTGCAAAACATGTCCCAATGTTCCGGTGGGAACATTGGACTGCAATTCCAGGTGCCTCTGGAGAATCCGGAGGAAGAATCGAAACGCTCGAGTGTTCCGGTCGGAACATTAGGGCGGTGTAGAGGGACTGAAATGTTCCGACTGGAACATTTGCGTCTAATGTTCCGGTCGGAACATTTCGCTCTAATGTTCCGGTTGGAACATTGAGTTTGCTTCTCGGGGAAGCGGCCAGTTTATGGTCCAGATCTGCTCTCTGTACCACTTTGCCAAAGGTTAATTGGGATTAAACAAACGCTTGCCCTAGCAAGGATGGTCCCCCGATGCATGCGCGTCCCACTTGTTTACTGTTGTGGTTCCCGTCGATCACGACTAGGACAGCGGGGGTTAGCGGAGTCGGCCGATCACTAGAAGGCGGGACTTGGACTGGGGGATGGGGATTGGAGGGTCCCATTTCAAGTTGGGGAGGGCGGAACGGGTGGCGTCTAGCTGAGAGGAGGCGATCAGGAGGGCCAGGCGGCCGGAGGGGGCCAGGAGAGTGGCGGCTACGGAGAGGACTTCGGCCAGGCGCTCGACGGCTCGGAGGGTTACTACGTCGAAGGTGGAGGGGGGGAGGGTTTCGGCGCGGGCTTCTTGTATATTGATGTCCGTCAATGTAAGGGCGCGGGCTACTTCGCGGAGGAACGTGGCTTTCTTGTGGTTGGATTCGATCAGGGTGAGGGCGATGTTGGGGGCCCAGAGTTTGATGGGGATGCCGGGGAAGCCGGCGCCGGAGCCCAGGTCGGCTAGGCGGGCTTCGGCTGTCGGGCGTCGGGCTTCGGCTAAACCCTCCGGGGCTAAAGCCCGGTTCTCTCCTGGCGTGATCTGGGCACGGCTGAAGCCGTGCCCTTCCCGATCTTGCTCCTTGGGGAACAGGTGACGGGCTGTGAATAGGGATTCGCCGAAGTGGCGGGTTACTATTTCTTCTTCGTTGCGGATCGCGGTTAGGTTAATGCGGGCATTCCAGTGTTGGAGTATATCGATGTACGTCGATATACTGTGAAGTTGAGCGTCGGACAGGACAGCAGATTCCTCTCCGGCTTTCGCCGGTTCGGAATGACAAGGATTTGGAGTGGGGAACAGGTACGGCTGGAGCAGTTCGGTGATGCGGGCGGGGTGCATTGATTTCCGATTGTAGACAAGAGCGGTTGGCGGTTGCCAGCTGGAGTGCGCGGTTCGTCGGGATCAAAGTCCCCGCCCTGTCTCTCTAAAGAACAGAGAGACAAGGACGGGGCGCCCGCAAGGTGTGGTGAAAGGCTGGGCCAGCCCCCTTCGGAAACTT
The DNA here is from genome assembly GCA_049583505.1 of Candidatus Sulfotelmatobacter sp. Classification (GTDB taxonomy): domain Bacteria; phylum Acidobacteriota; class Terriglobia; order Terriglobales; family Acidobacteriaceae; genus Sulfotelmatobacter. The sequence continues at coordinate 6,342 of JBAUVZ010000489.1, forward strand.
CTTCTATGTAAGAATCCGGCCAGGGGCAAAGGAACTCCGAACTCGACCGCGACCTACGAAAACGAAGCCGACGCCGAAGAACCGCCGCAATAAGACGCCGATCTCTATTGCCGCTCAAACACCCGGATGTTCGGCTCACTTTCTCCGACGATGAGCCGCGTCACAGTTAAGGTCTTGAGGTCGGAAGAAAGCTCGATCTGCTGCGTGTAAAGGACCTTGCCATCGATCTTGTAGGTCATCTCCACAGCATGCTCGTTCAGCCGCCGGATCGAGGACGTAGAACCGGGGGTCGCGTTCGCGCCTAAGTTCGGAAAATCTTTGCCATCGAATTTCACATTTCTCGTCACGCCGACTGAGGGATCGATGAACGAAAGACCGTCCCCCTCGTAAGGCCGGACCCGAAGCATAACGACCGAGTTCACCGTCTCGCTCGTACTTATCCATTCGCCCGCGAAACTTGATCCAACCGCCTTTCGCTTGTACACATAGTCGAGTTTGTAGGTCGACCCGTTGGCATTGAAACCCGTGAAGTGGTCTGTGAGCGTAGCGCCGTCTTCGGAAAGATTCCAGGTCGCTGAGATTTGCATGCGGCCGCCCCGCTTGCGAATAACTTTCCAGGCGTCGGGCCCTTCGACGGCGACCGACAGAGTACTCCCGAAATGACCGGGCTGATCCGTTCCATCGAGCACAATCGTCTCGGGGCCGCTGCCAAAGTTAAAGGCGTACTTGTTGGCGCCGAGGCTCTCCACCTTCATCACGTCGGTGAGTTTGCTTCGTGACGGGTTGAGCTTCCAATCTCCGACGAAGGGGTCGTCAGCCGCCCATATCGTGCCCGTCACCAGGCAGGAAATCAGGAGCAATCGAAAAGTACGCTCGATCATCGGTGTTCACCTCTCACTTTTGACACAGTGGGACACGACGAATAGACGATACTTTCTAGGTTTGGGAAGCAGCCTGTCAATGTACCTGGTGTTCCGTTGTTCCCCAAACCCCAACACCTAGACCCATTTTGTTCGCGCCTAGTCGGTCCGGTGCAGTGCCGACAGGATGTCCGCGTTGCTCATGACGGTAGCTAGTTTGTCTTTCATGTATCGAAGAGACACTTCGTGATGTTCTCGATCATACGAGTCAATGCAGTCTAAGGCCAGGATGACGTTCCAGTCTCGCTGGTAAGCATCGATGGCCGTAGTGCGAATACATGCGTGGGTGTTGATCCCGGCCAAGATGATCGCATCGGGCTGCAGCCGTGCAAGCGTTTCGTCAAGACGCGTGCCGTAGAAAGCGCTGTACCGTTTCTTGATTATGACGAGATCCGATGGAGCCACAGCCAGCTCCGACACGATCTGGCACCCTTGTGTTCCTTTGATCGTGATGCTTATTCCTTTGGCTTTCATCTCTCGGAAGGCATCTCGCAAGTCAGGCTCGAACTCCTGTCGAACCCACACGACGGGGTGACCGAAGCGTCGCATACTGCTCACGAGTTCGTTGATCGAACTCACCAGTCTTCGTCTTCGGGTAGCTTCCCAGCTCTCCAGAAAATCATGAAGCATGTCGATCACGACCAGCACCGGCTTTTCCATGAGCAAAACTCTACACCAGATCCGTTGGCGAGTTGGCCGGAGCGCGCGTCCTCGAACCAGTTTTCCGCCGATTGCATAGAAAACAGCGAAACCTTCCGAGCGCCGTTGTTCACGGCGATTACGACGAAACCGTCGTTGCAGTTAATGCTCGCTGCCTTCGGGGTTGGTGGATCCCAGCAGGACGGTGTAATGGCCGTTCCCGCCGGGTTTCTCAAGCTGCAAGAAATTGCAGTGGGAGTGGATATGTTTAGAGACCTGTGTCAAAGTGAGGCTATGAAGAAACAAGCGGCGGACCAGTCGTTTCATGATCGGCGGTACCAGGAGCGGAAGCGGGCGGAGGCGGCTCGGAAGGCTCCTAAGAAGAAGGTGGCGGGTGGGAAGCGGATTGGCGAGTCCCGAGTACCTGGTAGCTAGTACCTAGTACCCGCGGGATGCTGGGTGGGCTTCCGCTTTGGGGCGGTGGTGGCGCCGGCGGGAAGCAGATTCCTCACTTCGTTCGGAATGACAAAATCCTGACAGAAGCGTTTGGGTTGACATGGCGGCTGTTTGTTCTGTAGATTCTGTCTGAACTGAAGGAACCGATATGGCTGCTTTGACTGGAGTGCAGAAGGCTTACATCCTGCACTGGGGGGAGATGGGGACGCGGTGGGGGATTAACCGGACGGTGGCGCAGATTCATGCTTTGCTGTATTTGTCGCCGCGGGCGTTGCCGGCGGAGGAGATTGCGGAGACGCTGAGCGTGGCGCGGTCGAATGTGAG
>JBAUVZ010000490.1:0-6299 GCA_049583505.1 Candidatus Sulfotelmatobacter sp.
TTCTATGCGATGCCTGAGTTGAGATTCGATGGTGCCTGGTTTGCAGGGATTTGGGACCAGGATGGGTTGTGAGTGAAATGATCGATAGCACTCATGACCGAGGAGGGTGTCGGGATTCTGATGGTATCAACGGCAACCCTGCCGTAACCCGGTAAGGTAAGGGTCGCCGACCATGGGGGAAATTCGCAGTAAATTCAATCAAGACAATCGCCTTCGTCGATACGAATCCCGGATAGGCAGCCAACTTCTGCATTGCCCGTTATCCGGGACTTGGGCGTCAGAGGATGACAACAGGGATCACTTGTACGAGATGCCGGCTTCACTTCTAGCGTGAGAAGACCACTCCATGGGGCTGGCCAGTGCCCGTCCACCCATGGGGCCAATTTCGATTGGCGAAGTCAAAACCGGGTTTCCCGTTCGAGTCATGAAAGGCGTTGTCCATGGTGAGAGCGCCGGTTGACTGGTCCAGCTTCACCAGATACAGGCGTGCCTGATTCCCAGTGACGACCAAACGTCGAGTCTTCGCGTCCCATCCCGTCCAATGGGAAAAAAAATCATCGTTGAGCTTCAGGCGGGAAACTTCCACGGGTTTGTTTCCGTTTGAAATGTCCAGCGCAATCAGGCCCTGCATGAGGGGCACGCTCTGGATCAGATAGTGCCCGACGATCGTCGGCACGCCGCAGAATGAACCCGGAAACGTATAGACAAGCTTCGATGTTGGCTGGTCCTTGTCTACATCGGTGACGCGCTCAATGCCGCAGCCGAGTGTTTGAATGTAAACCGCGCCATCAGGCCCAAGACGCGCCTCCTCCGGACTGACGTGGCCGTAGAGATTCTTATCCACATCGAGATTGGCCGTCTTCAGCAGCTTGAGATCCGACAGCCGCCACACCTGATAGGTCACGCCGCTATAAGCATTCACCTGGTCCATTGAGGAGTTGGTAGAGATGACCCTATCCAATTCCGGAAGCACGGCGAGACTGTACGGGGTTAAGAGCGCGCCGGTGAAAGCGGGGTCTTGCGAACTTGCGGAGCGGACCAACTTGCCCTGATCATCGATCTCCACCAATCCACCGCTGCCGCCCATCTGCCCATCGCCCTCGCCGTGGTGAACATGCTGGAAAGTGGCAAGCACGTGCCCATTGGGAAGCCGCAGGTAAGAGTGTGGATGCATATAGCCCGCCATGTCAGCAAACGAGGTTACCGTCTTCGGATGCAATGGGTCGCGCAGATCAAAGATGAACGTGCGACCAGCATCATGGTCGTTGGCAAATAGCATTCCGCTGGCTGGCATAACGTATTCTGTGTGATGAACCCGGACTGTCTGTTGGTCGGTTGCCAGGGTCGTCATTAGCTGCCCGTATGATTTCGAAGCTGGGTCTGCATCGATGACCGCGAGAAAGTCGTTGCCCTTGTGTGCGGCATCCCCGGTCCAGGCAAACAGGTAGTGGCCCGCTGCATTGGTCTGTTGCTCTTGCGACTGCAGCGTGGAATGAATGATGCAAGACATCAGGGCAAGGGTTATCAGAAGACGCCGCATGAGGAACTCCGATTTGAATTGAGATCCCAAACCACAAAGCCTATCAGATATGCCCTGTCTGACAGCCAGTGAAGACGGGGACAATCGTCGCCGGTCCCCGAATGACGCGCAATCGGAAGAAATTATGGTTTCCCGAATAGTGGGAGTATGGTCAGCAAGCCTTACCTAATCGGGTTACGTCAGAGTTGCCCGTGACTCGGGCGCAACTCCGTTCCAGTAGCGCGCGCTAAAAGCCTAACCAGATGTCTGCGTCCAAGGAGCGGATTGGGTATAGAATTCCGAGGAATTTCGCAGCTCCCAAGGGAAATCCAAATGACGAAAATCAATCCGAAGAGTGGGATCACGCGACGAGGGTTTCTTGAGCGCGGTGCGGGACTTCTCGCAACCGCAGGAATTCTCGCTGGCGTCGGCGCGGCAAAAGACGCGCCCGACTCAGACAAGAATAATGTGGATGCGGTTAGAACGGATTCGGCTCCGATGACCGGAAAGATCGCGCTAGAGGAACACTTTGCTTTTCCCGACCCCGCCGCGACTTACCCCATACAACCCACGCCAGATTTCCGGCTCCAAATGCAGGACATGAGTAGCAGGCGCATAGCTGACATGGATCGAGGTCAGGTGGAACTCTGCATCCTTTCGCATGTTGGACCGGGCATCCAAGCCATTCCCAATACATCGGAAGCGATCACTACCTCACGGCGATGGAATGATTATCTGGCAGAGAACATCACGAAAAATCCGAAACGCCTAAAGGGATTTGCGGCATTGCCGATGCAAGACCCTCAGGCTGCGGCCCAGGAATTGACCCGTTGCGTTAAAGAACTGGGCCTCTGCGGTGCGTTGGTCCATGGGTTTACACAAGATGGCGAGGCGGATTCGGCAGTGTTCTACGACCTGCCGCAATACCGGCCTTTCTGGGCAACGGTCGAAGAACTTGATGTGCCATTCTATCTTCACCCGCGCCTGCCATTGTCCACGCGGCGGCAGGACTACGAAGGCCACCCATGGCTCTTGGGTGGGGCATGGAGCTTCGCGCTTGACGCCTCAACTCACGCCCTGCGTCTGATGGGAAGCGGCCTGTTCGATGAGTATCCTAAGCTCAAAGTGATTCTGGGCCACCTCGGGGAAGGTCTCCCGTTTAGCATTTGGCGTGTTGACAATCGCATTTCAAAGAGGGGGCTTCGGACGAAAGGCAAGCTGACAATGAGTTGGTATCTGCGAGAGAACTTCTACTTCACCACGAGCGGCAATTTTCGCACACAAGCGCTAAACGATGTGATGCTTGAAGTCGGTGCCGACCGCATCATGTACTCCGTGGACTACCCGTATGACGATATGGTCGAAGCGAGCGAGTGGTTCGATCATGCTCCCATTAGCGAACCTGATCGCGTCAAGATCGCCCACAGTAACGCACGCAAACTGTTCCGCCTTTAAGCCTCGTCACAGACGCGACGAGGTGGTTATTGAAATCGATAGAGTAGACTCGGGCCGAGTTGTCGGCTACCCTTCCCTAATCGGTAAGGTAAGGTTTGCCCGTCATCCGCCCGCAACGGCCCCGTTCCTGGGGAAACTCAAGGTTATTGCGGTTTGATCCGGGCAGTTTCGATGATACGGGCCGCGCTCTCACTCTCGCTCAGTACGAAGCGCGCGAACTCGGGCTGCGTCATGGTCATCGGATCGGCCCCATGCTTCGCAAGCCACTCGCGCAAATCGGGCGCGGCCAGAGCGCGTGCGATGTCCTTCGACAGTTGATCCACCACTCTCGCAGGAGTGCCAGTAGGCGTCCACACACCATACCAAATCGGATAGTCGAAGCCGCCGACGCCAGCTTCTGCGATGGTCGGCACTTCCGGCACTAGGGACGATCGCTTCATCGTGCTCACGCCCAGCGGGCGGAGCCTGCCAGCGCGGATTTCGACCAGGGCGAGCTGGATGGGCGCCATCATGTAATCCGTACGCCCGGCCACCGCATTCGCGATCGTGTCGGCGATCCCTTCGTCCTGTCGGGCGGGCACATGCACCGCCTTGATGCCTGCCGCTAGATTGAATTTCTCGATCCCCAACTGGGAGCCAGTGCCCACGCCAGTGGAACCAAATTTAAGCTGACCCGGTTTCGCCTTCGCTGCCGCGACCAGTTCGCCAATGGTAGTGATGCCAGTCAATTTGCCTGTGACCAGCACGTAGGGCTGGCTGGTGAGTGGAGCGACTGGGATGAAATCCTTCAACGGGTCATACGGCAGGTTCTTCAGCAGCACGGCACTGTATGCCTGAGCGCTGGTGCTGACGAGCAACGTGTATCCATCGGCTGGCGACTTTGCAACCTGCGCGGGCCCCGCCGTCGCTCCCGCGCCAGGGACGTTTTGTACTGTTACGGGTTGGCCCCAGAGTTCAGTGAGCTTTTGGGCGAGGGCTCGGCTCACCAGATCGGGCCCTCCACCCGCTCCGAACGGCTCGATCAGCCGCACGGGCCTCGTTGGATAGTCACCTGAAGTTTGCAACATGAAAGCCAAGGAAAAAATAAATGCCAAAGCCATTCGAGGCGACATCTTTCCTCCTATGGAACTACTGAGGCTACGCCTGTCTCCCTCGTGAGTTCCCCATTCTGCGTGGCAAACTTGGCCCACGTCAAATGAGCCTTCGAGCTTCATCGGTACGCGATGGACGCGCAGTTTTGGACGGTTGGTCGGCTAACCTTCCCTTACCGGATTATGTAAGGGTAGCCCGTCATCCGCCCAGAATCTGAAACCAGCCAGGCCGGATTTATGGCCTGATCGCTAACAATGAATGCGGTGTGCTCTAAGGTAAGGGAAACGGTCGGACATTATTGCTTCATCACTTCATGACATTCCGTACGGACAGCCGCCATTTTCTCTGGCGGTGGCATGGTGAATGTTTCGCCCGGTCGTGAGGACATGGCTCGCAGGCATTGCTCAAATGCGGGCTTGTTAAAGAAGAACAGAATCATCGCGGGCTCACTGGAAACGTTCGCCACGCCGATCCAGTTTCCATGCGGGATGAAAACCGTCGCTCCTGTTCCTGCGTCGTATTCACGTCCAGCCAACGTGACGCGCACCGCACCCTTGTGGACGAATATGACTTCATCTTCGTGCAGATGCTTGTGGGTCGGAATTTTGTTTCCCGGCGGCATCTCCTCTGTCCCGACCACCAGTGCGTCCGACCCAGTGCTGAGGGGATCAACCTTGAAGACGAGCGGCTTGTCCCCAAGCAGCATCCAACGGTCACCTTCGTCGGCCTGAAAGACCGTGGGCGTCGGTTGCTCTGGTGCCTTCGCGTCTGTGGTCGGTGCGTGGGCCACAGTGGCGCTTGGTGCAGGCGCAGGGCCGGTCTGAGCAGATAATGGGACGGCTGCGAGAAGCAGCAACGACGCAAGATGAACGTGAATTTCCATACGCCCTCCGTTTTCCGAATCAACTTACGTTACCGAACCAGGTGCTGCACCCAGGCTGCGAACGCGTGCCAAGCCGCCGTCTTTCCGATCGGAAATCGAGTTTGCAGCACCAATACGAGGAAAGAGCCGGCCCACAGCGTCGCCCGATGGATCCGGCGCGTAGACCATAGATCATAGCCAACCAGGACGAGCAAAAAGCCTTCGGCGACCAAAGCTACAACGGGACCCTTCCGGTATACAAAAGCGAACGGCAAGCGTGCGATCGCGGGAGTCAGCAGCGCAATGGTCGCAATATAGATGAATCGCTTGTGCGCGGGCGGGTCCAAGCGCGTGCGGAAGGCGAAATAAAGCGGGACCGCAAAGATCAGGATATCGGTCAGCGGGACAATGTAAAACATTTGTGGATCCCGGCCCGCCGGCGCGCCCCGAGCCAAAGAATCGGTTGCGGCCACAACACCGAGAACAATCATGAGACATCCCAGAAAAAATCCCGCCACACCCAAGCGCCGATGAATATCTACGCGGCCGGCGGAGACCAGCGAAGTTTGAGCGACCAGCAACAGAATCCAGCAGGAAAACACCGCGCCGTGTATATGAATGATTCGGCTGGGCAGCGGCGCCCCGAAGACGCCGGCAAGATAATAGGTGTGCGCAAAACCGACGAAGACCGTCACCAGCATGACCAGCGCCATGCTCGTAAAGAACACGTGATCGAAACGGCGGCCGGGCAGGTTCGCAGTATGAGCACCCGTCCGGGAGTATTCCGCGGCTGTGGCCATAGTTCCTCCTGCGCTGTCCGGATCGCCCTTGTCCCAGTGGGCGTGAGCGCCATTGTAGGGACAAATCACCAGATCGGGCAATGTGGGGACGGGTTACAGCTCCAAGCATAACTGTCGCAAAATCGCAATTCCACTCACGAAGCCTGGATTTCGCCGTTCCTTGGTGGATCGTTGGCAAACCTTCCCTAATCGGCAAGGTAAGGGTTGCCCGTGATCCAGGAGTTTCTGGAATCGATCCACACAAGCCGGCTTCAGTACTGATTCTCCCAAGCATGCCTTAGCCGGCACTTTGTGCGAGATGATGGATAGGATCACTAAGGGACCGGAAGACGTGAAAAAATCAGTTAGGGCCGCAGATGAACTCCCATGAACGTGGATGACCTACAGTGTTTTCCATCGGCGTTCATCCGCGTTCGTTGGTGCACCCACTGGATTCGCGCTGGAAGGACTACGAGATGCGGAAAGGGTTTACGAGAAAACCACAAGGGGACGAGCCCGCGACGCGAGGCAAGAACTACATAACGCGGAGCGGGCTGCAGCGCCTCAAAGATGAGCACCGGTTTCTGCTCAC
>JBAUVZ010000491.1:0-3278 GCA_049583505.1 Candidatus Sulfotelmatobacter sp.
ACCCAACACCAGCCTGTACTCATTTCAGCCGGGCAGTTAGAGCCGGAGTATGATCTGCCGGTCCAGATCGAAGCACTTGCACGCATCCGTACAAACTTCCCCAAGGCTGGGCTAGTGCTGTTAGGCCACGGAAGCCTCGAACAAGAGTTGCGAAACAGAATTCGGGCGGACCGTTTCGCCGCCGACATTCTACTGCCTGGTGATATTCCTCATGCGGTAGCCATGCAAGCCATCTCCCGTGCTGACCTGATGCTGCGCACAACGTTGTACGATGGTGACGCGATCTCAGTGCGAGAAGCACTTCATCTCGGCACGCCGGTTATCGCAACTGATAATGGGATGCGTCCAGTCGGTGTATGCCTGGTTCCTACCTCGAACGTACAGGCCCTTCAGGAAGCCATAGAACAAAAGCTTGCGGCTTCTGCGGGTCGGGCACGTGAACGGTCCGCTGCCGACGAGAGTAACCTGCAGGCAGTTTTGGATTTGTATCGTGAACTGCACAACTAGCTTCACTTAGGGCTGTCGAGCCCGAGTCAGAATCTCGGTAGACGCGCCAAACCCTCTCGACATTGGCTGGTCCACTCTCACCGGTAAGGCGTCGTCTCTCCTCGCCTGAGTCCGTGCTTCCAGAAAGTTTCTATGCCACAGCTCCAAGACAAGCATCCGCCAGAGAAGGCCGGAGCGATTTCTGCGTCCGTACAAGTGTTCAGCCAGCAATGTACGAACTGCTTCCGGTCTAAAGTATCCACGTTGCAGGGTGCGTGGCTCCAGCAGGACTGACAAGAATTCTTCCTTGAGTTCGTTCTTGATCCAATCCACCAGAGGCAGCGCAAATCCTTGCTTGGGACGGTGCAGCAGCGGAGCGGGAATTCCTAACCGCTCAGCAAGTTTTTTTAGGATGTATTTGCGCGTGCCCTTGCGAAACTTCGAGTCGATCGGCAGCCGAGCAACCCACTCTACGAATTCATGATCCAGCATCGGGACCCTGACTTCGAGAGAGGTTGCCATGCTCATGCGATCTACCTTAGTGAGAATGTCACCAGTCAAGTAGGTCTTTGTGTCGAGATAGAGCAACCGGCTGAGCAGGTCGCTGGCCGGTGCCTTATCGTAGTACTTGCGGAATTGTTTTAGAGGGTCCGGCAGTCGACTCGCACGGCGAACATAGTCTTCGGTGAAGAATGCACGTTCACGATGGAGAGCGGGAAATATTGACATCGTATCCAGATAGCGCTCGCCAGCGGGCAAAGATGTATTCCAGATCCGATTTTTCCCATACAACCCAGATGGCATGTGGTGGTGCACGTGGTCACGGTAGATTCCGACTGCCCATTGTGGCAATAAATCAAAGTTGACACGGTTCATGGCCACTGAATAACGGTCATATCCTGCAAAGAGTTCGTCACCACCATCGCCAGAAAGCGCGACCGTCACGTGATCTCGCGCCATGCGACAGACGTGATAAGTCGGGATCATCGAAGAATCCCCGAAGGGTTCCTCCAATATCCCCGAGAGATAATCCAAAGTCTCTTGAATATTCGGCTCGACGATCAGCTCATGATGATCCGTGTCGAACCGTTTTGCCACTAGCCGGGCGTACTTGGACTCGTTGAAGTCTTCAGTTTGGAAACCGACGGTGAAGGTCTTCACGCGACTGCCACTCGCTTTCGCCATCAGAGCCACGACGATGGAAGAGTCGACACCTCCGCTGAGTAGCGCTCCCAACGGAACATCGCTGATAAGGCGTATGCGGACCGCTTCCGCGAGGCGGCGTTCCAGTTCTTCCAGGCAGTCTTCTTCCGATGCTGTATTCGTCCCATAGGCCGGCACATCCCAATACTGACGAATAATCTCAGAGGTCCCGGTGAATTCGAGGAGATTTCCGGGTGGCAATTTGTGGATGCGCTGGAACGCGCTGAAGGGATCGGGAATGTATCCAAAATAAAAGTACTGCAGGAGCCCCTCGGGATCTACTTCTGCTAACTGCGGAGCCACGGCTAACAGGGCTTTGATTTCAGAACCAAACAGCAGGCGGCCATCACAGAAAGCGTAATATAACGGCTTCTTGCCGAGACGGTCCCGGGCGAGCAGTAACCGCTCCCGGCGTTCGTCGTACAAGGCTATGGCGAACATTCCGCGCAGCTTGGATACACACTCCGCTCCCATTTCCTCATAAAGGTGAACGATGACTTCGGTGTCGCAGTGAGTATAGAAACGATGTCCGCGCGATTCCAGTTTGCGCCTTAACTCGAGGAAATTATAGATTTCGCCGTTAAAGACGACCCAAACACTCTGGTCTTCATTGTGAATGGGCTGCTGGCCGCCTGCGAGATCGATAATACTGAGCCGGCGCATACCAAGCCCCACCTGCCCCTGGACGTAGATCCCCTCGTCGTCAGGCCCGCGGTGAACGAGCGTCTGGCACATGCGGTGAATCTCAGCGGCGTCCGCGATCTCATCGGTTCTGCCGACGATGCCCGCTATTCCACACACGAAGCTGCCTCCACGTGTTGCCCAGGCTTTACGGCAAACGTCATCATTGACTCCAAATCACCTTGCGTCCGGTTATGAAGTTCACAAAGGCAACCAGCGCCGCAATGTTCAGGAACACGAATGTGTGCGCCGCATCGGCCATGCGGCCGAAGATTCCCCTCGCCAAGTGCAACCTGGCAAACAGCCCCAGCCCGTAAAACATCAGTTGTATTGCCAGGGCAAACCGATAGAGCGGTTGCGATAAGAATACCGAACTGATCAATGTAGCCGCCAATGCAAATGGCATCAGCAACCGCAACAATTTATGACTGATGAATTCGAAACGGATGGGGTTCTGTGACCTTAGCAGCCATGGGGCCAATTGCAAAAGTTGGTAGATGCCGCTGAGCGTGCGGACCTTCCGGCCAAACTCACGCTCACTGCGCAAGCTCGGGTCGTCCCAGGCACGAGCTTTGGCGTCGAATCCCACTCTTGCTCCCTGACGGACAACCTGCATGGGCACATAAACGTCATCGAGAATCGTCTCGGGCGGAAGCGGAACCAGCAGGCTTCTGCGTACCGCATAGAAAGCTCCGGTCGCACCCACAACCGACCCCGACTTTGACTCCAGTTCTCGCACTTTCTTTTCGAATCCCCAGTACAAACCAGTCCCCTTGCCTTTCTCGCCCGATTCCGGGTCCCCGAGCATCAGCATTCCACTGACGCAACCGACCGCAGGATCGGCAAAGTCTTCCATTAACAGTCGGACAGAGTTCCGTTCCAGAAGTTGCCGAGCATCAGTAAGAACG
>JBAUVZ010000492.1:0-13060 GCA_049583505.1 Candidatus Sulfotelmatobacter sp.
TTGGTTTGATGGCCACGATGTTGCCCGGCGTCCGGCCCAGCATTTCTTTCGCCTCTTTGCCCACGGCTTCCACTTCACCCGTGTTCTTGTTGATGGCGACAATCGAGGGCTCGTTGACCACGATGCCCTTGCCGCGCGCGTATACCAGAGTGTTGGCCGTGCCCAGATCGATGGCTAGGTCGCTTGAGAACAAGCTGAAGAGCGACCTGAGGTTGTGAGAATGTGACGAATGAAATCCGTTCTTTGACATTGACGAACTCTTCTCGCGATCCACGTTGATCGCATTGTTTCCGGGCGAACCCGATTTGCGCCATCCGGCGCGGCTGCATTCTCTCTCTAGTCTACGAGATGCTCCGCAACCCCGCTGGGACCGAAGGTTCCTCGTACTCTTGGCCGGAACCCTGCTTCTTCCTGCCGCCGTGCTTTGCCTGACTCACTGAATAATGATCTTTTTCTGCTGCGTGTTCACTCCGCCTTGTGCCGTCTGCGCCGTCACCGTAATCACCTCTTCGCCCGTTGCCAGCGGCGGCGTGAAGTAATGGAACGTGCCGTCGGTGGTAATCATCGGAACTTCCCTCCCATTCACCATCACCCTTGCCCCGATCTGAGTCTTCCCGGTCACTTCGATGACGTGCCCATGTTGAATGAAGGGATCCAGTTCCAGGTCGATGGCGTCGGTCTGCTTGCCCTTGGGAATGATGGTGAACCGGTTCTTCTCGCTCTCCACCGATTCCTTCCCCGAAGCTTCGTACGACTGTACCGCCCAGTAGTACGCTCCTTCGCCTAGACTTGTAACCGTAACATCCGCCGTATTTACCTTCTTGTCAACCAGCGTGGATGAAAAGTACGGGTTCCTCGAGATCCGCAGCCGGTAGCCTACCGCGTTCGCCATCGGTGTCCAGGAGAACTCCACATCTTTGGTCTCTTCCCCGGAAGTGAAGATTGGAGCCATGTTCGCCGGAGAAATCGGCGTCGGCGGCCCCGCATCCTTCGCTTTTTCCATGTGCGTTTCTGCCGCCTGGAAGCTCACTTTCTCCCAGTTGGCCAACTGCACCGTCTCTCCGTTGCGCGTGACCTCGCCGGTACCTTTCTTCATCAGAATCTCGTGCTGATCCGACTTGGGATCGTTGTGCACCTGCGCCGTCGATTCCGGAGCCAGCGATGCCGTCGCCCCCGCCACGATCACCTGCGACTTCGATCCCTGGGAATACGTGGCGGTTGAAAGATCCACGGTTCCGGTGCTCACCGCCACGGCCACATTCGTCTGCTGCTGATCATTGGCCGAGTTCTCTTCAATCACGATCAGCGAATCCTGCTTCACGGTATAGCTGGTGCCGTCATTGAACACTACCTTCGCCATACCTTCCGACCCGGTCTGCACCACGTCACCCTTTTCCAAGGGAATGTTATAGTCCGCCGCAACCCAGCTATTGCCGTTGCCCTTCTTCACCCGCACCGTGCCATCGAGCGCCGTAAAGTGCGCCTGCTGCGCCGTGGAAATGCCGCTGCCCACCGCCGGCGCCATGCCCGCCACGCGTTCCAAAGCTCGGTTGGCCACCCCGCTGGCCGCCTTGATGCCACTCTCAGTGAACTGCGGGAAAGTAAACCGTACCGCGATAAAAAACACAGCGGCGCCGGCCAGAATCAGCAGCGCCACACTGCGATACGTGACCGTTTTCCACGCGACGTGGATGCCCGGTTTGCGAGTCGACGAAGACACGTGAACCTAAAAACCTTATTGAAGCTTATGGAATAAGCGGTAGTTCAACGTTATCACAAGCCCGTAAGCCCCAAAAACGGGTAATCCCCCTACAACGTTACCTTCGTTTGTGCCCCGCCCCAGATTTTTCTCAGGGTTCCTCCGCGTCCTTAGTGGCGGTTAAGGACGCAACCGCGCTGTCCATGGCATCGCCCAGGTCGTTCCGTTATTCTTTTTGCATGGCCGGCTCTTCCACAACTCTCTCCCCACCGAACCTCAACCCCAGGTCATTCCTCACCAGAAGCATGTTGATCATCTGGCTTATCGCGCTGGCCAAGCTGTTCTTTCACATCTATTTCAACAACCGCTATGGCTACTTTCGTGACGAGTTCGACTACATATCTTGCGGCGATCACCTCGCCTGGGGCTTTGTGGACCAGCCTCCGCTCATTCCCTTTCTTATCCACGTCAACCGCGCCGTACTCGGAGACTCCCTCCGCAGCATTCGCTTCATCCCTGCGCTGGCCTCTTCTTTTCTCGTGGTCCAAACCGCCCTCATAGCCCGCGAATTCGGGGGGCGCCGCTTCGCCCTGCTCCTCGGCGCAATCACCATCGTCATTGCGCCGCAATACCTCTCCAACGGAAGCCTGCTCGGCACCAACTGCCTCGAACCCAACCTCTGGATGGGCTGCGCATACCTCGTCATCGTCGCCATCAAGCGTGACCAGCCCCGCTACTGGTTTTGGTTCGGCGTCGTCGCCGGACTCGGCATGCAAGAGAAGTATTCCATCGCCGTCTTCGGCTTCGGCATCGTAATCGGTCTTCTCCTGACCGCACAGCGCCGCGTCTTCCTCAACCCATGGATCTGGCTGGGCGGTCTCGCCGCTTTCTTGATCTTCCTTCCCAATCTGCTATGGAACGCGTACTATCACTGGCCCTTCCTCGAATTGATGCGCAACATTCGCGGCGAGGGCCGCGACGTCGTGCTCCCACTGCCTCAATTCTTCCTCCAGCAGACGTTATTGGTTGACCCCATCGCCACGCCCATCTGGCTCACGGGATTGTTTGCGCTCCTCTTCTCAACCCACTTCAAGCCCTACCGCGTACTCGGCTGGTGCTACCTGGTTTGCTTCACTGTCTTTTTCATCCTCCACGGAAAGAGCTATTACCTCGCCCCCATATATCCCATGCTGCTGGCGGCTGGAGCGGTCGTGATCGAATCCGCCATCAATGGAAGAAGTACTGGCGGGGCAGAAGACGCGCGTCCGCGCCGCACATGGTTGAAAGCCGCGATCGTGATTGTGTTGCTTGCCAGCGGCACCCATCTCGCTCCCTTAACCGTGCCCATATTTTCTCCGGACCGTTTCCTCGCCTACACGAAAACCCTTCCCTTCAAGCTGCCCGTTATGGAGCACAGCCACGCCCGTGCGGCTTTGCCGCAGTGGTACGCCGATCAATTCGGATGGCAAGAAATCGTAGCCGAAACTGCCCAAGCCTGGAATCGCATCCCCCCAGATCACAAAGACTGCGGCATCTTCGCCCAGGACTACGGCCAGGCCGGCGCCATTGACTTCCTCGGCCGGCGCTACGGGCTACCCCCCGCTCTCAGCGGCGACCGCACTTATTTCCTCTGGGGACCGCGCGGCTATTCTGGCAACTGCCTGATCGTCCTCGGCGACCGGAGAGAGCGGTTGGAAGAATTATTCGATCACGTCGACTACATAGGCACGTCCGCCGACAACCCCTACGCCCTCGAAAATGAGATCGCCGTCTTCATCTGCCGTGGCCCAAAATTCGGGACCCTGGTCGAACTCTGGCCCAAGCTGAAACACTGGCACTGAAGCTCAGGATTTGGCAGCCGAGTATCTGGCAGAGGAAGCGCGGGTTCGCCTCTCGCCTCCCTGTGTGAATTTTTCGTTAAATACGCACTGTCTAATTGACGTGGTTCCAGGACAGGATTAGTCTCCGAGGCTATGAGCCCAGCCGACTTTGATCAATTGCGTCTTGCCTACAAAAAGACCACCGACGAATGGGTCGACGCCATTCGCGCCGAGGAAGCCCTGGCCACTCCCGACCATTCTATGATCGCCTGGGAGAAATGGGACGCCGCCCACTTCCAGGAAGAGGACGCCCACGCCAAATACACCAAAGCCCGAGAAGCCTACAAAGACGCCCTTCGCGGTGCGAACATCGGCATCTAGCGCGATCACATCCAAGAAGGCTTTTGTCATTCCGAACTGGGCGCCAAGCCCGGTGAGGAACCTGCTTTCACCGCCTGAAGCAAGCCCCGCAACTCCCTTGCCGCACCTTCCCCACCGGCTGTAGCATCAATATCCGGGCACTCATAAGGAGCAATCATGGCCACCGACACCCTAGCTTCCCCCGCCACTCTAAGCCACACCCCCACCAGGGTCCTCAAGAACTTCATCGACGGCGAGTGTGTCGAATCCTCGACGGGAGAAACCTTCGAAGACCGCAACCCCGCCGACGCTCGCGACGTGGTAGGCATCTTCCAGAAGTCGGCAAAGGCCGACGTTGACGCCGCCGTGGACGCTGCCAAGCGCGCCTTCGCCAAGTGGCGTCTGGTGCCGGCCCCGCGCCGCGCCGAAATCGTCTTCCGCGCCGCCGAGATCCTCATCGAACGCAAAGAAGAGTACGCCCGCGAGATGACCCGCGAAATGGGCAAGGTGCTCGCCGAAACCCGCGGCGACGTGCAGGAAGCCATCGACGCCGCCTATTACAACGCCGGCGAAGGACGCCGCCTCTTCGGCCCCACCGTCCCCTCGGAAATGCCCAACAAGTTCGCCATGGCCGTCCGCCAACCCATCGGCGTCTGCGGCATGATCACGCCCTGGAATTTCCCCATGGCGATCTCATCCTGGAAGCTGTTGCCCGCCATCGTCTGTGGCAACACCTGCGTCATCAAGCCCGCGCAGGACACTCCGCTCTCTACTTTCAATCTAGTTCGCGCCTTGAGCGACGCCGGCCTGCCCAAAGGCGTCATAAACATCGTCGGTGGCTTCGGCGCCGACGTAGGCACTCCAATCGCCGAGCACGCCGACGTGCGCGCCGTCTCCCTCACCGGATCGTCCGCCGTCGGTCGCATCATCGGAGGCATCGCGGCCAAGACTTTCAAACACTGCTCGCTAGAACTCGGCGGCAAGAATCCCATGATTGTCCTCGATGACGCCAACCTCGACCTCGCCATCGAAGGCGGTCTCTGGGGCGGATTCGGCACCACCGGCCAGCGTTGCACTGCCACCAGCCGAATCATCGTGCAGAAGGGCGTCTACCGTGAGTTCGTGGAGCGCTACGTAGCCCGTGCCAAGAAGCTGAAAGTCGGCAACGGCCTCGACGAAACGGTCGAGATGGGTCCAGCCATCAACGAAAAGCAACTCCAGACCGACCTCAGCTACGTCGAGATCGGCAGAAACGAAGGCGCAAAGTTACTCTGCGGCGGCAACCGCCTCGACCAGGGCGATTACCGATACGGCTGGTTTATGGAGCCGACCGTATTTACCGACGTCGACCCCAAGATGCGGATCGCCCAGGAAGAAATCTTTGGCCCGGTCGTTTCCATCATCCCCTGCGACGACCTGGAAGATGCCATCGAGATCGCCAACGGCATTGAATATGGCCTGTCCTCCGCGCTCTACACCAAAGACGTAAACAAGGCCTTCGCCGCCATCCGCGACCTTTATGCCGGCATCACCTATATCAACGCGCCAACCATCGGCGCCGAAGTGCACCTGCCCTTCGGCGGCACCAAGGCCACCGGCAACGGTCACCGCGAAGGCGGCATCGGCGCCATCGACTTCTACACCGAGTGGAAGTCCGTCTACGTCGATTACTCGGACAAGCTGCAGAAAGCCCAGATCGATAGAGTGGACTAAGAACTCCAATCTCAGAGTCACCGGGAGAATAGCTTCGAGGCAGACCTGGTCTAGCCTCTGCGGTCACAATTTTGTCTCGAAGCGTGAACGGAGGTGTCCCCAATTCCTTCCGTAAAGTACCTTGGTAATCTTGCCCGCAATACTTACTGGCCCTACCGTCAGGACTGGGGTTCAAGCTTGCCATGGGTTTCACGCTTTCCAAGTATCTGTCAGGTCAATTCGCCACGAGCAATTCAAAAAGGCTCGCTTCCGCGACTCTGGCGCTGACACTCTGCCTGACGGCCGCCTTCGTCCCGGCTTCGCTGGCCCAAAAGGTTTCGAAGTCCGAGCGCAAAGTAATTGTCGTTGCCAAGCCCGACTACCCCGATATTCTGCGGCATGCGCAAGTCGGCGGCGTGGTCCGCCTGAAAGCGACTGTCCTCCCGAATGGGACAGTGAGCAACGTCGAAGTTCTAGGGGGCAATCCCATCCTCGCCGAAAACGCGGCCACAGCGGTGAAGAAGTGGAAATATGCCCCCGCTGCGACGCAAACCACCGAGGATGTTTCTCTCAGCTTCACGCCTCACTGATTCTTGCCAACGACCAGAATTCTCTGCATCCTCTACGCCCCCGCGGTTAGAATTCGTTCATGCCTCTTACCCAGGCCAACGAAATCTTCGCTGCCAAGCGTCTCGAGAACGTTCGCTATGCGATTCGTGACCTGGCCTGCGTTGCTGACGAAGTCACAAAGCAGGGATACAAAGTCCTGCCGCTGAACGTTGGCGACCCACTCAACTTCGATTTTCAGACTCCGCCGCACATCGTTGAAGCCGTTTACAAGGCCATGCGCGAGGGCAAGAACGGCTACGCGCCATCTCCGGGTATTCCCGAGGCGATCGATGCGATTCGCGGTGAAGCTGCTCGCAAAGGCATCACCACGGTGCAGGATGCCTTCGTCACCTCCGGCGTCAGCGAAACGGTTGATCTCTGCATCAGCGCGCTGGTCAATCCCGGCGAGGACATCCTCACCCCAAAGCCCGACTACCCGCTCTACTCGGCCGTTCTGTGCAAGCTGGGCATCGCGCTCAACGCCTACGACCTCAATGAAGACGATTCCTGGCAGCCCGAACTCGCCGATATCGAACGCAAACTCACGCCGCGAACCCGCGGCATTGTGCTCATCAACCCCAACAATCCCACGGGCTCGTTGTGTTCGCGGCAGGTGCTGGAGCATGTTGCCGAGATAGCGCGCCGGCACAAGCTGGTCGTCTTCGCCGATGAGATCTACGACAAACTAATTCTCCCCGATTCGAACGGAGATGCCACGCCGCATATCGCCTTCGCCGCGGTCGCCCCCGACGTACCCTGCATCACCTTCGGCGGAATGTCGAAGAATTATCTCGTCCCCGGATGGCGCATCGGCTGGGGCATCGTCTCCGGAGATGCCGCAGCTGTGAAACCCTATACCGAAGGCATTCACCGCTTGCTGCGCGCACGCCTCTGCGCCAACCATCCCGAACAATACGCCATCAAACCCGCGCTGGAAGGCCCGCAGGATCATCTCTTCGAAGTGCGACGCAAGCTGCGCTCCCGCCGCGATCTCACGCAGAAATGGTGCGAGTCCACGCCGCGCATAAGCTGTGTCTCGCCCCGCGGCGCGTTCTACGCCTTCCCGCGCATCGACATCCCGGAGAGCGACGAGGTCTTCGTGAAAGAGTTGATACGCCAAAAGCACATCATGGTCGTCCACGGCTCGGGCTTCGGCCAGAAGCCCGGCACGCAACACTTCCGCGTCGTGTTTTTGCCGGATGAAAAGACGCTGACCAGCGCCTACGCCGGAATTGCGGATTTCATCCGCGAACGCTATGGAACAAGGAATTAACCGCCGAGGGCTGTAACTGCCCGAACCGGGGGGATCTACCCTCCCACTTCCGAGCCTCCGCTTTCTCTTTCCCCATGAATCTGCTTAAATCAACTGAGACGCAACCTGCGCTGCTCGCTTGGGTTTTTATAAATCGTGGTCGACATTCATTCCCATATTCTCCCGGAAGTAGACGACGGCTCCGAGTCCTGGGTAACCTCCGTCGCCATGTGCCGCATGGCCGCGGCGGATGGAATTACTCACCAGGTCGCGACTCCGCATGCCAATGACCGTTACCACTACGACCGCCCGTATCTTCAAGGACTGGTCGCCCACTTGCAGCAACTCGTGGGCGATGCGCTCACCCTAAGCTTGGGCTGCGACTTCCATCTCTCCTACGACAATCTGCAGGATGTGCTGGCAAATCCCGCGTATTACGCCATCGACGGCTCCCATTACATGCTGGTCGAGCTGAGCAATTACAGCATCCCGCAGCAAACCACCGACTGTTTTCTCAAGCTGGGAGACCGCGGCATTACCGCGATCATTACCCATCCCGAACGCAACCCAATTCTTCGCGACAGCCTGCAGCGCGTGGCGGAGTGGGCCGAGCAGGGTTGCGTGATCCAGATGACCGGGTCGGCGCTCACCGGGTTCTGGGGAGAACGCGTGCGCCGCGCCGCCCTATGGCTGCTGGAGCACGACGCCGTCCACGTGCTGGCTACCGACGCTCACGATACAGAGAAACGGATCCCCGTGCTCTCCGCCGCTCGCGATGCCGCCGCGGAAATCTGTGGGGAGGAAGTGGCGGACGCTCTCGTCGAGGCCAACCCCGCTGCCATCGTAAGTTCGCAGCCCCTTCCCTATTTCCCCCGGCCAGTGCTGGGGACCTACCGCAAGACACCGGGCGCCTAGCGACGGTCAGCAATTGGCATTTGGCAATTGGCACTTAGCAAAGGTCGGTTCGAAAGAATCCTGGGACCATCAGAGCTTCAGAGGATGGAAGGGACCAGACTGACTAAATGCTGATTGCCAACTGCCTAATTGCTGGAGAGCTTCACTGCGGGCCCGACGTATCATGCTCGGGAGTGGTTGCGGGTGCTGGAGGACTCGGTGGAGTTGGATTCACGCGCGCCCCCGGATCGGCGCTGTGCGACACCGGGGTCAAAGACGCTGCATGCGCGACTGGCTCCGTCGTCATCGCGCTGTCCGGATTCAGCAGACGGTCGTGGCTCGGCCCCAGCCCCAGGCTGATCAGAGCGCGCGCATCGGGCACCGTCTTCGATTGCCAGCCGTGATCGGCCTGATAGCGCCGCATGGCTTCTTCGCTGGACTGATTCCAGGTTCCGGCCGCTTCGTCGCTCAGGTAGTGCTCGCGCACCAGCGCGTCCTGGATCTCTTGCGCCCGCTGGGGTTCAATCTTCTGCTGGCCTCGTGCGCTGGTCTTTCTTTTACCGCTGCGGTGAGAGCTTGCGCGCTTCGCCGTGCTTTTGTGGGCGACTGCGGTATTCGACTTTGTCTTCGGCGCAGCTTGGTCGGAACTAGCGTTCGAAGCAGGCTTCGCGGCAGGATCGGGCGCTTGCGCCAGCGCTGCGCGCGGCGACGTGCAGGCACAGATCAGCGCCACAGCGCAGCCTGCACCCAACCATCTCCGCACTTTCGCGCCATATTTCTGCATACGTTTCAACGCAACCCTCAGTTCAGAACGAGGCGCCGGTCCACTGGTCAAGAAATGATCTGCGCCAAAAACAAAAAGACCCAACTAGAACTGGCATTGTAATCATCCCCCATCGCAGGAGGCAATGCCAGTTCCGGTTGGGGTATATCCAGGTTACGGAAGTGTCCCGGCCATAAAGATAGTTCCATCCTGACGCGTCGAACCGCGCGGCCGCACCAGGAAGACCACATCCTGACCGCTCTTCATGCTGGACTCCACCTTGGCGAAATCCTCCTCGCTGTTCACCGGCTGCTTGTTGACCTCGAGGATCACATCGCCGCGGCCTAGATTGATGTCTTCGGCAAACGAACCCGGCTTAACGTCCTGCACGATCACGCCTTTGCCTGCCGACATATCCAGCCGGTCGGCCATCTCCGGCGTCAGCTTGCGCACCGTGACGCCGAATTTACTCTGTTTGGGTGTGCTTTCGTCGTTGCCGTTGTTATCTTCGTTTAACCGCGCGGCAAACAGCTTGGCGCGGTCCGCAATGGTTACGGTCGTCTCCTGCGGCTTGCCGTTGCGCAGGAAGCCGAGTTCTACTTTCGCTCCCGGTTTGCGCGAGGCAATTTCCGCCACCAACTCGGTTCCCTTGCCCACTTTCTTGCCGTCCACCGTAGTGATGGTGTCGCCCACTTTCAATCCCGCCTGATCCGCTGGGCTCCCCGCCACCACGCTCGCCACTGTGACACCGCTCCCGGCACCATAAACGCGGTTGATCGCAGGGTTCTCGACCGCATCAAACTGAATTCCGATCGACCCGCGCGCCACTCGATGCTCAGGTCCAATCAGCTGGTTGTAGACCTGCACCACGGTGTTGGAAGGAAGCGAGAAGCCGACGCCCGCATAGGCATTGGTTTCGCTCAAAATCGCTGTATTGATGCCGATCACCTCGCCGTTCATATTGACCAGCGGTCCGCCCGAATTGCCGGGGTTAATTGCGGCGTCGGTCTGAATAAACGTCTGGAACTGCCGGCCGGGCACGATATCCCTGCCCTTGGCGGAAACAATTCCCGCCGTCACTGTACCCACTTGCCCAAACGGGCTGCCGATGGCCAGCACCCAATCGCCGACCTGCATGCCGTCGGAGTTGCCCATCTTCGCCGAAGGTACCGCGCGCTCCAGGTCAATCTTGATGACCGCCAGATCGGTTTCCTGGTCTTCCCCGATCACTCTGGCGTCATGCTGTACACCTGGAGGATCGTCCTGCAGGCGCACTCGGATGCGGTCTGCTTTCTCCACCACGTGCCGGTTGGTGACGATGTAGCCTTTCCCGTCCACAATCACACCCGAACCCAACGAACGCTCGCGAATCGAACCGTCGCCACCACCCTGGCCGCCTGGCCCGCCAAAGAAGTGGTTGAAGAAGTCATCCATGCCTCCGCCGCCACCGTTATCATCCTCATCGGGATTCTGCCCGCCCCGGCGCCGGCGCTGCGTCTTGATGGTCGATTCCGTATTGATGTTGACCACGCTCGGCCCCAACTGTTTGGCGATTTGCGAAAACGTATTGGAAAGCTGCTGCGGCGCGGGAACCGAGAGCGGAGTCGCATCGGAAGACTTCTGCCCTTCCTTGCCCTTCACCCCGGATGAGACCACCGTACCGATCAAAATACCCAGCGCCAGCGTAACCACAATGCTGAACGAATATACCCACCGATGCGTCTTCAAACGCACCCAAATTCCCTGCGAATCCATATGCCTGCTTCCCTCCGAAAACTGTACGAACCCCTAATTATACCCGTTTGCAAAAGCCTCAGCCCAGAACCAAGACCGCCCCAGGGTACCGACTACGATATGCGATTCCGATCTGCGATCAACCGTACGCGATCACAGGGTATTAGACGCACGAATCCGGTTTTTCGTTTTATGGGATGGGAGGAAATAACTCCCGGCAAAGTATTGATAATACAAAACGATTGTTCGCTGGACAGCCCGAGTCCTAGTCCAGGCTGCTTCTAGCGCACCGCCTACTTATTTCCCTTCGTACACCGTCTTCCCGCCCACTACTGTGCGCAGTACCTTGGTGGCGAGAAGCTTTTCCGACGAAGACGCCGTCACGTCGCGGTCGAGGACTACGAAATCCGCCAGCATCCCGGGCGTCAGCTTTCCCTTTTCCTTTTCCTCGAATTCGGCAAACGCCGACCCGGTGGTGTAAGCCGCAATGGCCTGATCCATGGTCAGCTTCTGCTCGGGAAAATACTCCTGCTTGCCGTTCTCGCTCTTGCGCGTGACGGCCGCATACAGCCCGCGGAACGGCGACACGGGCTCCACCGGATAATCCGTGCCAAAGGCCAGCGTCACGCCCTTGTTTGCCAACGCCGCCCACGCGTAGGATGTGGCGGCCCGCTTCTGCCCCAGCCGCTCCTGCGCCCAGCGCATGTCGGTGAGCAGATGACTGGGCTGCACCGAAGCGATCACCTTCAGTTCCTTGAAGCGCGCGAACTGCGCGGGTGTGGTGACCTGTGCGTGCTCAATCCGCAGCCGGAAATCGTCGCCACCGTTCGCGGCTTTCACTTTCTGCTCGCGCGCTGCCTTTTCGGCTTCGGCAAAGGCGTCAAGCGCCATCTGGATGCCCTTGTCGCCGATCACGTGAAACCCAAGCTGGAAGCCTGCCAGCACGCGTTCCTTGGCCATTTCATTCAGCTTCTCTGCCTCGTAACGCGGCAAGCCGGAATTCTGCGGATCATCCGCATAGGGCTCCAGCAGCGCCGCCGTGTGCCCGCCCAGCGAACCATCCATAAAGCCCTTCACCATTCCCGTGTGCAACATCAGGTCAGACTGGGGATGAAACCCCCGCTTAACCTTCAACTCGTCGAGAAACTCGTCAAAAGGCAGCCATTCGGAAATGCGTACGGTTAACTTGCCTTCTTTTTCGAGCTCCTCGTAAATCAGGAAATTCTCCCATTCCGGCGAGTAATCCTGCGCCGAGGTGACGCCGTGCTCGGCGAGGTCCGCCAGCGCGACTTCAATTCCCTCCCGCCGCTCTTGATGGGTCGGCTGGGGAATCACCACTCGCACCGCGTGCTGCGCGGTCTCGCGCAGAACGCCGGTAGGCTGACCATTCGTATCGCGGTCAATCTTGCCGCCGTCCGGATCCCGGCTGGCCAGCGTAATGCTCGCCAGTTGCAGCGCCCGCGTATTAGCCACGGCAAGGTGCCCGTCCACGCGATCCAGAAACACAGGGTGATCGTCTGAGATCTGGTCCAGATCCCACCGGCTGGGCAGAGTCGGGATCGGCCAAATGGTCTCGTCCCACCCTCCGCCCAGAATCCATTCGCCGGGCTTGGCCTTAGCCGCTGTGGCCTGAACACGCGCGCGGAATTCATCCAGCGTCTTAACCCCGGTCAGGTCGACACTCAACCTTTGCATCCCGGCATCGGCGAGGTGCAGATGCGCATCGTTGAATCCCGGCATGACGAAGTGTCCGCCCAGGTCGATGACCTGTGTCTCCGGCCCTTTCAGCTTCATGACGTCAGCCGTCTTGCCCACCGCTTGAATGCGGTCGCCGCGCACCGCCATAGCCTCTTCACGAAAGGTCGCACTGAACGCCGCGTCCGAGGGCACGCCGGTATAAATATTGGCGTGTACGTAGATCGCATCCGCCCTCGGCTTGGCATCTGTCTTCTCGGGTTCATTGCTCGGGGGAGGCGCCTGCGCAGCACTCGGGGCTGGTGCCTGTGCACTCGAGACGATGACGATAAACCCAACCAGAAAAGCCCCTAGGAGCGACACTTTCCTACAACTCCATCCGGACCGAATCGCACCCGTCATTCCCCCACCCCCGCTCCCGCCAGCGCGAGCAGTGTCAGCAAAATCCGCTTCAGCCCCAGCTCGCGACCGTTGCTGTCGAACCATTCCTGCAAGGTATGGGCTCCGCCGCCCGAGCCTCCGCCGCCGATGGCAACGGCCTC
>JBAUVZ010000493.1:0-2559 GCA_049583505.1 Candidatus Sulfotelmatobacter sp.
CGAGACGGCGTTCGTCGTCTCGGAGTTCTTAGCCAAGGCGGGGGCAGACTATCTCGGTGTGCTACGCGCGATCGCCCCCAAAGCGGCGCGAGTGACCGATAAGATGCCATTCAACTTCCTCTGGGCCGGGCTGATCCACATGGCATTCCCGCGGTCAGTCATGATCCATTGCCGCCGCACTGCAATCGACACGGCGCTGTCGATCCATCAAACTCATTTCCGTCCGGGCCTCGCGTTTCCGACGGGAGGTGCCGAACTGGTCGCGTATTTCCGCGACTACCAGCGGCTCATCGACCATTGGCGGAGGGTGCTGCCGGCGGATCGCTTCATCGAGTTCGATTACGAGGACCTGACCCGCGCGCCCGAACCAGTCATCCGGCGGATCATCACGGCCTGCGGCCTGGCGTGGCACGACGCGTGCCTGCGCCCCGAATCCAATCCGCGGGCGGTGAACACCCCCAGCAAGTGGCAGGCCCGGCAGCCGATCTTTCGCACCTCCGTCGCGCGCTGGCGACGCTACGAACCCTGGCTGGGACCCCTGCGTGCGCTCGTCGATGTCAAGGAGAGTCACGACGGGTCGGAACTGGACGCGGTTAGCACCCGATCGCGATTGCGCTGAAGCAGCCCACCTCACGGGAAAGACACGAAGACAACGTCCACGAAACAGACTCTGCTTGACCTGGAGCTGCGCGCGTCACAATCGGCAAGAAAAAGTTAAACCCATGTAACGGAATTTTCACGCGATCTTCATAAGATCGTCATCCGGCTGTCACAAGTCGTTTGTTAGGCTTCGGCGACCACGATGTGCAGGGGGTGCTGGTTGTATTTCCACCCCGATGTCGCACAGCCGATCCCGGTTGCGTGAGGAAAAAATCCAAATAGGAGAACGGTACATGTCGCAAAAAAATAAGTCTCGAAATAGGTCTCGGATAAACCGTCTGCGTCCGCTCAGCGGGCTGCTGGCGGCGGGTCTGAGCCTTCCGGTGCTCGCCGGTGCTCAATCCAAGGAGTACCCGAAATACGTCGCCGGCCCGCAGCTCAACGGCTCGTGGGTCGTCGGCAGTGGCCAGGTCATTACCCCGGCCGGCACCCAAGTCAACCTCGGCATCCGCGTCCGCGCAAAGGCCGTCGCGCTCAACCCGAATCTAAGCACTCACACCGCCGCCGTGCTCACTCTCGGTACGTCGACGTCCGACGGCAACGGAGCCGTCGAGGTGTTCGACATCAACACCGGCATTGTCCTGCAGAACTACATCCCGGCCGGAGGAAACGATCCGAGCGGCAGCTATAGCGGCATAACCTATTCCGCGGACGGCAAGTACCTGGTGTTCAGCCAGGATAGTAGCAATGTCACCATCGCCAAGGTCACGGCAGCGGGCTTGCTGGAAGACGACGCGCAGGTCAGCGTGCCGCCTGACAATTCCTTCATCGCCTGCTTTCCGAACAGCCCTCCAGCCTCTTATGGCAACCCCTGCGGCTCGTTCTACAGTTCGTACACTTCTTATCCCGGCGGCGTCGCGCTCTCACACGATGACAAGAGCGCCTATGCCCTGCTGAACCAGAACGATACGCTCACCAAGATCGACCTGACCGCGAAGCCGCCGGTTCAGGGTGAGCAGATCCGCGTCGGCAACGCTCCGCACAGCATCGTGATCAACAGCACTGGCACAACCGCCTACGTCAGCAACGAGGGTGGCCGGGCGGCCAGGGAGGAGGACTTCCAGATCAACTCCGCCGGCACCGAAATCGTCGCCGACGCGTTCGTTGGCGCCGCGATCACCGGCACCGTTTCTGTGGTAGATCTGGCCTCGCTGACGGTCACTGCTAACATCTCGACCGGGCTGCACCCGACCGGCATGGCGTTCTACGAAGGGAACCTGTTGGTCGCCAATACCTATAGCGACACCATCTCGGTTATCAACACGTCCACCAACGTTGTGGAGCGGACGATCAGCCTTGGGCTGCCGATCGGAGTTCCCGCTGCAGGCCAACCGGCCTATGGCGCCGCGCCGAACTCGATCGCCGTCAACGCCACAGCAGGCATTGCCTACGTCGCGCTTTACAATGCCAACGCGATCGGTGTGGTCGACCTCACGCCCGGCGCGCCGAATCCCGTCTTGGGCATGATCCCGGTAGCCTATGCGCCGAGCTCAGTCGTGCTGGACGCGGCCGCTAACGTGCTCCTCGTTGCAAACGACAAGGGCATCGGCACGCGTGAATCGTTCGAGTGCGACCATGGCGTCTGCGGCTACAATACCCACCAGGACAATGGCACCGTCAGCATTGTCCCCGTACCGAATAGTGCGACCTTGGCGACGATGTCGACGCAGGTTTTCCAGAACAACCACTGGGATCTGGCGCAAAACATCCTCTCTGCCAGCGGTGGCAAGCCGACCACGAAACCGGTCGCAATCCCGGCCAAGATCGGCGATCCGTCGCTGATCAAGCACGTGTTCCTGATCGTCCGTGAAAACCGCACCTATGATCAGATCCTGGGCGACGTGGCCGCTGGCAATGGCGACCCCTCGTTGGCAGTGTTCGGCGACGGCTCCGCAGCCG
>JBAUVZ010000494.1:0-34583 GCA_049583505.1 Candidatus Sulfotelmatobacter sp.
GGGTAACGGGTTATTTTAGCGGGGAATCGGGATGGGGATGGTAATCGAGTGGGTGCGCGGCTTGTGTGGAAGTCAAAATCCCCGCCCTTTCGCAAGGAACGCGAGAAGGGTGGGGCACCCGGCTCACGGGACGGGGATGCGGTAGAGATTGCGCTGGATGTTGCGATAGGTGTAGGCGTAGACGTCGCGCGAAGGTCCCGGGGCAAATTCCTCCACCTGGTTGAGGGCTGGCAGCAAAGTTCCCAGTTTTGCGACATCGGCTTCCGATCGAATCCCAGTTGGCGGCAGGGGTGGGAGACTTGCGCCGTGTTTCAGCGGGATCGCGTACACATGGCTGGATTTTGCGGATCCGTTCCTGGCGGAAAAAATGAAAGAGAAGTAGACGTACTTGCCATCGCGCGACCAGGAAAGGTGGCAAGAATCGCAGACGCGGATGGACGTGCCGTCGCTCAGATGGTAAGCGGCGAGCGCCGCAGCTGGGTCTTCATTTTGCTCTGGTACGAAGGCTGCTATCCACTCCCCGTCCGGGGAAGCGGTCCCGAGATGCCAAATGGGCATGAGTTTTTGCAGTTGAGTGCCATCGGCTTTCATGCGGTAGCCGAAGCTATGACCCTGCTCCTCGCGTTGAAAAATGATGTCTCCGGTTTTGAGTACCGCGATCTCGTTGTCATCGGCACCGGAGGTCAGCTGCCTGGCGGCGGAGCGATGGTCGGTTCCCAGCGCCCACACATGCTTATGCCCATCGGAGCCGTTCGCGACATAGAAGATGCTTTTGCCGTCGCTGGAGACACCAAAGTCTTCAATCGTGATTCCCGAAAGAAGAGTACGGCTGTCGCCGGACTGCAAGTTGAGACGGATTAATTCATCCTGCCGCTGTTCTTTGGGGTTGCTTTGAGAAGCTCGGACGCGGCTGCTTCGCCAATAATACAAAGCGGTCCCGTCGGCGCTGAACTGCGGGTAAAAGGAATAGCCTTCGGAGGAGATCTGGCGATCGCCTTTCTGATCATGCAACCAGACGGTGCCTTGCGTTGTTCCGACCGAGGCGATCAACGACTTGCCATCAGGATCGACAGCAAATCCGTCCTCTTCGGTGGGGCCGGAGGTGAGCCGCTGTGGGGGACCGTCAGGAAATTTCATGCGCCAGATATGAAATCCGGAGCCACCCGCGTTGCTGTTGAGATACATCCACTTGCCGTCGGGAGACCAGCCTGCGGACGTGCAATGGCCCTCGGGGCCAATCGAATTTCCCGCTGAGCTGCCGTCGAAGGGAAGCAGGCGGCAGCGTATCCAGCCCAGAGAGCCCATTTCAGCCACCAAAAGCCACTTCTTATCTGGAGATGGGTAGGAGTGGTGGACCATGCCTTCCGGCTCCGCCGGAAAATAAATATCGTGCTCTTCAGCGCGAGTGGGTTGGGCGGTTACCAGCCCCATGTGCTCTCCGCCTCTAAGTTCGCTGAACAGCAGCCGCTGGCTATCGAGCCAGGTCAGCCCGGTTGCGTTTGGCAACAGCAGTTTGGGATCACCGCCGGTCACCGGCACTTCATAGGTATTCCAACTGAAGTTCTGCATGGCGGTGTAGGCGATGCGCGAGCCGTCGAGCGAGAAAACCGGACTCATTTTGCCGGAATCGTCACGCGTGAGCTGGACGGGCTCGCCGCCGGGCAGAAACTTCAGATAAATCTGCCCTACTGTGACAAAACTCTCGGGGCCACGAATGAAGGTGAGCATGTGGCCGTCGGAGGAAAGCGCGGGCTGCACGGCGGAGTCAGGAAAATCAGTGATCTGCGTCCACTGCGAGCTTGAGACGGCCGTCGAGCCGCGCCAGAAATAGAAACCGAGCGCCGCAGCAACGATGATCACGGCTGCAATGACGGCGGGCCACATGAAATTGCGCTTCCTGCGCGCCGGGATCTGGGTTGCGGATGAAATCCTGCCTGACTCTGTGTCACGCTTCAGCCGTTTCAGGTCGCCCCTCAGTTCAGCTGCGGTCTGATAACGAAGGTCCCGGTCTTTCTCCAGGGCTTTGTTGATAATGCGGTCAAGTTCGGGAGAAATATCGGGATTGCTCTGCAGGGGCGATGACGGGACTTTGTTGAGAAGGGAGTCGAAAATGACGGCGGAAGTCGGGCCCTTGAAGGGAGCTGAGCCGGTGGCCATTTCGTACAAGACCGCTCCGAAGGAGAACAGGTCAGTGCGGGCATCGAGGTTCTCGCCGCGTGCCTGCTCGGGGGACATGTACGCGATGGTGCCGAGCGCAGTGCCGGCGCTGGTCAGGTGTTCCGGCAAGGATTCGGTGGGCGCCGCGGAAAGGCCCGCGGCGGGCGCGGAGGTAAGCTTGGCCAGGCCGAAGTCGAGCACCTTGGCGTCACCGCGCCGGGTGACGAAAATGTTGCCGGGTTTGATGTCACGATGGACAATTCCCTTGCTGTGCGCTGCGTCCAGTGCGTCGGCCACGTGGATGGCGAGCTCAAGCAATCGAGGCGTGGACAGGGGACGGTCGGCGATCACGTTATTGAGCGTGATGCCTTCCAGCAGCTCCATGGCGATGAAGTATTTGTCCTCGAACTGATCGATTTCATAAATGGTGCAAATGTGGGGATGGTTCAGGGCGGAAGCCGCGCGCGCTTCGCGCTGGAAGCGCTCCAGTGCCAGCGCATCCTTTTCGGTTTCTTCCGGGAGAAATTTCAGGGCGACCTTGCGGCCTAAGCGGAGGTCCTCGGCTTCGTACACGACCCCCATGCCGCCGCCCCCGAGGCGGCTGAGAATGCGGTAGTGGGAGATCTCGGTTGGAGCCATGGAGAAATATTGGCAAGATGTTAGGCCGATCAGTGGGCTTGGGTCAATGAAAAGGATTTTGAGTTGCTGGCGCAGACGCCACGCGAGCCGAGATTGCTGGGGAAAGAAAGCAACCACGGGGTCGGACCTTCCACCTCAGCGGCTAAAGCCGGATCTGCTTTCCATCCGTTACGGCACGACTGAAGTCGTGCCCTTCTCGTGCTTGCTCGGCTCCGGTTTTGGTTCGGTGCAGGCAGTCGCGGGCGAGGGCGCCGGCACCGCACCTACTCAGGTTTTGCTAAACGCTATCGCTTGGCGGACGTGGGCTTTTGATTTTTTCAGGGCGGCTTGGGCTTGGGGGCTGGTTACTCCGGCGGCTAGCATTACGAGGGCTACTGGGGTGCGGTTGCCGGAGGCTTTTAGAGCGCGGGTTGCAGATTCGTGATCGGCTCCGGTGGTGCGTTCGAGAATTCCGATGGCGCGCTGGAGCAGCTTTTCATTTTTTGGGGCTACGTTGACCATGAGGTTGCCGTAGACGTAGCCGAGGCGCGTCATGGCTGCGGTGGAGATCATGTTGAGGACCATTTTGTGGGCGGTGCCAGCCTTCATGCGAGAGGATCCGGCGAGGACTTCGGGGCCGACCTGGGTGACGATGGCGAAATGGGCGGCGCGTTCTAGCGGGGAATTGGGATTGCAGGTTAGGGCGATGGTGTGGGCGCCGCGCTGGCGGGCGCGCTCGATAGCGGCGACGGTGAAGGGAGTGCGTCCGCTGGAAGCGATGCCCAGGACTACGTCGTGTTTGGTGGGCTTGCGGCGGGACATTTGGTCGCGGCCGGCTTTGGAGTCGTCCTCGCTGATCTCGGAGGCGGAGGCTAGAGCTTTGGGACCTCCGGCAATGATGAACTGGACGGAGCAGGGATCGGTATTGAAAGTGGGCGGGCACTCGACGGCATCGAGGGCGGCGATGCGGCCGCTGGTTCCGGCACCTACGTAGATGAGGCGTCCGCCCTGGCGGAGGGCGGCGGCGACTTGATCGATGGCGCGCGCGATTTGGGGCAGGGCGCGGGTTACAGCCAGGGCTACGGTGGCATCTTCGGCGTTGATGAGGTGGGCGATGTCGAGGGAGGATTTGCGGTCCAGGTCGAGGGCGGCGTGGTTGGGTTGCTCGGTGCGGAGGCGGTGGAGAGTCGATGGCTTGGGTTTCAAGTTGGAGCCTTTCGGGATGGGAGCGGCTTGTTCATTCTAACTGCTTTTTGTGGTGCCGCTGATTCGGAGCAAAAGTACCTCAGGGGCTAAAGCCCGCATTCTTTTTGACTGGTAACGGCACGACTGAAGTCGTGCCCTTCCCGATCGGGACGATCCCAAGGCTACTCAATCCTCATTCAGCGCTTCGATTATTGCGTCGTGAAATCTGGGACGAACTTGTTTGATCGCTAGATTGGAGCTGTCGGGCCAGGTGCGGTTGGTTAGAAGAGTCACCGAGAGCTGGCGGGTGGGGTCGATCCAGAGAGAGGTTCCGGTGTAGCCGAGGTGGCCGAAGGACTGGGGCGAGAAATATTTTCCAGATTGCGAGGGGGATGAGGGAGTGTCCCAGCCGAGGGCCCGGGATGTGCCTGGGGGCACGGATTCGCGGCGGGTGAAGAGGGCTACGGTTTCGGGGCGGAGGATGGGGCGACCCTGGTTAAGCATGGCTTGGGCGAATTTTGCCAAGTCTGCGGCGGTGGAGAAAAGTCCCGCCTGGGGAGCTACGCCGCCGAGGATGCTGGCGTTTTCGTCAAAGACTTCGCCTTGGATGATTCTTTGGCGGAAGGTTTGGTCATCAACGGTGGGAGGGATTTGCGCGCGGAGTTCGGTGGGGGGATTGAAGGTTGTGCTGGTCATGGCCAGCGGAGAGAAGATTTCGCGCTGACAGAAGCGGTCGAGGGATTCGTCGGCGAGGCGTTCGAGGGCGACGCCGAGGATCATGAATCCGATGTCGCTGTAAACGGCGCTGGTAGCGGGATTTGTGGCTAGAGGCATCGTGAAGGCAGCTTGGAGGAGTTGGTCGCGAGTGCGGGACTTCAGGAATAACTTTGCGTAGGCGGGCAGGCCGGAGGAGTGGGCCAGGAGCATGCGGAGGGTTACTTCGTGGCGGCGGGGATCTTTTGCGGGGTCGTTCGTGAATTCGGGGACGATCGCGGAGACGGGAGCGTCTAGATCGAGCAGGCCGCGTTCGTAGAGGAGCATGGCTGTGGTTGTGGTGGCTACAACTTTGGTGACGGAGCCTAGATCGAAGAGTGTGGAGGTGACAACTTCAAAGTCAAAACCCCCGCCCTTCGACAAGCTCAGGGCAGGCTCCTCTCGCAAAGTACGCGAGAAGGGCGGGGCACCCGGTTCATAGGTGAAGCGGCCCAGGGCTTTAAGTGCGACTAGACGTCCGCGGTAAGTTACGGCGACCGAGGCGGCGGGGAAGGCGAGATCGGTGATGGCTTCTTGCAAAACGTTGAAAGCGCCGGCGAAGACTTCGTCCTGGTGGTCGAAGGCTTCGGGGAGCGCTGCTGAGGCGTGGGGTGCGGTCATCGAGAGATCCATGATATGGCATAAGTGGCACCCCCTTACTTGAGTTTCTTGAGTCTTGCGGTCCGGGTTGTGTAGAGTCAGAGCATCCTTCCTTCTGAATCAAACTCGTGGGACAAAACGGGCGGAGCGGTGTTCGCTGTGACCGTGTTGCTGGCTTGCGTTTTGAGCGCGAATGGGCAGCGCGCGGCTGGTGGCACTGGCGACAATTCCGGGCTGCGCCCGGATGGACAGCCCCCTTCGACAAGCTCAGGGCAGGGGAGGGCGGCGGTCCCGACACGTGCAGTTGCGCTGACGGCAGTGGATGCGGCGATTGAGCAGGCCATCCAAGAGCATCAGATTCCGGGGGCGGTTTTGATTATTGGGCATGATGGGTCCGTGATCTACCGGAAGGCTTATGGGGAGCGGGCTTTGGAGCCGCGGCGCGAGGTGATGACGTTGGACACGATTTTTGATTTGGCGTCGCTGACCAAGGTGGTTGCTACTACTACCGCGGTGATGCAGTTGGTGGAGCGGGGTGAGGTGCGGCTGAATGATCCGGTGGCGAAGTATTTGCCGGAGTTCGCGGCGAATGGGAAAGACGACATCACGGTGCGGCAGTTGCTTACGCACTACTCGGGGCTGGAGCCTGATCTGGATTTGAAGACTCCGTGGGAAGGTAAGGAAACGGCTTACCGCATGGCGTTTGCGGATGCTCCGCAGCAGCCGGCGGGTTCGGGATTTGCCTACAGCGACATCAACTTCATTACGCTGGGAGCCTTGGTCGAGCGGGTAACGGGCGAGACGCTGGATGAGTATGCGGCGCGGCATATTTTTTCGCCGCTGAAGATGACGCAGACGCGGTTTGTGCCTCCGGCGGCGTGGCTGCCTAAGATTGCTCCGACACAGTATGACGAGAATGAGCACATGCTGCGGGGAGTGGTGCATGATCCGACGGCGCGACGGATGGGCGGCGTAGCGGGGCATGCCGGGCTGTTTTCTACGGGGGATGATCTGGCGAAATTTGCCCAGGCTTTGCTGAATGGAGGCGACGGGATTTTGTCGGCGCTAACGGTAGAGAAAATGACGCGGCCGGAGCAGCCGCCGTCGGCGCCGGTGCTGCGCGGGTTTGGATGGGACATTGATTCTCCACTTTCGTCGAACCGCGGAGATTTGCTGCCGGTGGGCGGGTATGGGCATACGGGTTGGACGGGAACATCGATGTGGATCGATCCAACGACCCGGACCTATATCATTTTGCTGACCAATGCGGTGCATCCGCGGGGAGGGAACGCGATTGCTTTGCGGTCGAAGGTGGCGACGGCGGTGGCGGCGGCGCTGCCTTTGATTACCAGCGAGAAAGAGGCGCTGCGCTGGGAGAGTATTACCGGTTACAACGAGGCGCAGAGCGCAGCGCGGCACATGAGCACGCGCAATGGCAGCGTGAAGACTGGGATTGATGTGCTGGAGGAGCATGGATTCGATGTGTTGCAGGTTGCGGGGGGCAAGAAGCGGATCGGGGTGGTGACCAATCAAACGGGAGTGGATTCGGACGGGCGGCGGACGATTGATGTGCTGGCCGGGGCTGCGGGAGTAACGCTGGAGGCGATTTTCAGTCCGGAGCATGGGGTTACGGGGACGCTGGACACGACCGACGTTGGTAATTCGAAGGATGCGGCTACCGGGGTTCCGGTTTACAGCGTTTATGGGGCTACAGATGCGGCGCGGAGGCCGGCGGCGGATGTGATGAAGTCGCTGGATGCCGTGGTGATCGATATTCAGGATGCGGGAGTGCGGTTTTATACGTACGAGACTACGCTGGGATATTTTCTGGAGGCGGCGGCTGCGGCGGGAGTTGAGGTGATTGTGCTGGACCGGCCGGATCCGATTACCGGGTCGTTCGTGCAGGGTCCGGTGGCGGAGGCGGGGCATGAGAGCTTCACGAATTACTGGACTGTGCCGGTGCGGCATGGCATGACTTTCGGTGAACTGGCCAAGATGTTTAACGCGGAGCGGAACATCAATGCCAAGCTTACCGTGGTGCCGATGGAGGGGTGGCAGCGGGGGGATTGGTTTGACTCTACCGGGCTCGCGTGGGTGAATCCTTCGCCGAATTTGCGGAGCTTGACTGAGGCGGCGCTTTATCCGGGAGTGGCTTTGATTGAGGGTACGAATGTTTCAGTAGGGCGGGGGACGGATACTCCGTTTGAACTGGTGGGCGCGCCCTGGATGAAGAGCCGGGAACTTGCTGCGTATTTAAATGCGCGCGGGATAGCTGGAGTGCGGTTTGTGCCGGTTACGTTCACGCCTACGGCTGCGGTTTATAACGGACAGAAATGTGAGGGCGTGAATCTTGTTCTGACCGAGCGGAATGCGCTGGATGCGCCGGAATTGGGGATCGAGCTGGCGACAGCGTTACAGAGATTGTATCCGGCGAATTTCAAGATTGGGCGGATGGCGGAATTGCTGGTGAATCAGGCGGCTTTCGATGGGCTGATGGCGGGGAGGGATCCGCGGCGGATTGCGCAAGATTGGCAGGAGGAGTTGGAGAAGTTTGGAGTGGTGCGACAGAAATACTTGATCTATAAGTGATCCGGATTTGGATAAGTCAGGAGCAGGTCGGAGAATGAAGCTTACTGTGAGGATATTTACGCTGGCGATGATGTGGGTCGTTGTGTCGCCGGTCTTCGCTCGGGTGCCGCAGGGAACGTCGGCTCCTCCTTCAAGCGATGCCTTGGAATACAGGAATACGAAGTACGGCTTTGCGTTTTTCCTGCCGCAGGGGTGGAAGGGCTACACGATTGTGGCGGGGCAGTGGGAGGCCAGCGATGCGCAAAAAGGCTCGGTTGAGCGCGGGCCGGTGGTCTCGATCCGACATCCTGGTTGGACTGAGGAGAATCCGCGGCAAGACATTCCGATTGTGGTCTTCACATTGACGCAGTGGGAGTCGGCGCAGAAGGGCGACTTCTATGTTGGTGGGTCACCGATTAGTTTCCACGAACTCGGGCGCAACCGCAAATACGCGTTTGCGGTTTCTTCGCGCTACAACGAGGCTGAGGTTGTGGGAAGGGAAGAAGTGGACAAGATGCTGCAGCACGAGCCGCTGCGGCCGTTATGGTCGAAGTGATCTCTGGCTCGACCCCACTGTCTGGATAACTCGCGGCCGGAAGGACGGCATCCTAGCGGCTGAGCGTGGTATCCTCGGCTGAATTGCGGTTCTGGAGGTCTGTTATGCGCGGTGCGTGGGTATTGTTGCTGTTGTCGGGGATGGCGGTGGGGCAGGCGGCGGAGACGCAAAAGCCGGATGCGGCCGAGGGTTCCACTCCGGCTGCGGCGGCTTCGAGTCCGGCGGCGGGTGCGGCTTCTGATCCGAATGTGGTTACGATTCCGGCGGGCACGAAGATTCCCTTGTCGCTGAAGCAGGCGATTTCGACCAAGAATGCGCGCGAGGGGGATGCGGTTTATGCAGAGACGGCGTTTCCGTATGTTGTGGACAACCGCGTGATTGTGCCGGCGGGGTCGTATATTCAAGGGACGATTTCGCACGTGGAGAGAGGCGGACGGTTGAAGGGGCGGGCAGAGATTCTGATCCACTTTACTTCGATGATTTATCCGAGCGGATATACGGTGATGCTGCCGGGATCGGTGGAGAACACGCCAGGGGCGGATAACAAGTCGGTGAAGGACCAGGAAGGGACGATTCAGCAGGACAAGGATACGGGGAAGAAGATTGAAGAAGGGGCAAAGGGCGGAGTTTACGGGGCTTCGGGGGGAGCGCTGGCGGGCGGACTGAGCTCGGGAATCAATGGAGCGCGGATTGGAGCTGCGGCGGGAGCGGCGGCGGGCATTGGGTGGGCGTTGCTGAAGCGCGGCAATGATGTGAGGCTGGATGTGGGAACGTCGATCGAGATGGAGATTCAGCGGGCAATCGCGGTGGATGCGAGCCGGATTGCGGTAGCGAGGGCTGCGCCTTAATTCCGACTGCGATGCGAGCAGCGAGTAATCGCGAAGTTTGTTTCGAGCATTAAATACCTCAGCGGCTAAAGCCCGCCATCCTTAAGTGGATCTTGACGCAAGCCTGGAAGGCCTGCTCCACCCTCGCATTTCTCTAATTGCCCTTCCTCGCATTTCTCTAGTTGCCTTTGGCGCTGGCGGAGTAGCTGAAGGGGTAGGTCTGGGAGTTGATTTCGCGGCGGAGGTCTTCGAAGATGTCATCGGGCATTTTGAGAAAGACCTCGACGACTTCGGGATCGAACTGGCGGCCGGTCCAGGCCTGGATCTCCTTGCGGGCTTCGGCGAGAGTTCTGGCGGGACGGTAGGGGCGGTCGGAGATGATGGCGTCGAGGGTATCGGCGACGGAGAAGATGCGTGAGCCCAGGGGGATTTCGGAGCCCTTGAGACCACGGGGATAACCGGAGCCGTCGTAGTGTTCCTGGTGGGAGTAAACGATGTCGCAGGCTTCGGTGAGGAAGGGAATTTTCTTGAGCATCTGGTAGCCGTGGTAGCAGTGCTCCTTCATGAGGGCGCGCTCGTCGTCGTCGAGTTTTCCGGGTTTGCGAAGGATGTTATCAGGGATGGCCATTTTGCCTATGTCGTGGAGGAAAGCGCCGCGAGCGATGACCAGGATTTGTTCGCGAGGCACGCCCATGGCGCGGGCAATC
This sequence comes from Candidatus Sulfotelmatobacter sp., assembly GCA_049583505.1. Lineage (GTDB taxonomy): Bacteria > Acidobacteriota > Terriglobia > Terriglobales > Acidobacteriaceae > Sulfotelmatobacter. The sequence goes on from JBAUVZ010000494.1 coordinate 9,972, forward strand.
GCAATGGTGAAAGCAGTGACGCGGCGGGAGTGGCCTTCGGTTTCGGCGTCTTTGAGGTCGAGCGCGTCGCCGAGAGCCTGCAGGGTGATGTCGTAGGAGCGCTCAAGATCGGCCATGGCGGCCTGAAGCTGGTTAGTACGGGCTTCGACCAGAGACTCCAGATTGGTCTGATAAGTGCGATTTTCCACCTTGAGGCGGCGATTCTCGAGAGCGCGGCCGACAGCGTTGAGTAACTGCTCGCGCTCGAAGGGTTTGAGCAGGTAGTCGAAGGCGCCGTTGCGGACGGCGGCGAGAGCCACTGAAATGTCGTGGACGGCGGTGACCATAACCACCGGCATGTCGGGAAACTTTTCCTTGGTGCGTTCGAGCAAGCCGATGCCATCGAGGTCGGCCATCATCAGGTCAGACAGCATGAGTTCGAATTCCTCGCCGGAATTGAGCAGGGCGAGGGCTTCCATGCCGGAACTGGCCTGCTTCCAGGCATAACCGGCGGCAGCGAGGATGGCGCAGACAATCTCGCGGATTGCCTCTTCGTCATCGACTACGAGAATGCGGTCGGACATAACTGCCAGTCAGTATACTCTCGGGAATTCCAGCGCATCCGCTAGGTGCCTAAAGTAACCGCCGAGGCCCGGAAAACCCATGGATAAAGGGCGGGACCGTGATATTCAAAAGCAGGGCACTATTACGTCTGGGGTGCGCCTGGAACCTGAAATAAGATGAACGTTTCCCTCTGGTCGATTTGGAACACTACCGCACAGCCGGCGCTGGCCGGGCTGAAGGCCGGGGAGTGGGCGCTGCTGCTGTTGCTGGGGGCGTCGCTGGTGGTGCTGTGCGCGCTGCGGGAGCGGTATCTTGTGGTTTGGACGGCGGGCTGGGCGCTGCTGGTGAGTTCGCGGCTGGTGGGTGCACACGGGGCCGCGATGCGAATTCCTCAGCAATATGTTCCCGCAGCTGAGCAAGCGGCATTTGTGGTTGCGGTAGGACTGTTGGCCGGCGCGGTGTTGGTTTATATCCGGGAACGGGATCTGCTGGCGCCGCTGGCCGCGATCACGGCGAGTGTGGCGGGGTTTGCCGTGGCTCGCGTGCTGTGGTGGCCGGATTCGCTGCCCCTGCGGGTTGCCCTGGAAGTTTCCTACCAAATCATTCTAGTGACGGCGGCAATTGCCTTAGTGCGCGCCCGCAAAGGGCGTTGGGAGCTGGGGGCATGGCTGCTGGCGACTTGCCTGCTGATGCAGCATTTGAATTGGCCGCCTTTCACAAACCAGATTCCGGCCGAAATTGGTGTGGTGGCAGACGTGTTGCTGGGACTGAGCATGCTTCTGATTGTGTTTGGAGAAGCCCAGGCGCGGGACCGGCGATTGAAGGTGCTGCGAGCTTTGACGGAGAGTATCGTGCTGGCGCAACAGCAGGGCGGCATGATGGAAGACGCGCTGGGAGAATTGCAGCGGCTGACCAAGAGCAAGGCGGCGTGGTTCCGCTTGATCGAGGGCGGACACCTGGTGGCGACGCATGCAGTGGGGGTCTCGACGGACTTTCTGCGGGAAGCTGGTTTTGCGCAGTTGACGGAAAGTGTGTCGCAGATGCTGGAGCGAGGCAAACCGGTAACGGCACAAAAGAGTGAAGCGAGCCCGGAAGGTGCGGGATTGCTGGAGTCGGAAAAGCTGCAATACGTGGTGATGGTGCCAGTGCTGGGCAAGAAGTCGTCAATCGGCCTGGTGGTTCTGGGCTGCGCCCGGGTGAGGAAACTGACGACCGAGGAACTGGAGTTTCTGGGGACCTGCGGACGGCAGCTGGGGATCGCGATCGAGAATTTCCGGCTGCTGGAGCAGGCCTTGCGCTCGCAACGGCAGTGGCGGAACACGTTTGACTCGGTGCACGACATCATCCTGGCGCACGACGCGGATTTCCGCATCATCAAAGCCAACCAGATTCTGCTGGAGCAGATAGAGCTGGCGTCGGCGGACGTGATCGGCAGCACCTGCGAATCGGTACTGCCACACGGGCTGGGCGAGTGGACGGGATGTCCTTATTGTGCGCGCGGGGAAGAGGAAATCAGCGAAGGAGCAGACCCATGCTTCGGCGGATTCTCGATGGTCTCAACTTCTTCCTATGCGGAGCAAGGGAGCAAACAGAAGGGGACCATCCACATCGTGCGCGACATCACGGAGCGGAGGTCAGCGGAAGAGAAATACCGTCTGCTGTTCGAGCAGGTGCAGGAAGGCGTGTATGTGGCGACGCCCAGCGGGCGCTTGCTCGACTGCAACGACGCATTTGTGCACATGCTGGGGTATGAGACGCGGGAAGAATTGCTGCCGCTGAACCTAGACGAGGATATTCGGGTGGATGCAGGCCAGAGAGACGCCTTCCACCGGGACATCGAACTGCAGAATTACGTGCGCAACTTTGAAGTGACGATGCGGCGCAAGAACGGAACGCTGCTGCTGGCAGCCGAGAGCAGTTTCGCTACGCGGGACACATCGGGCAAGGTGGAGCGCTATCAGGGCTTCGTGCTGGACGTGACCGAGAAGCGGCGCGCCGAAGACGAGATGCGGCGGCGTAATCGCGAACTGAATGCCCTGAACGCGATGGCTGTGGTGGCGACGCAGTCCTTCGATCTGGATGAAATTCTGAACCTGACCCTGCGGCAGGTGGTTTCGTTATTCGGGGCGGAGAGCGGAGCAGTGTACCTTTCGGATTCGGATGCCCCGACCTACCGGCGTCGAGCGGCATGGGGACCGCGCAGCCGCGACAAATCGCGGCCGGCGGAAATCAATTTCGCGGAGGGCTTCGGAGATCTGGTGATGCGGTCACGAGCCGAAGTGATCACGGCGGAGTACCTGCCGCACCTCACGGGAACGGTGGCGGAGTTCATCCGATCCGACAGCGACGGCTCGTGGATCTGGGTGCTGTTCTGGGGCAAGGACAGCCCGATCGGCATGATGGGACTGCGCAGCCACGCGGAGTACTCATATTCGAGCGGGGAAGAGAACCTGATGGTGGCGATCAGCCGGCAGCTGGCTACCACGATTGAGAAAGTCCGGCTGTACGAAGAGACCTGCAAGGCCTACGAAGATCTGCGGCGCACGCAGGAACAACTTTTGCAGAGCGAGAAGATGTCGGCTGTGGGGCAGTTGATTGCAGGCGTGGCCCACGAGCTGAACAATCCGCTGACCGCGATTCTGGGGTATGCGCAGTTGCTGGAAAGCGAAGGATTGAACGATCGGGCGCAAGACTACGTGGGCAAGATGTTCAAGCAGGCGCAGCGGACACACCGGGTGGTGCAGAACCTGCTTTCGTTTGCGCGGCAGAGGAAGCCGGAGCGGTCGGAAGTGGACGTCCGGAGGGTGCTGGAAGAAACGCTGGCGCTGCGCGACTACGACTTGAAGGTCAACAACATCGCGGTGGAGAAGGATCTGGGGCCGGATCCGGCGCTGGTGGTGGCCGATCCGCATCAGATCGAGCAGGTGTTTCTGAACATCATCAACAATGCGGTGGACGCGGTGCTCGAGACCGGACGTGCAGGGAAGTTGAAGATCCGAGTGTACTGCGAGAAAGGCGACGTGTGCGCGCAGTTTGCCGATGATGGACCGGGGATTAAGGATCCCAAAAGAATTTTCGATCCGTTCTACACCACGAAGAATGTTGGGAAGGGAACGGGGTTGGGCTTGAGCATCTGCTATTGGATTGTGAAGGAACACGGCGGCGACATCACGGCGCACAATGCCGCCGAGGGTGGAGCGGTGATCGAAGTTCGGCTGCCGATGGCGGTGGGGGCCGACGCGGTGGTGGAAGCGGTGGCTGCGGCTCCGATGAAGCGGGAGGGAGCGATCCAGGGCCGCGTGCTACTGGTGGAGGAAGAAGAAGCCGTGCTGGAGTTCGAGCGCGACGTGCTGAGCGGCGCAGGGGCCAACGTGGTGACGGCCAGCAAGAGCGAAGACCTGAAGACGCGGTTGCTCTCCGAGCCGTTCGATGCAGTGATTATGAGCGGCAAAATGCCTTCGGACTGGAATGCGAAGGAAGCCTACCTCTGGCTAAAGAAGAACTGCGCTGATATGGAGAAGCATGTGCTGTTTACGTTCTCCAATGGCGTGGAGCAGGGCGATGAGCGGGCGTTCCTGCAGGAAAACAACGTACCCTACCTGGTAAAACCCTTCGAAGTGGCGGAACTGATTTTGCAGGCTAGACGGTTGCTGCAGAAGTCTAAAGCGGCGGCTTCAGGGGGCTAGAGACCGAGATCCCCTTCGACTTCGCTCAGGGCAGGCTCTTGCTTCGCTCGGGATGACAATCGTTTTTCGGATTCCATCAAAGTTGGGTGCGTAGGCTCTTCACCAATCGGCGAAGGGCTTTTTCGTTGCGGCGGTACCAGCGCCACTGGCCCTGCTTGACGGCATCGACCAGGCCAGATTTGGTGAGGATGGCCATGTGATGCGAGATGGTCGGCTGAGAGAGATGCACGCGTTCTTCAATGTCGCCGGCGCAGAGGCCAGCGTGCTTTCCGCTTGGGGGGACGCTCGGGGCGGCCGGGCCGCGTTGTTTTAGGGCCGCGAGGATGCGGCGCCGCGTGGGATCAGCGATGGCGTGGAGCGTGTGATCGAGAGACGTGGGTGGGGTGGTCATGTGGACTAGGAATAGCTGCTAAATTGACAGTTGTCAATATGCGGGTTATGGGAGGTTGTCAGGGCGCGGCCGCGCTGCTCGTAGCCACTCGATGCGGGTGAACTCGAGGTAACGCACGTCATTATCCTGGGAGCAATTGGTTTGGTCCAGTTGAAGGGCCAGAGTGCCGCCGCGGATCCAATAACCGGTCGCATCCTGCTTGAGAATGGTCGAGTCGAGCGGGTCCATGCCGTGCAGCTTGAAGATGACACGGCGGTTGAACAGAGGGTCAGGCTTCATAGGGTACTTCAGTCTTCATTCCTGCTTCTTACTTCTTCAGGCTTCATTTCTTCAGGATCGGGTTGTAGCCGTCGTTGATGAGCCGGGTGCGCATGGCTTCCGCGTCCTTGAGGTCTGTGAAAGGGCCGACCTGGACGCGCAAGAACTTGTCGGCAGCTGAATTAGCGGCCACGAAGGCAGGATATTGCTTTTTCTTGAGAGCGTCGACCAGGGCGTCGGCATCCTCCTGCTTGGTGACCGCGGCGACCTGCACGAAGTAGGCGGCGGTGGGCAGAGCGGCCATGGGATCGGGCGGGTTGGCGGTTTGCGTCCCTTGTGATGGGGAAGAGGCTGCGGGTGACGACGCGCCGCCTGAAGAGGCAGGCGCTTGAGCTGCCGCGGCGGGGGTAGGGGATGTGGCGTCCTGCGAAGCCGGGGTCAGTTGCGGATTGGCATCTTTCTGCTCGACCGCTTTGTAAAAACTCATCGAGGGAGCGGGTTGAGGAGATGCAGAGCCCGCGGGCTTGGTGCCGCTGGAGGTTTGCAGGGGAGCCGCGGCGCTGGGTGCGGTGAGTGCGGCGTCCGACTTGCGGCCGAGAGTGTAGCCGAGCGCGAAGAAAACGGCGCAGACCATCACCAGGCCGAAGAAGAGGCCCAGCAGCTTCGCGGTGCCTAATGTGATTTCAGTGTCTTGTGCGGGATCCATAGCAACTATACCTCAGGGGCTAAAGCCCACATCGATTGTGAAATGCTTACGCGGCGCTGAAGCGCCGCTCTTCCACGTTCAAGCCGCAGCTTTGTCGTCGCCCTTCGCCAACAGCTTCTGGAGGCCGGAGAAAAAGTCCACCGGGACGGGGAAGATAACTGTGGTATTTTTCTCGACTCCGATTTCCGTCAAAGTCTGCAGGTAGCGGAGCTGCACGCTGACCGGCTCGGTGGCGAGCAGATGGGCGGCGTCCACCAGGCGCTGCGCGGCTGAGAACTCGCCCTCAGCGTGAATGATTTTGGAGCGTTTTTCGCGCTCGGCCTCGGCCTGCTTGGCCATGGCGCGCAGCATGGATTCCGGCATGTCGACCTGCTTCACCTCGACGTTGGTCACTTTCACGCCCCAGGGTGAGGTATGCGTGTCGAGAATGCTTTGCAGGCGCAGGTTGATCTTTTCGCGGTGGGCAAGCAGTTCGTCGAGTTCCTGCTCGCCCAGCACGGAGCGCAGCGTGGTTTGGGCAAATTGCGAGGTCTGGTAGACGTAGTTGGAAACCTCCACCACGGCCTTGTTGGGGTCGATGACGCGTAGAAAAATGACGGCATTCACTTTGAGCGTAACGTTGTCGCGCGTGATGATGTCCTGCGGGGGAACTTCGAGAGCTTCCTGGCGAAGCGAAACCCGGACGATGCGGTCGATCGGGGCAAACACGAGCGCGATACCGGGCCCCTTGGCAGTAGTCAACAGGCGGCCCAGACGGAAAATGACGCCGCGTTCATACTCGGCCAGGATCTTGATTGAACTGAGCAAGTAGATCACGACGATGACGACGACGATTGTGGTGAAGCCAAAACCGATTTCCATACCAATGCCTCCACGCCCGAAACAGCCGGGCGCTACTGAGGCGGATTGTAACGCAATGGGCGGGCGAGGGCGCGGAATTCGGATGCAGGCGGTTGCTTGCGTTGATGCGCCGGCGAAAGGTTCAGCTGGGGATGGCCGGTGCTGGCTCGGTCCGCGTTGCGGCGAGGGGCTCGACTTGAAGCAGGAGTCCGTCGATGCGACGAACGATTACGGACTGGCCGGCGAGAAGATCGGAGGAGGAGACGGCATCCCAGAGTTCGCCGTGGACGAAGATCTTTCCGCGCGGGGAAAGCGCAGTTTGTGCGATTCCGGTTTCGCCGATTAATCCTTGAGCGCCGGAGACCATCTTGTTGCGGCGCGCTTTGAGAGCGATACTCATCAGGAACGCGGTGATGAGGCCGAGCGGAATGCTGACCGCGAGCGCGGTGAGCAGGTGAACGCGCATTTCGGGGATGGGGGAATCGACGAGGAGAAGGCCTCCGAGAGTGAGGAGCGTGATGCCGCCGAGCGTGAGGACGCCGTGGGTGGCGAACTTGGCTTCCGCTGCGAAAAGCCCGAATGCGGCAAGAATGAGGCCCAGCGCGGCAAAGCGCGTGGGCAGCAGGTTGAGGGCGAAGGCCGCGATCAGGATGAAGACGACGCCCACGGTTCCGGGAATGACCGCGCCGGGATGATTGAATTCGGCGTAGAGAGCGAGGGCGCCGATGGCGAGCAGAATGAAGGCAATGTTTGGGTCCATCAAATAGCCGAGGATGCGTTCCTTGAGCGTCATGCCGAAAGGCGCGATGGGCTGGCCGGAGAGCTTGGCGGTGACTTCCTGCCCGTTGAAGCGCTTGAAGCTTTTGCTGTCGATCTGACGGAAAAGATCGTCTTCGCCGGATGCGATGAAGTCGATGAGATGCTGCGCGAGAGCTTCCTGGTCGGTGAAGGATTTGGATTCGCGAACGGCACTTTCGGCGAGCTCAACGTTGCGTCCGCGTCTTGAAACCACGGAACGCATCAGGGCGGCGGCATCGTTCTCGATCTTCTGCTTCATCTCGTCGTCGGGCTTGACCTGGGTTGGGCCGAAGAGCAGGACAGGATGCGCCGCTCCGGCGTTGGTGCCGGGAGCCATGGCTGCGACGTCGGCTGCTTCGAGGATGAAGATTCCAGCCGAACCGGCGCGGCTGCCGGTGGGCGACACGTAGACGATGACGGGAACCTGCGATGTTGTGATCTTCTCGATGATGTGGCGGGTGGATTCGACCAGGCCTCCGGGTGTATTGATCTCGATCAATACAGCTTGATCGTTCCGGCGCTGGGCTTCATCGATGGCGCGGGCGATATATTCCTCGGTGATGGGCTGGATGGTGTCGTTGACGACGATCTTGAGGACCTCGGCCGAGGAGACCGACGAGAGAACGAAAGCTGCCGCCAGGGCGAGAAGAATTCGCGAGATTGGAGTGCTTTTCATGAGTCGCCAGTCGGGCCGCGTCGTACCTCGCATTTCATCTTCCCTACTTAATCTCCCCTACAGGAATATTCTTACTCTTATTTGTGAGTCATGGCAGAGATTTCTTCGGCTTCGCTAGTGGTGGGACTCCCGGGGGCGCAGCGCTCCAACCTGGAAGAGTGGTGCCGCCGGTAATCAGGCGGGCGCCGCGCTCGTACGTGAAATACGACCACGCCCACTGGATGAAGACCAGGATGCGGTTGCGGAAGCCAATCAGGAAAAGAATATGAACGAACAGCCACGCCAGCCAGGCTATGAAGCCGGAGATATGAATTTTGCCAAACTGGGCTACTGCTGCGGCGCGGCCAATAGTGGCTAAACTCCCTTTATCGTGGTAGTGAAACGCGGGTCGAAGGTCAGAACCCCCGCCCTCTCGCGAAGAACGCGAGAAGGACGGGGCGCCCGCTAGTTCCCGGCGAATTAGCTTGGCTACGTATCGGCCTTCGAGGATGGCTACTGGCGCCACGCCCGGTAGCAGCTTGCCAGAAGCGTCTTTCAGGGCGGCCAGGTCCCCGATGACGAAGACTTCGGGATGGCCGGGAAGGCTGAGATCGGGGTTGACCAGCACGCGTCCGGCGCGATCGATGGGCACGCCGAGCTTTTTGCCTAGCGGTGATGCAGCCACGCCCGCGGCCCAGAGGATTACGGCTGCTTCCATCTTTGTTTGGCTCGCGGTTTCGCCCATGTAAATTACGCCGGGCTCAATCTTCGTGACCATGGTTGAAGCGAGCACCTCGACACCCAGGCGCTGCAATTGCTCGAGAGCGCTGCGGGAAAGGTCCTCGGGATAGGCGGGGAGCACGCGCGGGCCGCCCTCGATGAGATGGATGCGAGCGCGGCGGGGATCGATGGAGCGGAAATCGTGGGCGAGAGCGTGGCGGCAGATTTCGGCGAGGGTCCCGGCGAGTTCGACTCCGGTGGGGCCGGCTCCGACTACCACGAAGTTTAACGGGACATCATTCAATTTGTCGCGGTTCTCACCGGCGGCAGCGCGGCGCTCCGCCAGTTCGAAGGCGAGCAGAACGCGGCGGCGGATTTCGAGCGCGTCCTCGATGGTCTTGAGGCCGGGCGCGAGCTCTTCCCATTCGTCGTGGCCGAAATAGGCGTGGCTGGCTCCGGCGGCGACGATGAGGGAATCGTAAGGAATCTCCTGAGCTTCATTCTCGGCTGTGGTTTGCACCACGCGGCGTTCGAGATCAAAGCCGGTTACTTCGGCCATGAGCACTTCGATGTTTTTGTGAGGGCTCAGAATTGAGCGGATGGGGGCGGCGATCTCGCCGGGGGAAAGACCGGCGGTGGCTACCTGATAGAGCAGAGGCTGGAAGGTGTGATGATTTTTCCGGTCGATGACAGTGATGCTTACGGATGCACTGGCCAGCGATTGGGCCGCGTTGAGGCCACCGAAGCCGGCGCCCACGATCACCACGCGATGCACAGCTGGATCCGCCGATTGATGTGCCTTCTTGCCGTTCATTCTCTTGCTGATCAGGCTCCTACTCTATAAGATTCAGCGCGATGGCAAACGGCTCCACAAGTTCGGCTGAGAAACGATCGACTGAGACAAGATCGACTGAGACAAGACCGACTGAAAAAAGCCCGGCTGCGGACTTGCGTCCTGCGTGGGTGCGGTGGGTCGTGCCTTCGGCGGGCCACTTGATTTTCACGGCGCTGCTGGGCCTGCTGGCGTTCACTACGCTCTCGGTGCGGCTGCTGGGCGACGCCGGAATCGGCTGGCACATTCGCACCGGGCAAATGATTCTGGCGACGCATGCGATTCCCCGGGTCGATCCATTTTCGTCGACGACTTCCTCGATAACGACGGGCCACTCCTGGTTTGCCTGGGAGTGGCTATACGACTTGCTGGTGGGATGGCTGGAGGGTACGGCCGGACTGAACGGCGTAGTGCTGTTCACGGCCCTGGTGATTGCGATGGTGTTTGCGTGGACCTTCCGGCTGCTGCTGGGGCGGGGAACCAATGTTTTGGTGGCGTTGATTCTGGTGCTGCTGGCGGCGTCGGCGGCGATGATTCATTTTCTGGCGCGGCCGCACGTGGTGAGCTGGCTGTTCAACCTTGCGTGGTTTTGGATCCTGGAATCGTCGGAGAAAAGTCGTTTTGCCTCTGATTCCAATTCCAATTCCTCCGCGACCTCCGAGGCCAATCCCCGGCGCGGTTGGATGCTGTGGCTGCTGCCGTTGCTGATGCTGGTGTGGGTGAACCTGCATGGTGGTTTTCTGGTCGGTTTTGTGCTGATGGCGATTTACTGGTGCAGCTCGGTTTGGCAGTGGTTGAGGCTGAAGGAAGACCGGTTCGATGATGTCTTGCGGAAGATCGAGGCCGGCCGGCGCGTCCAGGTTCTGACTCTGACCGGCATCCTGAGCGGGCTGGCGACGTTGGTGAATCCTTATGGCTTTCAGTTGCACGTTCATATCTACCGGTATCTTTCGAATCGCTTTCTGATGGATCACATTGACGAGTTTCAGTCTCCGAACTTTCACTATGTGGCGCAAAAGTGCTTTGCGGGATTGCTGCTGCTGACACTAGTGGCCCTGGTGACGAGAAAACGGGAAACCAGTCAAGCCAGCATCAGCCAAGTCCTGGTAGTGTTGTTCGCGGTATATGCGGGGTTGTACGCGTCGCGGAACATTCCAGTGTCGGCGCTGCTGTTGATTCTGGTGATTGGGCCGTGGTTGTCGGAGGCGATGGAGAGATTTGAGGATCGTCGGCTGGCGGTGCAGGGGCTTGCGTCCACGCGGTTCCTGCAACGAATGAAGGCAATCGAGTTTAGCTTGCGGGGCCATCTTTGGCCCATCGTGGCCATCGGGCTTAGCTACTGGATCGCGGCGCATGGCGGCAAGCTGGGTGCAAGGACGTTGATGGACGCCCACTTTGACGGCAAGCGATTTCCCGTGGCGGCGGTGAATTATCTCAAAGAAAGGGATGTACCAGGGCCAGTAGTGAGCCCCGATTCCTGGGGCGGATATCTCATCTATCGGTTCTATCCGGAAAGAAAGGTCGTGGTCGATGACCGCCACGATTTCTACGGGGAGGAATTCTTAAAGTCTTACTTGAAGATGGTGCATGTGGAGCCGCGCTGGCAGGATTTTCTCCGCCAGAGCGCGGCTCACTGTGTGGTCGTGCCCAAGGACTCTGCATTGGCCAACATTCTGGCGGAAACCGCCGCCTGGAAGGCGATCTATCGCGATGATGTCGCGGTGGTGTTCGTGCCAACTGCCGAACCCGTGGACCGGGTTTCACCGGCGGCGATACATTGATCAATCGCTGTACAGGTATCGAGGTGGCTACCGCTTCTTCCCCAGTTTTTCCACCAACGCATGCAAAGTGTTTTGCGTTTCGGGGCTCCACCAGCTGGCGGTGACTTTCTGCAATTCGGGCCCAAGGTCGGGCTGGAACATTTCGATCAGATCGGCGCGGGCCTCGTGGCGCGTAGCGGCCATGGCCTCCGCCGGCAATGCCAATCTGCTCTTGCACCATCCCAGTGCAGTCTCGATCACCTGATGCGGCGGAGCGATTTCGTCGATCAGGCCGACTTCCAGCGCTTGTTGCGGCGAAATCAGCAGACCGCCGACCGCCAGGCGCTCGGCTTCACGTGGGCCCACCAGCCGCCGGAGTCCGGCCAGAATAATCGGGGGCAACGGAATGCCGACTTGCACTTCGTTTAATCCGATCCTGAAGTCGCCTTGTGCCATCACGCGCCAGTCACAGAACAACGCGAGCACTGTGCCCCCGGCAGGTGCGTGGCCGGTGATCGCCGCCGCGATGGGCAGCGGTGACACTGCCAAGGCCTTGAGCAGAGCGTAGAGTTCACGCCAAAGCTCGGCGATGGCGGGACGGCCCAAAGTCAGCAAATGCGGCACGTCCAGCCCGCCGGAAAACCTGCCTGGCAAGCCTGAGAGAATCAATGCGCGAACACCCTGTTGCGGCGCCGCTTGGATCGCCTGCCCCAAGGCAACGATCAGTTCGCCGGTGAGCGCATTGACTGGCGGCCGATTGAGCTGAAGCTCCCGAATGGGTCCGTGGTCGAAGGTGAGAATCATTAAGGTTGAGAAAGTATAGTTCATAGTCTCTGCGTAACTCGTATCCCGCGTGGTCGAAGGATCGAGAACTCAGCCCAAATTCCTGATCCCTGCGATTGCGCCGTCACGCCTGATAAACTTTCTGCGTGTCACGCCTGACTCATCTCGAATGCACCCGTTGCGACGAACATTTTCCCGCCGACCGTCCACAAACAGTTTGCCCGAAAGATGGTGGCATCCTGTATGCGCGCTACGATCTGGCAAGCATCAAGAAAAGTTTCTCGCCGGCATCGCTGCTGCCGCTCGCTCCCAGCATCTGGCCTTACGACGCCGTTTTACCGGAAGCCGCTCCTGTGTCGCTCGGCGAGGGGTTTACTCCCCTGCTGCGCAGCCGCGAATATGCCAACGTGTTTATCAAAGACGAAGGTCTGAATCCCACCGGCTCGCTCAAAGCTCGCGGATTCTCCGCCGCAGTCACCATGGCCCGGCATCTCGGTCTGAAGAAGCTCGCCATCGCCTCCGCCGGAAACGCTGCCGGACCCCTCGCCGCCTATGCCGCCGCCGCGTCTATCGAAGCCCACATCTTCATGCCCAAAGATGTTCCCATGGCTAACCGCGTCGAGTGCCAATACTACGGCGCGCAGGTCACGCTGGTTGACGGCCTCATCTCCGACTGCGCCCGCAAAGTCGCAGAACTGAAAGAAACCGAGGTCTGGAAAAAAGAAGGATGGTTCGACGTCTCGGCCGGCCGAGAGCCCTACCGCGTCGAAGGCGAGAAGACCATGGGCTACGAAGTTGCGGAACAACTTGGGTGGAAGCTGCCGCACGGCATCATCTCTCCCACGGGCGACGGCCTTGGCCTGCTTGGCATGTGGAAGGCTTTCGATGAAATGGAGAAACTGGGATTCATCGGCTCCGAGCGCCCGACTATGATCAGCGTACAATCTGCAGGATGCGCCCCCATTGTTAAAGCATGGGATGAAGGCCGCGCCGATTCAGAAATGTGGCCACACGCCTCGACTCTGGCTTCCGGCCTCCGCGTGCCGAAACCCTACGGCGACTATTTGATTCTCGACATCCTGAAAAAAAGCGGAGGCTTGGCCCTCGCTGCTACCGATGCGGAAATCCTCGAGGCAACTCGTCACTGGGCGAGCGTGGAAGGCATCTTCGCTGCGCCCGAGGGCGCTGCATCACTCGTCGCCTACCAGAAGTTGCTTGCCAGCGGCTTCTTCAGCGCTGAGGATACGGTTGTCCTGTTAAACACCGGCACCGCCCTGAAGTATCTGGATGTGCTGGAAACGAAAGAGGCCGCGCAGACGCCAGCGCCACGCGCCATCGCCGGCATCATCGGGCCGTATTAACTGTGGGTGGCGGCTGTTTTGAGTTTCTTAGGTGCATCTGGCTGCCGGAATCGCAGACCACATCTGGACAATGGGAGAATTGATTGGGGTGCGAGAAGCGCAAGAGGCTAAAGCAGCGTGAAACGAAATAGCATAAGAGCGGCGGTCGAAATCGGGTTCATTCTCTTCCTGTTCTATACGAACCTGCTCATGGGAGAATTCGAGCGTTCTGGCATGGGGCAAAGGAAGGGTTTGTTGTGGGCGCTGTCCGACGTGTTCACGATCCCCAATCTCTGCATCGCCGCCATTGCTGCGACAATCGGTTGGCTTTTGATCGAATTCCTCCGCCAACGCTTTTAGCCCATGAATTCAAAACAGCCCACTACCTAACCCCGCAATTGGTAGTGGGTCAGTTTGAATTTTCCAGCCAAAGGAGCACAAAACCTCCGATTAGGAAGACGCAAGCCCCGGCAAGGGTTATCCAACTCCCTATTACAACTTTGCGCTGCCTCTCTTCCCGTGACAAATGGGCGCGCGAAACCGGAGGTTTCTCGGAGACTTTGAAGCGGCGCAGCTTAGCCGTCAGCCAAAACCAACTGACTGCCCCGATAAAGGAAACAATCACTGGGAACTTAACAACCATAGTGGCGCATACCTCAGTTTGAAATTCGTTTCTTGTAGGGACAGCGTGGTCCCGGCTTCGGCATATACGGTTCGGCCATCTGCAAAACTTCGTCAATGCTCCAAACGTGGTCGGAGATTCCAGCCTCCATTGCTGGCGTTACCCGCAACTTTTGATGCACTCGGCAGAAATTGTAGTACATGAACCAGAGAGCCACGGATGCCGACACATGATGCCATGAATCAGCGCCGGACGCATCCCCGCCAAAATTCAAGCTGACCCACTACCCCGCAGTTCATTGACTTGGCGCGGCTTCACCCCTAAGATAGTCGCGCACAGGGGGCGGCCTTCTTTCATTGATCGGCAAGACCATCTCGCACTACCGCATCATCGAGAAGCTGGGCGGCGGCGGCATGGGGGTCGTCTACCGGGCCGAGGATGTCAAACTCGGCCGCTTCGTCGCGCTCAAGTTTCTGCCTGAAGAACTCGCCAAGGACCGCCAGGCCCTGGATCGCTTTCAGCGGGAAGCCCGCGCCGCCTCGGCTCTGAACCATCCCAACATCTGCACCATCCACGAAATTGACGAAGAAGACGGCCAGGCTTTCATCGTCATGGAACTCCTGGAGGGGATGACGCTGAAGCACCGTATCGATGGCCGTCCCATGGACACCGAAACGCTGTTGGCCCTGGCGATTGAAATTGCCGACGCTCTGGATGCCGCGCATTCCAAAGGAATCATTCATCGCGACATCAAGCCGGCGAACATTTTCGTCACCAAGCGAGGGCAGGCCAAGCTGCTGGATTTCGGTTTAGCGAAGCTGGCTCCGGAAAACCGGCATGGCACTTCGGAATCCGCGCTGCGAACGGCTACCGAAGGCGCGCTGATGACCACGCCTGGCTCCACGATCGGAACCGTGGCCTATATGTCGCCGGAGCAGGTTCGCGCCGAAGAGCTTGATCCGCGCACCGATCTGTTTGCTTTCGGGTCGGTGCTCTACGAAATGTCCACGGGAGGCCTGGCGTTTCCGGGGAGCAGCAGCGGTGTAATCTCTGAGGCCATTCTGAACCGCACACCACCGCCGGCGTCGGGCGCGAATCCAGCAATCCCTCCTAAGCTCGAAGAAGTGATCTTCAAGGCGATCGAGAAAGAGCGCGAATTCCGGTACCAGACGGCGGCCGAGCTGCGGGGAGACTTGAAGCGCATCAAGCGCTCGCTCGACACGTCGCGGGTGCGGGCAGGAAGCCCGGCGGTCGCAGTGTCCGGGACGACGATGACCCCGGTCGTTGCGACTGCAGGGTCGGGAAAGCGAGTGCTGATCACCGCATTGGCGGCAGCGGCAGTCGCGCTGATCGCTGGCCTCGGTGCGGGAAGATTCTTGTTGCAGCGCCCCGGACTGCAAGCCGCGCTGCCCGTCTATCATCCCCTAACATTCCGGCGGGGCATGGTCCACGCCGCGCGTTTTGCACCCGATGGAAAGACCATCATTTACAGCGCGGCATGGGAGGGAAAGTCTTTACAACTGTTCACTACGCGGCCGGAAAGTCCGGAGTCACATGAATTGGAGCCCGCGGGAGCCGACGTGCTGGCCGTCTCCTCGTCGGGGGAAATGGCGCTCTCGCTGCGCAGCCACCCGGTCGCGCAATTCCTTTATTCTGGCACACTCGCGCGCGTGCCTTTGGTCGGCGGCGCGCCGCGTGAGGTTATGGACAACGTCGAATGGGCGGATTGGTCTCCTGATGGAAGCACGCTCGCGATTGTGCGGCAAGAGCAAGGCCGGCAGAGCCTCGAGTTTCCCCCGGGCAAGGTGCTCTACCAGGCTGATGGATGGATTGGTCACCTTCGCGTTTCTCCGAAAGCAGATACCATCGCTTTTATCGACCACCCCGAACTGGGCGACGACGGCGGGTCGGTTGCCGTGGTTGATCTGGCCGGGAAGAAAACAACTCTTTCTACCGGCTGGGACAGCATTCAGGGAATTGCATGGTCACCCGCCAACGATGAGATCTGGTTTACCGCAACCCGCACCGGTGGTGATCGGTCTCTTTACGCGGTCAGCCTTTCCGGCGCCGTGAGGTTGCTGGCGCGGGTTCCGGGAGAATTGACGTTGCTCGATGTTGACCGGGATGGGAATGTGTTGTTGACCCGCGGCAACGACCGGGCTGGAATGATCGGCCTGACTCCTGGCGAGGCCAAAGAACGTGATTTGTCGTGGCTCGATTGGTCCGTGCCGGGCGATTTGTCACCCGATGGCCGCACCGCACTTTTTTCCGAAACGGGCGAGGGTGGAGGACCAAAGTATGCCGTCTACCTGCGCAAAACGGATGGGTCGCCGGCCATTCGTCTGAGTGACGGGTTTGGGATGGCATTGTCGCCTGACGGGAAATGGGCGCTGGCGCGGCCCAATGTCACTTCGCCACCGCTATTTCAGCTGCCGACCGGGGTCGGCGAGGCCAAGCCCCTCACCCACGACTCGATGAATCACCTCTGGGCGCGTTGGCTTCCCGACGGGAAACAACTGGTGTTTTCCGGCAACGAGGCTGGACATGGTGTTCATCTTTATGTGGAATCTCCTGAGGAAGGCAAGCCTCGCGTGATCAGCCCAGAAGGAGTGAGCCCCTTCTTTATGATCTCTCCGAAGGGCGACTTCGTTGCCGGGGTCGGTCCCGATCACAAGATCTACCTTTATCCCGTTGCTGGTGGCGAACCAGTGCCCGTCCTCGGAGCCACGGGAGATGAGGCCCCCACAGGCTGGTCCGCAGATGGCCGATCCCTTTTCGTTTTCCGCTTTGGAGTGATTCCAGCTCAAGTGTTTGAGCTTGAACTCTCCACAGGAAAGAGAAAGCTGTGGAGGGAGTTGGAGCCGGCGGACGCAGCGGGAATCGACACCATCCGGGGAATAACGATTACTCCCGACGCCAAGGCGTACGTGTATGGCTACATTCGGACGCTTTCCGATCTTTACGTCGTCGATGGCTTGAAGTAAACGGGTGGAGCAGGCCTTCCAGGCCCGCGGTACCGCTTCGATTCGGGCTTTAACCCGGGAGGTTCTTTCACCTCCAATCGGCCCTCCCACGAATAGGCTCCGGAAGGGCACGGCTTCAGCCGTGCCGTCTGGGCCCACTAAGATTCGGGCTTTAGCCCCTGAGGCTGCGGTTGGACTCGGTCGCCTTTCGTTAAGAGAGAACTTTGTCCCTAAAATCCTCAGCGGCCCGCTCTACATTCTCCAGCCGGCCCAGATCGCGCCAATAGTATCCATCGGCGCGGAACGCGCCTATCCGTTCCCCCTCGGCTGCGAGCCGCAAATAGGAGGCAATGATCGAGAAGGTGCCTTCTTCTGTCATCTTCCCAAGAAGACTCGGAGAAATAACGTGGATACCGGAAAAAGCCAGCGGCTGTACATGCGGAGCTGGTCGAACCATTTCAGGCGCTTGATCGCGGCCTGCGCGCCGGCCACAAAGCTGACCTTGCTCGTCGAAGAGAAGATAGCGGGAAGTCTCGCGCTCTTGTACCGCCAGTGTGGCGAGAGCCTTAGTCTGCAGGTGAAGTTGCTTCATGCGCTCAAGATCGATCGTGCTGATGGCGTCGACATTGTGCAAAATGAAGGGCTCTTCTTTTCCGGAATGCCCAC
The DNA here is from genome assembly GCA_049583505.1 of Candidatus Sulfotelmatobacter sp. GTDB lineage: Bacteria > Acidobacteriota > Terriglobia > Terriglobales > Acidobacteriaceae > Sulfotelmatobacter. Next base: position 27,535 of record JBAUVZ010000494.1, read on the forward strand.
GTGAATCTTTGAAAAACCAGGTGGCCTTTTTTAATCCGCCGCCAGTGTCGAGCAAGACCTCTTCGCGCGAAACCTCAATGCGCATGCCGAAGTTGTCGTTCGCCTTCAGGTAATCCACTACCATGTCGGCAAAGTGATGCACATTGATGATCACTTCGCGAACGTCAAAAGTGCGCAGGCGGGAAAGCGTGATCTCGAGCAGCGTCCGGCCGCCCACTTCCACCAGCGCTTTGGGACGATTATCCGTGAGCGGCCGCAAACGCGTGCCCAGGCCGGCGGCCAGAATCATCGCTTTCATTGCGCTGATCTTCCCGCGGGAGAATTCTCCAACTCGCGATGCCGCACTATCACGTCCACTCCATTCCGGCCGCGCAAACGTTTCGCCAACTGCTCCGCCAGATAAACCGAGCGATGCTGGCCGCCGGTGCAACCGAACGAAACCATCAGGTGTTTGAAGCCGCGTCGTTGATACTCGCTCACGCTGGCATCCACCAGCGACATCACGCTGGCCAGGAACTGATGAACGCTCTCCTGCTGATTGAGGTAGTCGATGACCGGCGCGTCTTTCCCGGTCAGCGTTTTGAAGCGCTCTTCGCGGCCCGGGTTGGGCAGGCTGCGGCCATCGAAGACGAACCCACCGCCATTTCCAGTCTCATCTTTCGGCAGGCCGCGGTGAAAAGAAAAGCTCAAAATCCGCACCGTGAGGGTGTCCGCCTCGGAGGCCAGGCCCTGCAGTTTCTCCGAGGCCAGCATGCTGTTGAAGGCCTCCATGAGCGTGGGCAGCGCGATGGGCAGCTTGACGTTGTGCAGCAGCCAGCGCAGGTTCTTCAGCGCGTACGGCACACTCTGAAGGAAATGCGCCTTGCGCTCATAAAAGCCGCGAAAGCCGTAAGCCCCCAAAGCCTGCAGAATTCGCACGTAAACGTAGGCATAGTAGTGATGCAGGAACGCCTCGTCTTTCAAATCGATGAAACCGGCAAGCTTGTCGATGTAGAGATCGAGCAACTGCTGACGAAGTTCGGGAGGCAGGTCGGCCTTGGCATCGTACAGAAGGGAAGCGATGTCATATTGCAGCGCACCTTTGCGGCCACCTTGATAGTCCAGGAAAAACGGCTGACCGCTTCTCAGCATGATGTTACGGGACTGGAAATCGCGGTAGAGAAAATAATCACAGTTAGCGCTTAGCAGGAAATTTGTCAGGTTGTCGAAATCGTCTTCGAGCGCCTGCTCGTTGAACGGAATGCCAGCGAGCCGGAGGAAGTAATACTTGAAGTAATTTAAGTCCCAGGCGATGGATTGGCGATCGAAGCTGCCCCGCGGATAGCAAACGTTGTAATTCAAATCGCGTCCCGCCTCGATCTGAAAGCGTGGCAACACGGCTACAACTTTGCGATAGGCCTCCACCACATCGGGGGCGATGTTCTCTCCCGTTCGATGCTTCGAGAGAAACTCGAAGAGCGTGGTATCGCCCAGGTCTTCTTCGAGATAAGCGCCCTGGTTCAAGTCTTCCGCGTAAATTTCTGGCACAGGCAGACCGTGCCGGCGAAAATGCCGCGAAAACTCGAGGAAGGCGACGTTCTCTTCGCGTACGTTATACAGAATGCCAATCGCGCTGCGTTTCTCGTTGGAAAGTCGGATGATGTTCCGTCCAGAGCCGCCGAGCTGGCCCTGCAGCGGCTGGACTCGCCCAGCCGGGATGCCGAAATGCTGCTCAAAAAGCTTCTGGAGAACTTCCATAAGAGATGATCAAGTGTTACCGCTACCGCATGGGACCGCCGTCGTATCGAACCGTTCGTAGGAACAAAGATAACATCGAAGGCTCAGTGCAAAGGCGGTTGAGTCAGCGCGGGGAGCACAAACTTGATAACCCTCGGTTCCACCTCTATGCTGAAGCAAGCATGACCGACCGACTCTACTACCAGGATTCCTTCCTTTATGACTTCGACGCCGAAGTGCGCTCGGTGGTCGAAACCCCGCGCCCGGGGCTGATTCTCGACCGCACGGCTTTCTATCCCACGAGTGGGGGTCAGACTCACGACACCGGCTTTATCGTCGCTCCCGATGCCAAGCTGCGCGTCACCGAAGTTGCCGACACGGAAGACGGTCGAGTCGTCCACTACCTGGACGCTCCACTCAAGAACGTGCAGCCCGGGACCCGCGTTCGTGGCGAAATCGACGCCGCCCGCCGCCGCGATCACATGCAGCAACACTCCGCCCAGCACGTGCTCTCCTCCGCTTTCGTCCGCCTCTTTGGTATGGCGACAGTTTCATTCCACATGGCCGACGATTATTGTTCGATCGATCTCGACACGCCCTCGCTTACCAAAGATCAAGTTGAATCTGCAGAGCGCCTGGCCAACGAAATCATGATTGAGGATCGCCCGGTGGACGTGCGCTTCGTGACGCGCGATGAGGCAGTTCAGCTTGGCCTGCGCAAACTTCCCCCCGCGGAGCGCGACCAGCTGCGCTTGATCGACATCCGCGACTTCGACCTAACCGCCTGCGGCGGCACGCACGTGAGCAGCACCGGACAGATTGGCGGCATCCTGCTGCGCAAGACCGAGAAGGTCCGCCAGGGATACCGCGTTGAATTCGTTGCCGGCCAGCGCGCCGTCTCCGCCGCGCGCCGCGATTTCTCCACGCTCACCGAAACTGCCGCGCTGTTTTCCGCCGGCATCTACGACGTGCCGCAGCAGACCCGCAAGTCCCTCGATGAGATTCGGTCCCTGCGCAAGCAGCGCGAGCAATCCCAGGAAGAGCTGGCCGCGGCGCAAGCCGCAACCTTATTAGCCGAGACTCCCGAGAGCCACGGCCGCAAGCTGGTGGTGCGCACTTTCTCCGGCCGCGACCTCAACTTCCTCAAGCTGCTGGCCCAGAAACTGACCCGGCAATCTCCCGCCGCGATCGCGCTGCTGGCCACCGAGTCGCCGCAACCTGCGCTCGTCTTCGCCCAGTCCGCCGGCCAGCCGCACGATATGGGCGCGCTCCTGAAAGAAACCATGGCCAAGCTCGGCGGACGCGGCGGCGGCAGCAAAGACCTTGCCCAAGGCGGCGCGCCCCAATCCGCAGGATTAGCCGACGCTCTCGCCGCGGCCGGGCAATCGCTTACGCCCTGACGAACACTTCGAAGCTCCAAAACAAAAGCCTCCCCGGACCGAAGTCCGATGGGAGGCTTATGCCGTCTTAAAGTCTCTAGTTTCCGGTTTCTAGACCACCGGAAACCGGAAACCAGAAACTCCGATCTAAGCAACGCGATTCCGCCGCCCGCCCTTTTCCCACCAGACTCGCGGGTCCTCAGGACGGTTCAGCATCTGCGACAATTCCTTCTTGATCTCAAGCAACCGGTTGGCGCGCATTTCCACCGCCGATTGGTCGATCTGGCTGTCCGCGGTCCTGGCTGCAGAGCGAGCGTTCATGTTCCGTAAATCCGTGATTTCCTGACGAAGGCTGGTAAGGTGTTCCAGGAGTAAGGGCATGTATTGATGATACCTCAGATTCCGCATCCCTCCGGTTATTAATTCCCCATTGGAATCACGACTTTGCCCGCCATTTCCTCCCCATCATCACCCACCAGGCCTCCCGAAACTTCTCAAACATGGCTCCTTTCTTGCTCCCATCCGGATAGAACCACAAATTCTTCCGCGGCATAAACGCCCGCACCGGCACCACATACCAGATGTCCCGCGACACAATGTAACCAATCAGCACGTCAATATCTTTCTCCGTCAGCCCCACAATCTTCCGCCCCACATACACCGACGCATGCACCGCATACCCCCGCGCCCCAAACCGGTGCTCCGTCGACCGCACCTGCGCCCTCCACAACCTCCGGCCCGTATCGCAAACAAAGTCATACCGGTAGCTGTCTCCCCAGGGCTTCGAAACAATCATCCCCATAGCCTTCCGCAGAAAATCCAGCTCCGAAAGCTCCCCCATCCGCTTAGGCGGAATCCCCTTCTCAGTCCGAAGCGATTTCTTCCGAGAACCCTCCCCCTCTCCACCCGACCCATACCGCTCATCAGCGGCAGCCATCAAATCCCCAATCAACACACCCATAACCACCACCCTGTCCTCTCTGTTTTAAGGCTTGTCATTCCGAACGCGCGCAAAGCGCGGGTGAGGAACCTGCTTTCGCAGACTCAGATCGGTCCCAAACCCGCCCTATTCCAGTATCCCCGTCTCAAAATGGGAAGCAAGGTCATCTGAACATCAGAGAAAGTAAACCTGTGGAAATCCCCGGAACCCCGGATTGCCAGTGTGGGTCGGACACTCCTGCCTGCCCTGTTTTGCCGAAGCCCCGAGCGAAGCCGAGGGGGAAGCCGAAGGGTCCGACGCCTTTGACGTTGATCTTGATTTTGCAGAGGACGAACAGGACGTGCATAGTGCCGTGGGAAGAGCGGCGCTTCAGCGCCGTGTAAAGCCGGAAAATCAATCCGGGCTTCAGCCCCGGGCCAATCCCAATATTGGTGCTATCCTCCTCCTTCACCGGGAGAGTGCGCCACGTATGAGTCGCCATTCCTTTGGGCTTAAGCTCGTTTCAGGCACTGTGCTGGCGGTCGTTGTGCTCGCAGCCGTTGCCCTTTGGCAAAAGGGACGCGGCGCACGAAGAGTAATGGAACCCAAGGATCAGGAATTGACTGCGACCTTTCATACTCACCGCCAGGCGTTCGAACAGCTACAGGAAATGGCGACGGAGGATGCGCGGCGCGGCTGGTACCTGGGGGGCAGCGACCCAAGCAAACCCGATCAGCCTCGGAGGGACGAGTACAAGAAGCTGATATCCCAAATTCGTCCCGGGCTTCGAGTGGCAATGACTGGACCCACCGGCGTAGTGAGGTTCATCTTTGCCGGTGAGGGCTCGGCAATCGGGCCGGGCTGGGTCAAAGGGATTGAGTACGTGCCGGGCGGCTATGGGTGGGAGGGTGTCCTCCTGCCTGATTTGGACAAGGCAGCCAGTCTGCCAGCCAGCGTTTACATACGAGAGATCGAGCCAAGGTGGTTCATCTTCTATCAGCGTGATGAGTGACCAGTGGGGCAGCCGGTTTCTCTCTGGCATAAGCGACAGGGAAAGGCAAAGGCGGACCAGCCCCCTGAAACCTGAGGCGAGAATTTGCCGGTCCAAGTTCCAAAGCTGCACACCAGCCGACAAAAAAAGGCTCGGGAAGGGCACGAGTTCACTCGTGCCGCATTAAGCTGGCCAGAGAGCGGCTTCAGCCGCTGAGGTGAGCTCGTGAAGCCGACTCGTACACTCAACCCGCACCGAACGTATTTCGTAACATTCTCAACGTGGCAGTGCCGCAGGCTCTTCGTCGTAGAATCCTATGCACGATTGTTTCTAAAGACTGTCTACGGCTATCGCAGGCAAGGACGACTCGAACTGCACGCATTCGTCATCATGCCCGAACACGTTCACGTGCTGCTGACTCCTGCCCTCGGCGTCACCTTAGAGAGGTCAATCCAATTCATCAAAGGAGGCTACTCCCACGCGTTGGGAGTGGAGTTGGATCGAAAAGGTCAGGTATGGCAGCGCGGATTCACCGACCACCGCATTCGGGACGCCGCAGATTTCGACGCGCATCGCGGCTATATCCACGAGAATCCCGTGAAGCGAGGGCTAGTGGAATCGGCCTCGGAGTACCGATATTGCTCAGCTTACCCTGGCTTCAAACTAGACAGCTGGCCCTCAGCGGCTAAAGCCGCGTACAGACGGGACGCCCCCCGACAAACAGAAAGGGCGGCCTCGGCGGCCGCCCTAAACTCAGCCTAGTCGAAACGACCAGGTTCGCACCTTACAATCAAATTTTCGCTCTCGCTTCCACGCATGTCAAGATGTAACGCTCCTTACGACCAAACTTAGGTGTGGCCCCGGTGAGACTCGAACTCACGACCTCTAACGTGCGAACCTAGTGCTCTATCCAGGCTGAGCTACGGGGCCACTGCGCGTCGTGCCCAACCATCAGAACCTGCTTCGCACCAACCACGTTCGAACCCACGACTTGCTCCAGCATCGTTCCACACAACGCCGGCGCCTGACTGTGATCAACGAACAGTGCGACCTGTGGATTTCCGAATCCGGGAAAAAACGAGGAAGCAAAAGAAAGGCCCCACTCTCGCGAGCAGGGCCTTTGATTCAAGCTAACAGCTAGAAGCTAGCAGCTGTTCTTAGTACATGCCTTCCATGCCGCCGCCGCCGTGTCCACCCGGCATTGGAGCTTCCTTCTTTTCCGGAATCTCCGCGACCAGGGCTTCGGTGGTGAGCATCAACGAGGCAATCGAGCCGGCGTTGGTGAGTGCGGTGCGCACCACCTTCGTCGGATCGAGCACGCCGGCCTTGACCAGGTCCTCATACTCGTTGTTCAGAGCATTGAAGCCGTAGTTGGGGTCCTTAGATTCGAGCACCTTTCCAAGCACCACCGCGCCTTCTTCGCCGGCGTTCTCGACGATCTGGCGCATCGGCTCTTGCAGGGCGCGCTTCACGATGTTGACACCGATCTGCTCATCCCCTTCGAGCTTCAGCTTGTCGAGAGCCGCGACGCAGCGGGCCAGTGCGACTCCGCCGCCGGGGACAATGCCTTCTTCCACGGCTGCGCGGGTTGCGTGCATGGCGTCTTCGACGCGGGCTTTCTTTTCCTTCATCTCGGTCTCGGTTGCGGCGCCGACTTTGATTACGGCTACGCCACCGACCAGCTTGGCCAACCGCTCCTGCAACTTCTCGCGGTCGTAGTCGCTGGTGGTCTTGTCGATCTGGCTGCGAATTTCTTTCACGCGGCCTTCGATCTCCGAGTGCTTGCCCTTGCCTTCGACCAGCGTGGTGTTGTCCTTATCGATGGTGAGCTTCTTGACCTGGCCGAGATCGCTGATCTGCACGTTCTCGAGCTTGATGCCCAGATCTTCGGTGATGGCCTTGCCGCCGGTGAGGATAGCGATATCCTGCAGCATAGCCTTGCGGCGATCGCCGAAGCCGGGAGCCTTGACGGCCGCGACTTGCAGCGTTCCACGCAGCTTGTTAACGACGAGCGTAGCGAGTGCCTCGCCCTCAACGTCCTCAG
>JBAUVZ010000495.1:0-11307 GCA_049583505.1 Candidatus Sulfotelmatobacter sp.
CCGCTCACCCGGCCTTCCTGCACCAGTTGCAGCAGCTTGCGCTTGCTCAACAGCGTGTAGGTGAGGTTCAGGCGGTCAAACTCGATCTGCCGCGACGGAAAGATTCCCAACTGCTGGATGAACCAGTTGTAAAGCGGGCGATGGTCTTCGAACTCCAGCGTGCAGAGGGAATGTGTGACCCGCTCGATCGAATCCGACTGCCCGTGCGCGTAGTCGTACATCGGATAAATGCACCACTTGTTGCCGGTACGGTGATGCTCGGCATGCAGGATGCGGTACATCACGGGATCGCGCAGGTTGAGGTTGGGCGAAGCCATGTCGATCTTCGCCCGCAGAACACGCGAACCGTCGGGGAATTCGCCCGCGCGCATGCGCTCAAACATATTCAGGTTCTCGTCCGCAGAGCGGTTGCGATACGGGCTGTCCTTGCCGGGTTCGGTCAGGGTGCCGCGATGCTTGCGAATCTCCTCAGCTGTTAAGTCGTCAACGTAGGCCTTACCGCCCTTGATAAGTCTGACCGCCCATTCGAAGAGCTGGTCGAAATAATCGGAGGCGTAGAAAAGCCCGTCCCACTTGTAGCCAAGCCAGTTCACGTCGGCCTTGATCGACTCGACGTATTCGGTTTCTTCCTTCTCGGGATTGGTGTCGTCAAAACGAAGGTTAGTATGTCCGCCGAATTCGTCCGCCAGGCCGAAGTCGATGCAGATCGCTTTAGCGTGTCCGATGTGGAGATGGCCGTTAGGCTCGGGAGGGAAGCGTGTTTGCACTCGGCCGTTGTGCTTGTTGGTCTTGAGGTCTTCCAGAATGATGTCTCGGACGAAATTCGACGGAGCAGGCGAAGGCGAAGCAGCCACAGCTTTTTCTCCAGCTTCGCTTGGGGGATGAGGTGGATTCATTGCTATTTGATCTTATCGCAAGCAGAGTGGAGGAAGGTCTGCTGAGAAGGATTCTGGAATTCATAACTGCGAGGATTTCTCTGTACCGGAGTTGGGTTGGGTTCGACTTTGACTTTTCCTTAATTGGGAAAATGGCTGTGTACTGTTTAGTTATCGGGGGTACCCCCCTCCCCCTGATCTATTGGAATCACGATGTTGGCTCGAAATTGCGAAATGATCTATTGGGCTCAATAAGTTGCGGGCAAAATCTTGAGCCCAAACGACTTGGCCGGATTCTAAGCCGGCAAGAAACGCGATGCCGCCCTGCACCTGCGGCGATGATCCGCTAGCAGGCCTGTGGACGGCAAGGTTAGACGTCACAGGAACTAAACGTGGATCTTTTCGGTTGCCTGCTCGATGCGCGCGAGCGTGGTTTCTTTTCCCAGCACTTCCAGCGTCTCAAACAGCGGAGGGGCGTTCTTGCGGCCGCAGACCGCGACTCGGATAGGTTGAAACATCTGTCCTGCTTTAACTCCCAGATCCTGGGCGGCAGCGCGCAGAGACTGATCCAGTGGGTCATGTTTGAATTCGACTTTCGCCAGCACCTCGCGGGCACGCGTAAGGACCTTCAACGCCATGGCTGCGTCTCCCTTCTGCGGGATGAGTTCAACTGGGTCGTACGGCGGCAGTTGTTCGACGAAAAAGAAGTCGGCGGCCTCAAGTACGTCGCGCAGCAGCTTGATGCGCTCGCGGATCAGCGGCGTGACCCGCAGCATCTTTTCAGGTGTGACGTTGAATCCGGCGGCACGCACGATCGGGAGCAAGCGAGCGCTCAGGTCTTCGACTGGGAGGGCGCGGATGTGCTCGGCGTTGAGCCACACCGCTTTCGGATCGAAGGTTTCCTCTGGAGTTGTAGCCGGTTCTTTGAAGTTGATTACAGCGTTCGAGCGGTTGATTCCCTCGAGCGAGAAAGCGTCAGTGATTTCCTGCAGAGACATGTTCTCGCGGTTATCCTTAGGCGACCAGCCGAGCAGGCAGAGAAAATTGGTGAAGGCTTCGGGGAGGAACCCGGCGTCACGATAGGTGGTTACGCTGACCACGGGACCGTGGCGGCGCTTGGAAAGTTTGGTGCCGTCAGGCGCGACCAGCAAAGGTAAATGAGCGAACTGCGGCGGCGTGAAGCCGGCAGCTTCGAAGATGAGCACGTGCTTGAAAGTGTTCGTGAGATGGTCCTGGCCCCGGATGATGTGGGAGATGCGCAGGTCGGCGTCGTCGGCGCAGGAAGCGAGATGGTAGGTCGGCATGCCGTCGGAACGGAGCAGGGCAAAGTCTTCGATGTCGGCTGCCGACTTCACTTGCTCGCCGTAAACCGCGTCAGCAAATCGCACAAGTCGCCCGTCCTCGCGCGGCACGCGAAAACGCAGCGCATATGGCTCTCCGGCAGCGGCGCGGCGGTCACTCTCAGCACGCGAAAGTTCCCGCGCGCCGGGATTGAACAGCCAAGTGCCTTGCGCGCCTGATTTCTCGGCGTCCCCGGTGTGAGCAGGGGTGAAGTCCCGGTATGCGAGACCTTTCTCGAAGATCTGCCACGCGGTCTTGCGGTGCAGGTCGATACGCTCGGATTGTCTGTACTCTTCATCCCAGCCCGGTTTGTCCGCGCTAAGGTTCAGCCACTTCAATCCCTCGAAAATGGAATCCACTGACGCCTGCGTGTTGCGTTCGACGTCCGTATCGTCGATGCGGAGGATCACGGTCCCGCCGTTGTGGCGGGCGTAGAGCCAGTTGAAGATGAAAGTGCGGGCGCTGCCAACATGGAGAAAGCCGGTGGGCGACGGCGCGAAGCGCACGCGCGGCTTAGATTTAGATAACATCGAAGGAAGGCTCTCAGGCATAAGTGGCGAAATTTTGATGGTATGGGTGAGAGAAAAGTATCGTCAAGCGCACCCGGTAGACGAATCCGCGGTTAAGTGACTGATTCTAAGTATTCTAGGGTCTGGGCAGTGTCCTTAAATCCTGTTGTGTTCACCCCCTCGGCTGTGAAAACATAGTATGTAATCTTCGCCCAAAAATCGCTGACATAATCTCCGCGGAAAGTCTACGCCGGGTCTCATGAATAGTATCGCTACCAGTATCGTGATCATCCCGGGTGTCGTGGCTTTGCTGCTGTGCCTGCTGTTCACCTATCTCTACCAGCAGAGCCCCCAGGCCTACTTCCGCGCCTGGCAGATTGCCTGGGCGTGCTATTCCATCCACTATGCGCTGGATGCATTCCGCTATTACAACCCGCCGGCTCCGGCTGGGTTCTTCTTCAGTTCTTTGTTCTCGATAGCGATGGTGATGTGCATCTTTGTTTCGACGCGCCTGATGTCAGGGTCTTTCCGCCTCCGCTGGTATGACTGGGTCCTGGGTTTGGCGGGAATCGCGGCGGCCTGCGTCGATCTGCGCGTTTATCTACAAGGAAGCATAGTCAGGACTGGCCCGCGTCCGCTTGGTATGGAAGTGATTTTCATGACGGCCGTGCTGCTGTATTGCTCGGCGGTTTTCTACTTGCATGCTCACCGGAGAGGCTCGGCTGCCTTCACGCTGCTGGCCATTTCTCTGGCGCTGTGGGCTGTGTTGAAGGGTGCGCTTCAGTCCAGCAACCCGGTAGCGGAAATGTTTGGAAGCGTCGGCCACGTCGTGGGTCCGATCCCGCAGATGCTGCTGGGCATCGCGATGGTGATGGTGCTCTTCGAGAATGAGCGCAACGCGGTACAGGAGAATACGCTTGCACTCTCCACCTTGGGAGTGGATCCGCGGCGCTTGCTCTCGGCCGACGATTTACTGCCCAGCATGCAGTCGGCGCTGGACCGGCTGGCGGGCGCTTTGTCCGAACGGCGGGCGGTCATCTACATCTCAGAGCGGTGGCGCGGTTTGTTGCCTTCGGTGGAGCGGGGATTTTCACCGGAATTCCTGGAGGCTTTGACCAGAACCGGGGCAGGGGAGTACGTCTGCGAACTGGCCTACCGGCAAGGGGGGCTGTTCACGGTGCACGACCTGGATCATACGACCGAGCAGCTGCCCATAGGGTCAGCCGGGACATTTGCCGAGTTCAAGAAGGTATTCACCGAAGCCGAGATTCGCAATCTCACCGCCGTCAGCCTGCAAACCCGAGAACACGCGTTCGGTGTGATTTTATTTCCTCATGCCGGACGCAAGGCATTCAGTTCGTCGGGTCCGCGTCTCATGGTGGGGCTGGCCCTGCAACTCGGGCTCACGCTCGAGAACTATCTGATCACGCACGACGCCCACCGGCGCACCCAGGAATACGAGTTGCTCACCCAGATTGGCCAGGCAATCAGCTCGCGGCTGGATCAGGATGAAGTGCTGCGGACAATCCATACGGAGTTGGGGCAGATTTTCGACACCAGCAACTTCTACATCGCGTTTCAGGAAGGAGACGAGATCCGTTTTGAGCTGGAAGTCGAGGATGACCGCATTCTGCCCAAGCGCTCGCGCAAGCTGGAGAATGCGTTCACCGAGTATGTGATCCGGACGGGGCAGCCGCTGCTGATAAGGTCCGAGTTGGAGAAGGCGCGGACGCGATTGGGCGTTACCTACCGGCCGGAGAATCCAGCCAAGTGCTTGTGCGCGGCGCCGGTTCTATTGGGCAATAAGCCGGCAGGCGTGATGGTTGCGATGAGCAAAGAACGGGAATTTATGTTCGAACAGCGCGATCTGGACGTGCTGATGACTGCCGCTGGGCAGGTATCGGTTGCGGTGGAGAATGCACGCCTCTTCGCAGAAGAACAACGGCGCTCGCGGCAACTCGCCTTCCTCAACAACATCTCACGAACCGCCATTTCCAGTGACGACCCGGTGCATATGCTGGGGCAGATTGTCGGAGAAATCCAAAAGAACTTCAGCTTTGATCACATTGGCATCGGCCTGCTCGATTACGGGACCAAGGAGATCGAAATCAAAGCGGAGGCCGGAGCGACGGCGCATGCCATGGGCAAGCGGATTCCGCTAGGCATCGGGATCCTGGGACGGGTGGCGCGCACGGGCGAACGGGCTCTGGTGCAAAACGGCATGGAAGGCCAAATGGGCGCGATTCTGCCGGAGTCGCGGTCCGTACTGTGCATTCCGATCACCTATGGCGAAACACTTCTGGGTGCGCTGAACATCGAGAGCCGCGGCGAGAGCGCATTCTCACCCCAGGACGTTCTCATTCTCAATACCCTGGCGGACCTGCTGGCCACGGCTTTGCACAATGCCTTCGTGTTCCAGAAGCTGCAACAGCAATCGATCACCGACGGTCTGACGGGAATCAAGACGCGGCGTTTCTTCTGGGAAGCGCTGTCGGCGGAGTGGAAACGCGCGTCGCGCTCGGGACGTCCATTCTCGGTCGTGCTGATTGACCTCGATAAATTCAAGGAAGTAAACGACACCATGGGCCACTTTGAAGGCGACCTGGTGCTGGCTCGGGTCGGACGTCTGTTGGAGCAAAAGTCCCGGCAGTCGAACGTGGTCGCACGCTATGGCGGAGATGAGTTCATTATCCTCATGCCGGAAACCGGGCCGGAGCAGGCTCAGGTGCTAGCGGAGCGCTTGCGACAGTGGATAGTCACAGACCCCATGCTGAGCGAGCACCACATCACCGGCAGCTTCGGGGTGGCCAGTTTCCCCACCCATGGCTTTTCCATCGAGGACATCATCCGCGTCGCCGATGCCGGTATGTATGTTTCGAAACGTTCCGGCGGCAATCTGGTGTCGGCGGCCGAAGAATTTGGCGGGGGGGAGGAGTTTGCCGCTCAGCGGCAACAGATCTCCGCCTACATCGAGGGCTTTCTGCAGCGCGAGCATAACGGGCCGGAGCATCTCGAAGAGCTGGCAACGATGCTGGTGAAATTCTGTGGGGGCGAAGAGGATTGCAACGTTCCGCTGCTGAAGGAATCGATTGAGGTTCTCAGCCGGGCCGCCGAATCTCGTGAACTGCGCACCGCAGGCCACGGCGACCTGGTGGCGCGCTATACCGAGATTCTGGCGCGGGCGCTCCATTTGCCTCCGGAGGAAACCGCCGATCTGGTCTATGCCGCGCGCATTCACGACGTCGGCAAGATCTTTGTGCCGGAACGCATTCTAAACAAACCAGGGCCGCTTACGGACGACGAATTCTTCCTGGTGAAGATGCACGCGCGAGTCGGAGCCGAAATAGCAGGCATCGTGCCGCACAGCGCCATGATGCGGCAGGCTATCGAGCACCATCACCAGCGCTTTGATGGGACAGGTTATCCGGATGGCGCCAAGGGTGAGCAGATTCCTCTATGGGCCCGCATTATTGCCCTCGCCGATGCCTATGCCAACATGCTGACTGAGCAATCGATTGCTGCTGCCCGCACTCCGGACCAGGCACTCGATGAACTGGCCAAGATGAGTGGCACTGGCTTCGATGGGATGCTGGTGCGCTTGCTGCTGCGCGAACTGAAATCGGAGCGGGCGTCCTCAGCGAAGGATGGTTTCTAGTTTCGGGTTTCTGCTGATTGTCCCTCCCGACGAAGACTCTTCTTCATAATCCGTGTATATACATTTATATTGAATAGTGTCAAGATGAGCGTGAGATGAGTTCCGCTCTTCCGTTCCTTCCCATCCGCCGGACTTGCAACTCTCCACCAGAAACCGGAAACTAGAAACTATGTCCGTTCCCCTTTCTCTTACAGGCAAAGTTGCTCTGATCACCGGAGGTTCGCGGGGCATCGGCGCAGCCACGGTGCGTCTGTTTACTGCAGCGGGCGCGAAAGTCGTGTTCAGCTATCAGAAGAAGCGGTCGCAGGCTGAAGCTCTGGCGAAGGAATGCGGCGAAGCGAACTGTCATGCGGTAGCCAGCAACCTGGACAGCCCGGATTCCGCTTGTTCCTTGGTTGCCGACGCCGTCAAGAGGCTCGGGAGGCTCGATATCCTCGTCGCCAACCACGGCGTTTGGCCCGCGCAAGACGTGGCCATCGACAAGATGACTGACGAGCAATGGCGCTCGACTCTTTCCATCAATCTTGACGCGGTGTTTGGTCTGGTCAAATACACAGTCGTGCAGATGAAGGCACAGCCCCGCGTCGGTTCGGCCGCCGGGCATATCGTGCTCATCAGCTCCACCAGCGGCCAGCGCGGCGAGGCGTTTCACTGCGATTACTCGGCCACCAAAGGCGCGCTGATCAGCATGACGAAAAGCCTTTCCTCGGAACTGGCCTCGGCGGGAATCTATGTGAACTCGGTTGCCCCGGGCTGGGTAGACACGGATATGTCGAGGCCGGCGCTCGATGATCCAAGAACCGGCGACCAGATTCGGCGCACGATTCCGCTGGGGCGCGTGGGCAAACCCGAAGAGATTGCGGCCCCGGTGCTGTTCTTGTGCACGGAGTACGCCGGCTTCATCACCGGCGAAATCTTCAACGTAAACGGCGGAGCCGTGCTGGTGGGCTAGCTGGCAGACGGCGAAATTCCGCGGGAGCGCAGCGCCACCAGCCATTCTCTTTGCATCCAAGATAGCGTGGAACCTGGTGAGAAACTCCGCACTGCGCGCTGCAGGCCGCAATTGTGCTGCCAGCAGCTACAATTTCCTGTTCGGACATCACACTGACCTCTTGAATGCGACCGGCTGAATGAAACATCTGCTTTTTATCGTTGTGGTGGCGTCTGCATTGGCGACGTCTGGCCGGGGAGATCGTGCGGCTGGCGCCCAAGCTTCCTCAGACTCTGCCGCCGCAGCCACTCAGTCGATTCCCGCGAATAGGGGAAACGATCAGGAAAACGCGCGCCAGGCGCGCTCGCTGCTCGATCAGGCCATCCAGGCCCTGGGCGGCCAGGCATACTTGAACATCCACGACATGCAGCAGCAGGGACGCACCTACAGCTTTTATCACGGACGCCCCACCAGCAACGGCGTGTTGTTCTGGCGATTCGTCGAATATCCAGATAAGGAGCGGATCGAAGTCACTCCGCAGCGCGATGTGGCCGTTATCTACGCGGGCGACAAAGGCTACGAGGTCACCTACAAAGGTCCGCACGCGGTGGAAAAGAAGGATCTTGATGACTATCTGCGGCGGCGCAGGCTTTCTCTGGAGACGGTGCTGCGCACCTGGATCAACGATCCCGGCGTGGCGCTTTTCTATGACGGCAACGCTTTGGCCGGCAACCTTCCGGCGCAGCAGATTACGTTGATCAATGCGAAAGACGAAGCGGTCAGTCTCTTCTTCGATCTGGATACACATCTACCCATCAAGAAGACCTATAAATGGCGCGATCCGGTGGACAAAGAGCGGAATCAGGAGGAAGAGATATACGACAATTACCGGCCGGTACAGGGCGTGATGACGCCTTACAGTTTCACCCGCTACTTTAACGGAGATATGCAAACCCAGCGCTTCCTGAATTCAATTCGCTACAATCAGGGATTCGACGAAGCCATGTTCGATCCCAATTCCGGCTACGATCCAAATAAGCCTGTCAAGAAACACTAACGTAACGTGGGCATGGAAGCCCTCTACGAGTTTCCCGATCCCAACATAACTGACTGACTCGCCAGTGTTTAAGGGGAGCCAAGGCTTGACCAAGGTGGTTCGCAATCGACATTACGCCACGCACTGTGTCTTTTTTACCACAGTCAGGGTTGTGCTGATGGCTGTAATCTATTCATTCACCGGGACATACACAGACGCCTTTGACGCAGGAGCAGACAGTTCGCTCAGCCGTAGAATGCAGTGGGGCAGGACTCCACAGCGGTGCACCGGTTTGCATGCGAATTCTTCCCGCTCCTCCCGGAAAGGGAATCGTGTTTCGCCGCATCGATCTGGACGGTTTTGAGATCGAAGCCATCAGCCGCAACGTAGCCCGCGTCAGCTACGCCACCAGCCTCATGAAGAAGGGCGTGCTGATCTCGACCACCGAGCACTTGCTCTCGGCCTTCATCGGCTTAGGTGTGGACAACGCCATGGTGGAGCTAGACAACCTCGAACTCCCCATCCTGGATGGCAGCGCTCTCCCGTTTGTGGAACTGATTCAGAAGGCCGGCATTCGCAAACAGCGCCGGCCCCGGAAGTATTTGAAGATTCTTCGGGAAGTGGAGATGCGGGAGGGCAACAAGTTTATCTCGGTCTATCCCGCGGACAGCTATTCTGTCTCGTATTCCATCAACTTTCCGCACCCGCTGATCGGAAAAGAAACTCTGCAGGTGGAACTTTCCAACGGCAGCTACCTGCGCAAGATCGCTGGCGCGCGTACTTTCGGCTCACGCGAGGACGAGATAGCGATGCGCAACATGGGACTGATCCGGGGCGCATCGCGCGAGAACTGCATCGTGCTGACTCGCGACGGAATCGAAAACGGTCCACTCCGCTTTCCCGACGAGTTCGTAAGGCACAAGGTCCTGGATCTGGTTGGTGACCTCGCCCTCCTGGGCAAGCCAATCCTGGGCAGGATCGTCGCGGACCGCGCCGGCCACGCCATGCACACTGCGTTGGTCTCCCATATTCTGCGCGACAAGACACTATGGGAGGAAGTCACCCTGCCGGAAAAAGAGAACGACTCCGCAAGTCCTTACAGCGCTCACGCCGCCGCCGGCTCTTCGCTCTGACAGTCCTGAGCTAACGCTCCAACGAAAGACTGACTTAAAGACTTAAGACCTAAGCCCACTTCAGTCAGCAGGCTCGCAGGGAACGTCGCCGGGTTTAGGGCCGGCATCCGGCTGTTCCTCGAGCAACCGCTCCAGTTCAGCGCGGGTCCGGCTGATAAGGGTCGCAGCGAACTGGCGGGCGGACCGCTGGCGTTCGGCTGAGAGATCCTTCACCCGCATGTTCATCAAAGGGATATCTTCCTCGAACCAGCGTAGGGTTTTCTGCACGCGGGCGATGCGATAAGCGGTAGGAAGCATGGCAAGGGCTCTCCGGTATCCCACCAGATTGCCATGCGCAGGCGCAGGCACAAAGTTACAAAGTGAATACCTGGAGAAATGAGGTGGTGATCGGACAGGCTTTATTGGATGGCTTCAGAGCCTGAACCCGCCAGTTTATCTTTGGAGCCGGGAAACTGCTTTTCCATCTGTTCGTCGAGCCATTTTTCCAGAAGTTCCTGGGAACTCCGCGGCACGTTGAGAAAGCGCAATCCGACATGACCTTTAATGTCGGCCCAGGCTATTTCCGCTTCCAGGTCCATAGCCAGTTTGCTTTCAGGCAGCGTAAACCGCAAACGAGGCGCAGCACCCTTGGGAATCGCCTGGTGCGACATCAGTGCGATCCCACCCTCGCTGATATTCGTGCTGGTGGCTCTTAGTTCTTTGTCGCCCACGACCACCGTGACCAGCATCTTGACTGGCTGCCGGTAATAGCGGCGCCGCTCGCGCACCATGAAATTCAGTGCCGCATGGAAGCAGCGCAACGCGTTCAGGGTGCTGATGGGTTTTTGCAGAACAAAATTCACCCCCATGCCGAAGGCTTCCTGCGTGGTCGTTTTCTTGCCGTTCAGCAGGGCAAAGGTTACGGAAGTCCTGTTGCTGGGAGTGGCGCGCAAGCCCTGCAGCACCTCCAGGCCCCCTTGCAGATCGTCGCAGTCTACAATCACGGCGTCGAACTTTTCTGAAATCAGGATCTCGCTGGCTTTCTTCGCTTCCTGGCAGACTTCGACCTCAATCGATAGCTTTTCCAGCGTCGGGCGGAGAATCCGGACTACTTCCGTATCCCGGCTAAGAAGTAAAGACTCCAACGTCATTCTCCGATTCTAGCGTTCAGCGGAGGTCCTCGAAAGGTGACCAAGGTACCGGGTTTTATGGGTAGGCATCGGACTGTGGGTTGGGAGACAATTTCCAGTGGAAACCAGTGCAAGAAAGCCTGACACTAGCTCTCGACCATGCCCAAGCTCGTTTATCTCTCGCTGGGATCGAATGTTGGCGACCGCGAGGCGCAACTGCGGGATGCCCTGGCTCGCCTGCGCGAGGTCGGCCGCGTGGTGGCAGTGTCGTCCTTCTATGAAACTGAGCCCGTGGAGTTCACCCAGCAGCCGTGGTTTCTGAATTGCGCGCTCGCCCTCGAAACCAGCAAGACACCGCGACAACTGATGGCTGCGATTCTCCGGGTCGAAGAGGAAATGGGCCGGCGGCGCCTGCAGAAGAAGGGCCCCCGGTCCATCGACATCGACATTCTGCTCTTCGACGACGCGATCCTGAATGACGAAATCACGGATTCGATGCATCTGACCATCCCTCATCCCGCGATGGAGCAGCGCCGCTTCGTACTGGAGCCTCTGGCGGAGATTGCGCCGGACGCATTACACCCGGTACTCAAGAAGACAATTCGCGAACTGCGCGATGCACTTCCGCCAGGGCAGACAGTAAGACGGACACCACGGTCTCCGAAGACCGCCGGCTAACGACCTGCGACCAACGGCCCACCCTACAGAACACTCTACG
>JBAUVZ010000496.1:0-9754 GCA_049583505.1 Candidatus Sulfotelmatobacter sp.
ATATTCTCGTGATCCTGTTGGAGCAGAAGAATACCTACTCAGCAAATTTGATCGACATGATTGCGAGGAAAAGCCAAAGAGCAACCGGAGCTGGAGGGCTTCCGCATGAAAACAGATGAGAGTGTCCAGCCGCGATTTGACAATGGTTGCTGGTAGCAGCTACGGGAGTTCGAATCTCAGAGTGCCTTGGACTTCGCTGGCGTCACGTCAAGTGGGACGAAAACAAAATCTCCATTGAACAGGTATTTCGCCGGGGAGAGATTGTCAAGCGTACCAAGACGAACGCCAGTAAGGCTCCAGTCCCTATGTGCGAAGCTCTTGCGACAACTCTGATCGAGTTGCGGCAGCAGACCCCGTACAACACGGATGAGGACTTTGTTTTCGCTTCACCGACCCTCAACGGCAAGCAACCATTGTGGGGGCAGAACATGAACGCCAACTTCGTCAAACCAGCCGCAATCAAGTTGGCGCTGGTCACAGAAGGCGAGCGTTTTGGCTGGCACCGGTTCCGTCACAGCTTGAGTACGTGGGCGAACGAGACGACGAAGGACATTACGGTCAGCCAGACCATGCTTCGTCACGCCAAACCGGATACCACCGCGATTTACACGCATGGGAACTTCGGAAAGGCGTTGGACGCCCAACGTGTGTATATGGAGCAACTGCTGCGGATGAAGCCAGCTTCGGAGTCAACCCAATGACTCCCATCGGGCTGCGTCGGGCTGAACCGGGGAAGAACAGAACAACCAGCTACCCGCAAGTGGCTGTACGGTATGGAGATAAGAATGGTGGGCGCTATAGGATTCGAACCTATGACTTCCACCGTGTGAAGATGGCACTCTACCGCTGAGTTAAGCGCCCACTTTGATGCGGTAAGTCCATCATTATACATAAGTTCCCCGGTCCACTTCTCGTTCAGTGAATCGTCTCTGGCTCCCGCATACGCACCCGTATTCCTTCGGCTGGAAGCAAGCGCTGGAGAACTTTCTCTTGTGCAGCACGCTTGGATGATACGGCTGGATCAGCCTTCCTTCGGGCCGCGCCACCGTTCGAACGGTTCTTTCCGCCCGTGCACGGGGAACGTCTGCGTTTGCCACGAGTCGTGAGGCGTACCATTGAGCAGGCGCAGAACAATTCCAGAATGCCCCGACTCAGACCCTCCTGATCGCTCGGTCGCTGCCGATGTCCACCTTCGACAAGAGCCAGACGAGGAAGAAGAGGAAGACGAAAGCGACGGCAAAGAAAAAGAAGATGACGATGATGACGACACAGACGATGGCTACTCGGAGTGAGCATGCCCTTATTTATTTCAGACGGTGAAGGATGAAGCGTGAACATTTCGTCAAGGTAGTCGAGGAGACGCTCGACTCGCTCCCACTGGAATTTCGCAGTCGCATTCGTAACGTTGCTGTTCTGGTGGAGGATGTGCCGCCGAACCAGCCATCACCGCAGTCGGGGCAGCAAAGGAAGCTGCTTCTGGGTCTCTTCCATGGCGTGCCAACGACTAAGAAGAGCGTATTTGACCTACCGTCAGGACCTGATCACATCGTGCTTTATCAGAAGAATATTGAGGCGATCTGCTCAAGCGAGGCCGAAGTGCGTCATCAAATTCGCCAGACTCTCATACATGAACTGGGGCACTATTTTGGGATGACCGAGGAACAACTTAGGGACGTTTAGGGTAATTGCTGATTCATGTCCTCGGCTAGTGGATGCCGCAGCGACATCCACCTCTCGACCATCACAAATGTGTGGCGATTTCGTTACTTGTTATCCGGATTACTGTGACGCCAGTTCCAGTAGACGGTCTGCTGTCGGGTACTTAACTGAACGAAAGGCCGTTTTTCGTGGTGCTCGGTCTGATACCGTTGGTACGAGCGGTCTGCCTGCGATCAACTCATCGCGCTTACTTGATGTCATTTTCCGTAGTCTCACGTGCGGTGGGTATCTTCACTTCTGTGATGTGAATCAGATTCTTATCCGGGTAGACGTAAGCCTTCGCGTGCACGTAGTGTCCTTCATGACCCTCAAGAATTTCGGGATTGTCCACATTCCAAGCCCTTTGTTCGGTGACGAACCTCAATCTGTCGCCACCTTCCTCAACAGTGCCCATGATGGTTGTCAGCCGACCCCACGCGGCCGCCTGAGTCTTCGGTGCCTGATTGTGCGCGTCCTGTGAGAGAGCGACGACGACGGTTAGGCAAAAGCACAGAGAGAGAATGGCCAATAAAAGGGTTTTCATAAGAGGGCGTCTCCGGTCCAGTAGATTAGTGCCTCGGCACTTTGTTAAGGCGAGAAGGCGGAGTTACCCGCCTTCTCGTGCGACACAGTTACAGGCCTTTTACGCTGCTACAGCAACGTTATGGAAGGTCGAGGTGACGGACTCAAAGGTCTGAACCTTGGGTGTTCCATCGATCATTCTTGCGAAGGTCTTCAACACTTCTGGGTAAGTACTGGTGTTGTAAGCTTCTGCATTGGCTTTGTTCTCCCACAGACTGATCGCAACCACATCTAGACTGCCGGGATTTGACAATGTGAGTTCGTCCTTGAAGCCCTTCTGCTTGCGAAGTAAAGGAAGAACATCGTTCTCAAAGGTGCGGGTGTAATCAGAAAGCATATTGGATTTCAGATGAATCGATACATTGCGTGCAAACATGGCAACCTCCTTAGGTTGGGGTTGCTAAGAAAGAAAACTTCAGATGGGCTGACTTAGTTCAGGGAACCTGAAAGAGTAAGAAGAGGAAGCTTGCTCAATTACAAGGCTAGGCTTCTGCGCAACCATTGTCAAATCGCTGCTGGACACTCTCCTCCTGTTTTCATGCGGAGGCCCTCCAGCTCCGGTTGCTCTTTGGCTTTTCCTCGCAATCATGCCAATCAAATTTGCTGAGTAGGTATTCTTCTGCTCCAACAGGATCACGAGAGTAAGTATTTGGAGTAAAGAATTTGCGCTGGCACTTGGCGCAGGACGCCATCGCAGGGACCTTGCCTTGATACCTCAGGATCGTGAAGTCGCGCTCAGCCATGACGCGGATACAGACAGCCGCATTATTTATTGTGAAGATTCAGGAATCTGTTCCATTTTGACCACCCTCACAATCAAAAACAACCCCGGAAGTCAGCCGGGCGGTTACTCTTACACACTGCCTGTCCCTGAATACTCAGGAAGCTCGGCGCTTCTCATCTTCTGGTTTCTCTTGACCTTCGTGCTGAGGGTCTCTGTGGTAACAACCTGCGCTCTCTTTCAGGAAAATCGGGGTCAACACTTATTGCTATAAGAGAGACTTGCCACACTCCAAGCAGCGCACTTTCAGTCGAGATGTGATCAATCCGCAAGATGGGCACATCCTTTGCGATCCGTATCGGACGACGATCTGCGGTTTCAGCTTGTACATCCTGTAAAGCAGCAGGATCGTAAACAGCACAATCAGGAGACCGTAGGAAATAGTAATTGCGCTCATAGGCGTGCTCCTCCTCGGCTGCCGCCCCCGGGTTCAAGCGGCAGGTCGCGTCAACCGCGACCGAGTTACTTGAGTTGCTGTGAACACGGTTCAAAAAGTAGATGTGGCGCAGCGGGTGGATGAGCTACTTTCCTGTATACAAATATACGGCTGCGCCACCAGAGGAACAACGTTCCTTTACATCTGCTGACAGATTACAACGGCCTTTTATCGATGACTGCTCAAAATTGGACAGTTTTGATGAAATAGCGCACTAGTCTGAGCCGAGTGCTAGACTCTAGATGTCCCTTACACATCTCTCCGCCGGACCCCCGTCCAGGGCGTCGGTTTCCTGTGCAAACGATGATTCGCATCGGAGGCCGCTCTATGCTGGTCAACAGCTCGCAGATCATCCCCGGGCACAACATGAAGACGATTCTGCCTTGTTGCAATACAAGATGGAGGAACTCAACAAGAATACCGTGCGTTTGATCGCTGAGACTCAGAAACTAATGCAAGAATCGAAACAGCTATCCGAGCGGATCAAGTCTTTTCGCGAAAGCCAGAGCTAGCTTGGAGTCATTCTGAGGCTCTTCAGGGCAGATACTTGAGGCTGGCGCAGTGCGCACTTTGCTGGTGTGGCGCGGTCGGATGAACCTTATAGCTAAACTTTCTTAAGCCATGGTTGGTGCATTCGCATACGACCGTCATCATCCCACTTTACAAGTGCATCGTCTTCGTTGGTTTGCTCAACTGTTCCGAATTCTCCGGTCGGCTTCCCAAAATCAGCCAAGCCCTCAACGCGATCACCGGGATTCAGTTCCGAGTCGGGAGCAGAGGGCTGGACGAGCGGTGGTCTCTTGGCTCGGTCTGAATCAGCAGGTGCTCCAGCATGCGAGAGAGGCGGTTGCAGAGCTTTGCGCAGTTTGGGTGTCAGTTTATTGATACGGCTCATATTACATTTCCCCCAGAGGCTTCGCTTCGCCTGTTCATCCTCTCTGTACGTAAAGCATGCGCTTGGAAAGGATGGCTCCGCTGATCCAAACCGCTCAGTCCTGACGATTCGCTTGGCAACCTCACAGATCGCAGAGCCGGAAACATTGGGGAGCTACGGATTTCGGCGCAGAAGCTAGAAGTGTGCAAAAGTGACCATCTTTAGCTGTTCCAATTGCACAAACATGTAGAAGAGTGTATTTCCAGTTCGGAATCTCACGTCTTCGCCTTCCGGCATCGCTTGTCTGCGCGGCTGCACGAAAGGACGGCATCTGATGGACACCACCACGCTTGTTTTTCTTTGGCTGTTCGCTTCGCTTTTTATGGTGCACGAATTCGAGGAAGTCGTTCTGGTCGGTGCGTGGAAAAAACGGAACATGGTCTATTCCAGCACGCGCAATAGCAAACTGACGCCGTATTGGGCGTTCGTTTCAACCGCGTCGTTTTCCTGCGGAGTAGCTGAAGAATGGCTCCTATTGCTTGGGATAACCGCCGCCGCTTTGTTTTTCAGAAACTACTTCCTGTGGTACGGGATGCTGTTTGCGTTCACGTTACATCTGGTCGTATTGCATCTGATTTTGGGTTCTTTCTTCCGTCGCTACGTTCCCGGCGTAGTCACGGCGGCACTGTTTCTGCTCCCGTCTCTTCTCATGTTGTTCTACGCGGCGCGGGGTCTGCACTACGGCTGGCAGACCATTCTTCTTTCAGCGCTGACGGGAACCATCATTGCGGGAGTGAACCTGTGGCTCATGCACCGTGCGATGCCCGTTTTCGCGCACTGGCTGGATCAGTTTGCCAGCGAGAGGTAATCGTGATTCTCCATCATCTCCAAAGAAAGAGATAGCTGACCCCGACTGTGCCTGCATCTCAACAGACTCAGGGCTGCAACATTCAAAGGTGCGCGGGTGATACAATGAAATTGAGGTGGTTACCACCTTCTCCTCTTTCAGGTTCCCTGAACTAAGTCAGCCCATCTGAAGTTTTCTCTCCTTAGGCTTTCGAAGAAAGCCGCGTACCCCATGCATTCGAATGCGATCCTGCACGAAGTTCAGCAACTCTACAACGTGAGTGACCGTCTTGACGCGCTGGCAGAGCAACATCCGCTCGTCACAGAAGCGCTCATCACTATTGCAGGAAGCGTTCGTAGCACGGCAACTGTGTTGGAGGTGCCGGTTGCGACGAAGATAGCGCCGCTCGCCGGATTAGACCCAGCAAGTACCTGATTTGCTCACTTGCTGTCTGGCGGCTTTGTTTGTGGTGATCGGAGCCGGACACTAGTCGTGGAGCACGACGTTGAGGAGTGAACTGTGAACCTGTAATTCATCGCCAGCGTGATAATCAATGAACCCCAATTTCCTGAACCTGTTCATGAAAAAGCTAACCCGCGAGCGAGTTGTACCGATCATTTCTGCCAGCATCTCCTGACTGATCTTGGGAACTACCGTCTCGGGTTTGCCTTCCTTGCCAAAGTGGGCGAGCAGCAAAAGAACCCGGGCCAGCCTCTTTTCGCTGGAATTGAAAAGCTGGTCAACCAAATCCTCTTCGTACCGGATGTTCCGTGTCAGCAAATATGCCACGAACATATCGGAAAACGCGTGCTCGCGGTGTAGCACTTCCATCATGTACGTCTTGTCGATTCGCATCACGGAGCAATCGGTCATTGCGGTTGCGGCGCAGCAGCGAAGGTGCTGCCCTGTAAGGCAACCTTCTCCGAAGAAATCGCCCTTGTTCAGAATGCCGATTGTGGCTTCCTTCCCGCTCTTCGACACAACGGTGAGTTGTACCTTTCCTTCCTTTATATAAAAAACAGCATCGGACGAGTCGCCCTGAACAAAGATCGTCTGCTTCTTGGGAAAAGCCGCAATCTTCCTACCGCCGTTGATGGTCGAAAGGAAAGTCTTGGGATCGAATTTGCTGAGTTTCTTCGTCGCTACGACGGGTGTCATAATCTGCCCCTCTAGTTCCAAATGTGCAGAACGCACCTTCCTATGACGAATGATGAATAAATGCGTTAGAGGGCGGGAACAACGTCAACTGTGCGGGCAACGCTGCTCCGCACTCAACGAATAATGATTTCACCCTTAATGCCGAAAGTCAATTTGGCGCAGTGAACCTCGCACGTCGAGTCACAGAGATGTGTGATTTTGATCACGGATGATTCTTGCTCGTGCTAAATACATTTTTTCCGTGGGCAGTACATTTCCGATCACGCCAAAGTTCTGTCCGATATGCGGGCAGGACTCTGTTCAGCCAGTCACGCGCCAAGGCGTTCTTAACTTATACCGCTGCGGACACGGTCATTTCTTTGTTTTCGATCCTGC
This sequence comes from Candidatus Sulfotelmatobacter sp., assembly GCA_049583505.1. Classification (GTDB taxonomy): domain Bacteria; phylum Acidobacteriota; class Terriglobia; order Terriglobales; family Acidobacteriaceae; genus Sulfotelmatobacter. The sequence continues at coordinate 6,752 of JBAUVZ010000496.1, forward strand.
GCCGGAAGAAAAGCAAGACCAGAGCGCAACAGAGAAACCGAACGACCGCTGACAGGTTGTCTGCCGCGTCTGCACCACTCAGTTCGGCGGGTTCTATTTATTTCTTTCTTAGATGCCACACGATAGTGAGCGGGTCGCGACCTTCGCCAGGCGTAATGAGTCCGCGCCGTTCCATCGCCTTGATGGTACTGCGATTGGCAGACAGAGGACGTATTTCTTCACTATCTTTCAGCCGCCGCAAAACTGGGTTGCCGCCGAGCGAATCAGTTTCAAGCTGGTATCCGTCTTGGATGTGCGAAAGTACGTCTTGTTCAGTTTCGGTGAGTTTCGGCGGGAGAGTCGCAGCTTTCTTTTTCGCCATGGTTTAGCTCGTCGGACTCGATAGCTTGCAGGTAACGGGGTCGTCCACTACTGCAACACTTTCCCAAGCACGCAACTTCGTTGAATCGAGCGGATGAAAAGCGTACGATGCGCAAGGAGAATCCTGTGGGCTGCCTCTTGCTCGTTGTTTTTCTGGCTTTTCCTCGAATCGCACTCGCATTGTTGTTCTTTTTCTCGAATTATTTAGAACGAGCGTACCACGGCCTGTTATTCCCCTTGCTCGGATTTCTGTTCTTACCCCTAACAACGTTGGTGTATGCGTGGATGGCGAATACACGACAGCCTATAGCTGGCATTAATTTGCTGATTCTGATTGTCGCCGTTGTGATTGACCTCGGCGGCGTTGGTGGCGGCGAATATCATCGACGCAGACGGTGGCAGGCCTAGGTGTCGAAGAATACGCTGAGACGATCCATCATTTCTCCCCGAATGAGAGGACAGCACCGACGCCAGTATGGATGGTCGCGATCCGAGCAAGTCTAGCTCCCGATTTCAGATCGGCAACAGATGCCATAGTGCTGCCAAAGGCGAAACCATGGGCTATGCGCGAGCATTTCGTCATGTCTTCGATTCGCAGCCGCGAGGTCGGTCGGTCTCAGCGGTCTGGTGTCCGGGTCTGCAAAGATGCGCTCAAGGCACTCGATTTCAGCAATAGTCTGCTCGGCGTCCATTCCGTCTCAATATCCAACATGAGCGTGGCAGTCGTCAAACGGAGCGGCAAGTGCACGAAGTGCACGTCGTGCCTACGCTTGGTCATCTGTGTACAGCGGTTTCTCGGTAAACGAAAAGCACAGTTTTCTAGGAATTTCCCTGCGGGCAGCAGGGCAGCACGAGTCCCTTTGAAGGGGTTTTCAGCGTAATCGGCTAGTTTCGTAAGTGACCACGACGATGTGATGGGACGCACAGACAGGAGTTCCCTAAGTGCCGTAGCCTGATGTTTCCTACCTGTCTTCATGAGAAACGCAATGTCGGGGCTTGTGAGACGCAATGAACTGGCTACGCAAACTTGAGCGCCTCGTGCTTAACTTCTTGAAGCTGATGATTGCTCTTCGAGTGGCAGACCGTCTTCGCGGGTCGTGGGAATGAGCATGATGGCGAGGGTTCGCAAGGGCGACACCAGCACCGAAGGCGAGGTGCCAATGATCAGCCACAGTGGCAGCTTACTAACTGAAGTCTGTACCAGAGTGAAACATCTCGGCTATGCGGCGTCCGAGCGTGTACGAATTTACGGCAAAGAATTTGAAATTGTGTCCGACCCGTTTCCTCATGATGGGGGCATAGCCGTTCATGCGAGGACAAGGGAAGAATCCCAGATTCGGATACTACGGCTTCCTGCGATGTTGGTACGCGCCGTGGAAGAGAAACGATTCGTGAGGGCAGCGTAAGACAATAGGAGAACTTCCCATCGGGGGGCCACGCGGTGCCTCAGCTGCTCCGGCTGGTCGCCGCATTCGGATTGGTATGAGAAGTAATTCGCGACGAAATGTCCAAAGTCAAGGTCGCGAGTCGAGTTGCGCGTCTTCGTTTGCAGTTTAGGTCTCCAACCCTTCCCAGATTCGTACTGCGGCGGACATAATCGGCTACGGGTTCGCGATGCATGGAGAGTTTACTCATAAATGCGGAGCCGGGACCAGGCTGCAGGTCAGTTTCGGTACGGTTCAGCACTGGGTACGCCCTTCGGCAGAACTGAAGCATGCCGTTCACTGTTGGTATGCGCAGCGCAGGCGAAGTTCTCCCCTCCATGTTCGTTGACTTCCAAATAGTCGGCGATGTCTTTGCACTTTGAACGAGTGCAAAGAATCAGTTGATCCGGTGGATGGTCCACGCGAAAGTATTTCATGGGGTCCTCCAGTGATGTGAGTCCCGTTAAAATTGCACAGGCAAAGTGTGAGCCTCTGATCGGATGCCACGCTTAAGACTCAAACGAGAAGGTGACTGTACTTCATCTGTACGGACACTAACTCCGGGATGCACCGGGAGTTCTGGATGGACTTGACGGCATCTTCCGCTGTGAATTTTCCCATCACCAGTGCCAGCTTACGGTTGAGTGTCATTTGGATGGGAGTTCGGTCGATCCGCTGCACGTATTGAGGGGCGCGAGTACCGCCACGGTTCACCCTTACAACAAATTTGATGTTTATCATGATTGTTTGCTGCTCGCTCGGGTGAGAAACAAACGGGAGGCGAGATAAGCCGCCTCCCATTTCTCTCACTGACTGGTCTTACGCGGCTTTGCCATGAACCTTGGCTTCGAGGGTTTTCTCGCTGCCAACATTCACTTTGATTTGCTTGGGCTTGGCTTCCGCCTTCTTGGCAAGTTTGATCTTCAGAACGCCCTTGTCGTAGTGGGCGCTCACCTGCCCGGGGTCTACCGAACTCGGCAGCGTGAACGACCGGGTGAAGCTTCCGTACTGCCGCTCGACGCGACGGAAATTCTCCTCTTTCTCTTCCTTCTCGATCTTGCGTTCACCATGGACGGTGAGCGTGGTGTTCTGGATTTGGACATCGATGTCTTTTTCGTCGATGCCCGGGACCTCAAGCTTCAGAGTAATGTTGTGCTCGTCTTCGTAGATGTCCACCGGCGGTGCGTACCTGCTGGTGGTTAACGCCTCTTCCGGGCCT
>JBAUVZ010000497.1:0-4735 GCA_049583505.1 Candidatus Sulfotelmatobacter sp.
AAGGCGAAACGGTCGATGAGATCGTGGGCTTCGCCGAGGCGATCCGCGCCGCGGCAACGCCTCTGCCCATCTCGTTTGCGGGGACGGGTGCTGCCACGTCCAGCGCGCTCGACTTAAGCGGAACCGGTCGCGACGCGCTGGCCGAGTCATCTCCCGTTGACAGCAGTCTCGTAGACACCAGCGGCACCGGCGGCGACGCCTGCGGAACCTTCAACATCTCAACCGCCACGGCATTCGTGACCGCGGGAGCGGGGGTGCACGTAGCCAAGCACGGCAACCGCAGCATCAGCTCAAAGTGCGGCTCGGCTGACGTGATGGAGGCTTTGGGCGTAAACATCCAACTGACTCCTCACCGCGCCGCGCAATGCCTGCGCGAAGTTGGAATCTGTTTTCTGTACGCGCCCGATTTGCATTCCTCCATGAAGCAAGTGCAGAAGGTGAGGCGGGAGCTGCGCCTGCGGACGATGTTCAACCTGCTCGGTCCGCTCACCAATCCGGCACACGCTTCGGGACAAGTCGTGGGTGTATACGCGCTCGATATGGTCGAAAAGCTGGCGGAGGCCCTCAGCATGCTGGGTTTGCATCGCGCGCTGGTGGTGCATGGTCTCGACGGACTCGACGAAATCACCATCACTGGACCGACGCGCATAGCCGAAGCTCGCGACGGAATCATACGAACTTACGAAGTCGATCCCGAAGAGTTCGGGATGAAGCGGGCCACACTTGCTGACATCTCTGGCGGGGATGCGACCGAGAATGCAGCCATCGTCCGCGAGGTTTTAGGCGGAAAGAAATCTCCGCGCCGCGATGTGGTCCTGCTGAACTCCGCGGCCGCGCTCGTAGCGGCGGGACGCGCCGATCATTTGGTAGGTGGAATTCCGCTGGCAGTGCGGTCGATCGATTCCGGGGCGGCTGCCGGAAAGCTGGAGGCGCTGGCCTGCTTTACCACAGCGCCCCACTGACCCCAATCGGCATCTGACGATCACTTCGCAGCGTCGCCAGGCTCGATCTTGAACACATTGTTCGTGGTGTCGCTTTCGGGCACGCTGCCATCGTTGACCACGATTTCCTCTGGCGGTTTCGGAACCTCCACTCGAATCACGCTATTACTCTTGCTGGGCACCACAAGGCGCTGCGTCACCACTCCGCCGGGAAACTTCACCGTTAGCGGAACTTCCGCTCCCGCGGCGCCCAGGTTGTCCACCGTGATGGTGAGCACGTAAGCTCCCGGCGAAGTCTTGCGTGTGAACGCCGACTCTATTTTGAATTCGGGCAGGCCGCGGTCGCGGTAAACCCAGTCGTCAAAGAACCACCTCAAATCTTTCTGCGTCTGCGCCTGGATCAAGCGCTGCATGTAGGCAGGATCCTTGTCCTGCTCCGCATCGTAAGACGCAAGAGCTTTCTTCAACGCCTGATCTCCGATCATGTCGCGCAGCATCCACCACACGCACATCGCTTTGCTGCGGTACAGTGCTTCGTCGGTTGTGTTCACTAAGGACCGCTTCACCTCATCTTCCGATCTGGGGACGGTAGTCTGCTTCTCTCTCTCCGCAGCGCCAAGAGCGGAACGGTGCAATGCCATGTAGTCAAGCGCAGCCTGGCGCCCACTCTGGTGTTCCAGATACAACGCCTGCGCGAAGTGGGCGAGGCCTTCGTCGATCCAGGGCCGCGGTGAGGAGATAGCCGCGTGGGTTAGCTGGTGAACCGCGGCCAAGCCCGCCAGCTTGGAGTCGGTGCCGGCAAGGGGAGTCAGCAGGAACGCGCCGCTTTCCACGGGAGAAGCGCTTGGATCGGCGAGTTCAGTCGTCTCGGCTTTCTTTCGCATTGCCCCAAACCATTCCACGATAAAGGGAGCGGCCTGCTCGGCCGCTTCCGCGTAAGCTGTTGCCGCTGCCTCGTGACCGTTAAAGTAGCGAACCGTGATGTCGGGTCGTTCCAGGATTGTGTAATTGGCAATCACCAAAATCGGGACGGTTGGTCCCAACAGCATGGGTTTGCAATCCGCAACCAAATGATGGTTGAGATCCATCTGTTCGATCAGCGTGACCATGCACATGGAGCCGCTGACAAAAATCTGGGGCGGTTCGCCCTGGCCGGTCTCCTCAATGTGGAAGTGCATCTTCGAGGTTGACTCTCGCGCCTTCAGCCGGCCCACAACATCGGACAAGCTGGTTGGTTCGGAGAGGTCGGCCGCTTCGGTGGCGATCGGGTACCATGCCACGTTGCCCGCGCCCCCGACGGCTGTGAATTTCGTGCTGATCTGGTCCCAGTCGGTGCTGTTGGCCGTGGTTTCAGGTGTGCCGAGCCGCGTGAGCCGCGTGGCATCGAGCGCGATCATGCCCTCGTAGGCGATTTCCAGATCGACCGTACCCTTAGGCGGGACTGCTTCCGGCAAGGTGACGATGGCTTCGGAAAGCGCTCCGGTGTGATCGATGTCGGAGGTGTAGGGTTGCGCCACAAACTGCAACTGCTTGCCCACGGCCTGGATGGAACGCCAGCTCAACGAAGACGAAATCTGCAACACGGCGATTTTCTGCGGCGCTTGCGTATCGTTCCGCAGAGTAATTTTGCCGCGAGCTCCGAGCCGCTGCTGCTCGGGTTCTACGCGGACGTTCAAATCGTAGCTGGTGAAGGTAAACGCCTCGCGGTCGAGAGCAAAGGCATTCACCACAGACGCACAGAGAATACAGAGGAAGCAAAGGCGCAGACTGCGACACTTCATTTCGCACCCGAGGACGCGTCTTTCTCTTGCGCTCGGTGTTGCGCGCGCCTCTGCCTTACGATTTCATACATCACGACTGCTCCTGCGACCGATACGTTCAGCGACGGCACTTTGCCTAGCATCGGAATCGAGACTACAAAGTCGCACTTTTTCTTAACCAGGTCGTGAAGGCCCTTGCCTTCCGCGCCCAGCACCAGCGCGCAATCCATGTTGTAGTCGAGGGCGTCGTAAGTCTGCGGCCCGCGCTCGTCCAGGCCAACCGTCCAAATGTTGCGCTCCTTCAATTCTTCGACGGTGCGGGCGATATTCGTCACCTTCGCGATGGGCAGGTGTTCACTGGCTCCCGCGGAGGCTTTTGTGACCGTTCCAGTAACGGCAGCGGCGCGTCGTTCTGGGATGACCACGCCGTCGGCGCCGGCGGCGTCTGCAGTTCGCAATAACGCTCCGAGATTGTGCGGATCTTCCACTCCATCGAGCACGATGACGAACGAATAGCGCCCCCGCTTCGCGCCCACAACATCGTCGAGGTCGCTGTATTGCTTGGCTGACGTGACGGCCACCACTCCCTGATGCGCCGCGTTGCCGGCCATGCGGTCGAGTTCCATTCGCGTCAGGAAGCGCACGGGCACGGCGAGGCGGCGGCAGTCTTCGATCATGCGCTGCAAGCGGATGTCGTGCCGCTCCTTCGCCATGCCAACCCACTGGAAAGCCCGTCCGCGGGCCTTGAGCGCCTCGGTGACGGCATTGATGCCATAGATATAGTTCATGAAGTATTCAGTGTACCGAAAGCTGAAGAGCGCCGCGGCTACCGTTCTTATTGCGAAGTTTGGAGGAAGCGGACGATGTCTTCTGGTTCGGGACGCTCCGTGTAGTCTTCGTTTGCGTAAGCGTAGAGCACGGTACCCTCGTGGTCGCTGATGTACATTGCGGGAATCGGCAACTCCCAACTGTCGTCCCCATTAACAAAGGGAAGGTCGACGAAAGCACGCTGATAGACCGCCCGCTGTTCGTCGGTGACGCGATAGGCCAGGGCGAACTGCCGAGCGACTTTGTTCCCGGCGTCAGAGAGCAGCGGAAAGCGCAGCTTGTGCTGGTCGCGCATGAAGAACGATTGCTTCACGGTTTGCGGTGAAATGATGGCCAGCGTTGCATGTACTAGCTCGATCTCCGGCAGGACGAGGTTCATGGCTTCCATTTGACCGACGCAGAACGGGCACCAACGCCCGCGGATGAAGCAGAGCACGAGCCGTCCTTTGGTGAGCAATTCGCATGAAGAGACAATCTTGCTGTCGTGATCTTGAAGCTGAAATTCCGGAATCCTCGCGCCGACAGGCAGAATATTCGCTGCTAGGCGTTGTTGCTTTAACTCCGCGACGGCCCGAGCGTGAATAGCCTGCGTTTCCGCCGGAACATACTTCGCGATCAATTCTTTGCGTTCGGCAAAGATTTCGCCCAGCGGGCGGGCGTCAGCTTCCAGGCCGGATTCTTCGAGGGATCGCCATTTCATAAGGCAGCTTTCGGGCCGCGGCTTTCGGGCTTCGGCAAAGCAAAGCGAGGCGATTTCTTTGGCGTAGCGGGCACTCGGAAAAGCTGAAGCCCGACAGCCGGAGCCCGAAAGCCCGATTCTACATTCCCGGCAGCTTCATCCCCGCCATCCTGCGCGCGAAGCTCGGCTTGCCCATCTGCTTGAACATCTTTTTCATCTGCGCGTATTGGCGAAGCAGGTTATTTACTTCCTGCACGCTCGTGCCGGAGCCGCGGGCAATGCGCTTGCGGCGGCTGCCGTTGATCACTTCGTGATGATTGCGCTCGTGGGTGGTCATCGAATTGATGATGGCCTCGACGCGGTTGATCTGTTTTTCGTCCACGTTGTCGGCGGCTTTCTGCAGGCCGGAGAACGGACCAATGCTTGGCATCATGCCGATCAGGCTCTTGATCGAGCCCATCTTCTTTACGTGCTGTAACTGGTCGCGAAAGTCTTCGAGCGAGAAGCCGTCGCCGGTGAGGGCCTTG
>JBAUVZ010000498.1:0-1732 GCA_049583505.1 Candidatus Sulfotelmatobacter sp.
TGTTTGCTCCGGTGCATGAAGTCAGACGAAAATCCCTGGGATGCACCCCGAGCGTGGGCTGCATTCAGCGGCAGCCCGAAGCGCGGGATCAGCAGTCGCCGGGAAGAACAAGATTATCACTAAATGCGGGGTGATTCCTTCCGGTTAGTGCTGCGAACTCTTAAGAGATTGACGGGTTAAGGCCCCATCTTCAAATGAAGGGACAGTGTCTCGTCAGCGACTTCCAGCGATTTGACTGCCCGTTTCGCAATCGGGATGCGCTTCTTGATGCAAAACATGACTAATGCAGCGCCGACTTCACTCTCAGTGAAAGTTATTGCCGACTCATCGCCGGGAGGGTTCAGCACAATTCTGACCTCGCTGTCCTGCTTTAAGATCATCCCGTTTAAAGCGTCGGCGGGTAATCGCCGCCCGGTACTGGCGCAAAAGTCTCTGAGTGCCTCAAACCACTCGTTCTTGTTAAAACCTAGAGTGCGGCTTTCGGTGGGCATTGGGCGAACATCCTTGTCTAGTCTGGTTGTCGAACGACTTTCTGGTGGTTCCCTAGCTCTTGAGTCCGATGGCGGCGGTTTCCAGTTGATCGTGCACTTGTTTGGCGCGGCGGAGCGCGGCTTGCACGTTGTCGCAGATATTTTCTGCGCCGACCACTTCTTCGAACTCGGCCTGGTGAATCAAGTTGGCGGGTTGCTCACGCGCGCCACAAAGAATCAGGGTTCGACTGCTGGCGTGCAGTTGGCGAGCAACATCCTCGAGCGCGAATAGTCCGGTGGCATCGAGTGCTGTCATATTGCGCAGGCGCAGGATGACCACAGGCGGAAGCGTGTGCAGGTTCTCGGTGACGACGGAGATCTTGTCGGTAGCGCCGAACAGGAACGGTCCATGGATGCGGAAGATAGTGGCGTAGTAAGGGATGTCTTTGTCTTGCAAGATGTGCATGCGGCCGTCCTCGACATAGTCATCGGTGACCTGAGAAACGGTAGTGGTGGAGGCGACGCGGCTGATGAAAAGCAGAGCGGCGAGGATCATGCCAGCTTCGACCGCGACGGTGAGGTCGGCGAAGACGGTAAGGGCGAAGGTGACGAGCCAGACGCTAATGTCGGTCTTGGTTAGCTTTAACAGTTGGGGAATTTCGCGCCACTCGCCCATGTTGTAGGCCACGACCATGAGAATTCCAGCGAGCACCGCGAGCGGCACGTGGGCCACCAGGGGCGCGGCGAAGAGCAGGATGCAGAGGAGAGTGAGAGCGTGAATCATGCCCGCGACTGGAGACTGAGCGCCGGAGCGAATGTTGGTAGCGGTGCGGGCGATGGCGCCGGTGGCGGGGAGTCCACCAAACAGGGGAGAAACGATGTTGGCCACGCCCTGGCCGATGAGTTCTACATTGGGATTGTGGCGATCGTTGCTCATGCGGTCGGAAACGACCGCCGACATGAGGGATTCGATTGCGCCTAGCATGGCAACGGTAAGGGCGGGGCCTAGGAGGCCGTGGATTAGGTCGGCGCGAAACCGGGGTACGACGAAATGGGGCAACCCGGCAGGGATTCCGCCGAAACGGGAGCCGATGGTTTCTACGGGCAGCTTGAATAAGGCGACGGCTGCGGTGCCGAGCAAGAAAGCGACGATCGCGCCGGGGATGCGATTGGAGATGGCGCGGCAGAGGACCATTACCAGCACAGTGCCTACTGCGAGCGCGCTTGCGGTGTAGGAGAGCGTGTGGAAGCTGGCGGCTAGA
>JBAUVZ010000499.1:0-2501 GCA_049583505.1 Candidatus Sulfotelmatobacter sp.
TGACTCGGCTTGATATAGTTATTACGCATGAAACGGGCGATCTATTGCGGCTTAATATCGGCTGTCATCGGATTCGCTATTGCAGCTTGGGTGGGTACCATTAGTCCATCCTCCGCTCCGAAATGGATGTCAACAATGATTGCCTACATCCTCTGCCCTCCCGGTATCCTCGCTGGAATTACGATGACCGATCCAGACTCGGAGAGCATCTGGTTATTGTTTGGTCCCCTCAATGCACTGATCTACGGAGCTGTGGCCTTCACGCTCTGGATGCTGCTTGTCGGAGGTGATGACAATTCCGGCGTGCCTGAGAAGGGCACCCCGGATCGACCCCTCGACCCGTGACTCGGGTTTCCGTCGCCGGAAGTTGGCGATAAATCCCGATAGCACGCAATATAAAAAGGCGCCCACTTTTGCGGTAGGTTGAGATTGTTCGCATCGCCAACCTAGCGAAAGGAGCGCCGTCATGAATCAAGAAAAGTATATTGGCATGGACGTTCACCAGGCAACGATCTCGGTTGCCATGATGAACAGCTCGGGCCAACTGATTATGGAATGCCTGCTAGAGACCAAGGCGTCCACGATTGTCGAGTTTATCCAAGGACTGCACGGGACTCTGTCTCTGACCTTCGAGGAAGGAACCTCGGCTGCCTGGTTACACGATCTCCTGAAACCCCTTGTCAGCCGGCTAGTAGTCTGCGATCCGCGCAAAGCGGCTCTGTTGAAAGAGGGCAATAAGAGTGACCGGATCGACGCGCGAAAGTTGGCCGAGTTGTTACGCACCAACCAACTCAAGCCGGTGTACCACGAAGAGCATGGAATACGCGCCTTGAAAGAGTTGGGTCGGAGCTATCTGACGATCACCAAAGATGTGACTCGGGTGATGAATCGGATCAAAGCCCTGTACCGCGGCTGGGGCATTCCCTGCGGTGGCAGCAGCGTCTATGCTCCGGGTCATCGCGCCGAGTGGCTGACCAAGCTCGTGGAACCAGGAGTTCGGGTTCGAGCGGAGCATTTATACCAGCAACTCGATGGTCTGCAGCCGCTGCGTCTGGAAGCACGACGCGAGCTCCTGGGGGAGAGCCAAAAGCACCGTGCGGTGAAGTTACTTCGCCAGATTCCTTCCATCGGTCCGATTCGCGCTGCTTTGCTGGTGGCATTGCTGCAAACACCCCACCGTTTCCGAACCAAGCGGCAGCTCTGGGCCTACAGCGGTTTCGCTGTGGAGACCCATGACAGCGGTGAGTACCGTAACGTGCGAGGCAAACTGCAACGCAACCGCGAGCGCATCACGGTGCGCGGTCTGAATGACAATCACAATAAGGATGTGAAGAGCCTGTTCAAAAGTGCCGCCATCTCTGCCAGTACCCGTCCTGGTCCTCTGCACGACTTCTATGTGGCTCGGGTGGAGAAGGGGATGCGGCCGACGATGGCCCGTCTGACCCTGGCACGCAAGATAGCCGCGATTACCTTAGCGATGTGGAAGAAAGGAGTGGGTTTCGATCCACAAAACTTGCCTCGGCAAGCAGCTTGAGCCTCTCCGGGAAGAAGGCTTTCCATCCCTGGAATTCTCTCTGGTGGTGGCCAGTCGGGTTCTGGAGATGCTCGGTTCGAGAGGAGTATCAGTCGATGAGATCGGCCCCGCGTGCTTCGGCACCGAGTCACCCATTACACGTTATGCCCTCTCGGATAACCAGAAATAGCCATAGGCCACGAGCCTCGGATAGAACCATGGTTGCCGCTGAAGCACCAGTTCGCTTGTCGCTCTCTCAAGCTCGACGGCATCGTCACCATCAGCAGAGAAATCTCAGCAGAATGGAAAAGCAACTTCTCCAGAGAAGTGAAACTACAGTGGGCTGGATCTCGAGAAAGAATCTCCACTCCGGTCGAGGCAGAAGTTTTTTCTTGACATCCCTTTTTATAGAACTCATCGACAAGAGATCAAAATGTTTAGCCGCCTCCCCTGACAGTTGACCCTCAGTGGGCTCGAACAGCCGAGACAAAGGTCCGGTCCGCTCATCCCGCTAGCTTTGTCAGATCGGCAGCCTCAGTTGGATTGCATCACAGGCGAGGCCGCCAGCAATCCCGCCGCCAGCTCCAGATCGTGGAGATCTTCACGGCTGAAGTCCTGCGTAAACTTCGGATCCAGACCCTTCCGCGAAATCTGCAGCACGCCTAGCACAGTCGTGTTCTGATCGAGGATAGGAACAGACATCAACTTTTGAATCGGCGCGGGAGCGGCCGGCTCGTCCGTCGTTTCGGCCCCTACCGGCTTGATCGTCTCAAAAATGCTAGCGTGCTTAACCCGGGCGAAATTGTTGAAGATCTCTGCTTTCTTGCTGAGAGCCGTATGCGCCGCCACTGCCTTGCTGGAAATAGGAATCGCACCGGTAGTACGCAGATGCTCCGGAAAAATGAACTTGAGCAGACCGCCATCCAGCCGCAGCAGCGCAACTTCCGCATACTGCACGCGAAACACTTTCGCCAGCACCATGCTGACA
>JBAUVZ010000500.1:0-13353 GCA_049583505.1 Candidatus Sulfotelmatobacter sp.
ACAGGGCTCTCGGAGAGCAAACGCCGAGCGAGTACGCCAGTCAGTTCGCTGCTCAGCGCGAACAGACTGGCTTGCAGGAGACCGAAAACTCACTTTAGCGATGGCACAGAAAACCCGAGCCACTCAAGCGACGTGAGGTCCCCAATTCTAGCTGGTTGAGTTTTTCGAGGGCAGGTCACCTGCCCTCCGCCACTGTTCGACTGGGCTGCCTATGTCAACTACGTGCAGAGTCACCGTTACAACTGGATGCGACTTTGGTTCACCGACGTTCCGAGCCGTCGGGTCAAGATGTCATTTCGGAGTTCCACCGGGCGGAGGGGGAATCGTGATATCGATCTCCTTCACCGCTCCGAGTGACGAGAGCGGCTTGTCGAACTCTTTCGTGTTGCCGACCACCAGCACTGCAAGTTGATCGCGGTGTACATACTTCGCCGCCACGCGAGTCACATCCGCTGCTGTTACCTTCTGGATTTCCGCGGGATACTTGTCGAGCCAGTCCGCGGGATATCCGTAGAACTCATAAGTCAGGCGCTCGGCGAGAACCTTGTCGGGTGAGTCGAGACGGAAGATGAACGCGTTGAGGATGGCGTCTTTGGCCTGCTTGATCTCGTCGTCGGTGATGGGTTGTTTGGCCAGATTGTCGATATCGTCATCGAGAGCCTGGATCGACTCGATCGTGCTCTGGCTCTTGGTTCCGATGACGAATCGCTGTATGCCGGGATGCCCGAAATTCGTGCCGATGCCACCGCCCACGCTATAGGCCAAGCCGCGCTTGGTCCGGATGTCGTTGAACAGCCGCGCGGAAAATCCGCCGCCAAACGCTTCGTTGAACACCGAAATGGCGTAGTAGTCGGGATTGTTGCGCGTGGTACCGAGCGTCACCATTTGGATGTTGCTCTGATTCACGTCTTCTTTCGGGATGAGATAGTAGCCCGGCTTGGCTGGGTGGTACTGAATGTCGTCTTTCGGGAGTTCGGCGCCTTTAGGCCATGCCTCAAATGCGCTGCGCAGCTTGGCTTCCATGGCGCCGGCATCGAAATCGCCACTTATCCCGAGGATGATGTGGTTGGGACGAATGTAGACTTTGTGCCAGTCGAGCAAATCCTGGCGGGTGATGGCAGCGATGGTGGAATACTCAGGCTCACGGGTATAGGGATTGTCGGCCCCGTACGCGAGCTTGGCGGCTTCGCGTGCGGTAATCTCGCCGACTTCATCATTGCGCCGCGAGATGCTATCGTCGGCTTGCCTCTGCGCCAGGTCGAGCTTGTCGGCGCGAAACTCGGGATTCTGCAGCAGGTCGACGAAGACTTTGAAGACATCGTCGAAATCGCCTTTCAGGCAACTCAAGCTGATCGTGGTTGAATCAGAATCGCCGCCGGTTTCAACTTTGGCGGCACGCACTTCGAGAAAATCATCGAGTTGATCGCCGGTTTGCGTTTTGGTGCCGCCGGTGCGCCAGACTTCGCCGAAGATATCGACCAGTCCAACTTTGCCGGCTGGTTCATTGCGCGAGCCGCCGCGGATGCGGGCAGAGCCCTCAATCAGCGGTAGTTCATGATCTTCCTGCAGGAAGATCACCATCCCGTTCGCGAGCTCAATTCGCTTCGGCTGCTGCGGATGGAAAGCGGGCAGGGGAGGGATTGGGATTTGCTGCCAGTTCGTGGCCTGCGCTTCAGCCCTTGGGAGCGACACAAACGTCGTGGCGGCTAGGAGAATCAACGAAACAGCAATCCGCTTCAAGTTCATTGCGCACCTCCCGGACCGGACGCACCTTGATCGCCCGATCCCTGCTCACCGGCTTGTCCAGCGCCCATGGCGGTTTCGATCACGCCTACCGTACGGTTGGTATCATTGAAAGTTTCGTTGGCCACGCGCCGGATGTCCGCCTTGGTCACCTGGTCGATGCGGTCCACGGAGCGGAACAACTCGCGCCAGTCGCCATAACGAGTTTGGTAAGTCGCCAACTGGGTCGCGAGTCCCTCATTGTCTCCCAAGCCCCGGATCAGGTTGGCTTTGGTGCGGGTCTTGATCATCTTCAATTCGTCGTCGGTGATGTCTTCTTTCTTCAGGCGTTCGATCTCCACGTGAATCGCGTCCGCCACTTCCTGCGTGGTGTGTCCGGGAAGCGGGAAAGCATAGAACGCGAACAGGTGCGGGTACTTGGTGCCGGGCAACCCGCTAAATCCGGCGGAGAACGATGCGATCTTCTTATCGCGCACCAGCGCGCGGAAAAGACGGGAGGTGCGGCCTTCCGACATGAGATCGGTGATGGCATCGTATACCGCGTCGTCTTTGGTCATGTAGTCGGGCCGGTGGTAGCCCTCAAGATAGAGGGGCTGCGATCTTTCTTTGAGCACGACCTTGCGCTCGGAATTCTGCGGAGGCTCGGTGGTGGTGGTTTCATCGGGCTTGTGGCTGGCGGGCAGGCGACTGAAGTACTTTTCGAGAATCGGCATGACCTGTGAGGCTTTCACGTCACCTGCCACCGCGACCACCATGTTCGCGGGCACGTAGTATTCGGCGAAGAACTTCTTTGCGTCGGTGGCTGAGAAGGAATTCAGGTCTGACATCCATCCCACGGTTGGCCGGTGATAGGGATTGGCCTCGAATGCCGCAGCTTTAAACTGCTCCAGCAACCGGCCGATCGGATTGCTATCGGTACGCAGGCGGCGCTCTTCAGTTACTACGTTGCGCTCCTTGTAGAACTCGCGCAGCACGGGATGGAGAAAACGCTCGGACTCGAGATAGGCCCACAGCTCGAGCCGGTTCACGGGGAGCGAGTAGTGATAGGCGGTCTCATCATAAGCGGTGAAGGCGTTGAGATCCTCGCCGCCGTTCTGCTCCACGATCTTGCCAAACTGATTGGGCACGACGAACTTGTCGGCCTCGGCGATGGCGTCTTTCCAGGCTTTTTCCAGTTGCTTCAGCTTGGTTTCATCGCGGCCGACACTCTTGTCACGCTCTGCGATGTAAGCGGCGTAGGCGGCCTCGACCTTCTCCAGGGCAGGCTTCTCGGCGGTATAGTCGGTGGTTCCGATCTTGTCCGTGCCTTTGAAGGCCATATGCTCGAACATGTGGGCCAAGCCGGTTTTGCCCATGGGGTCCTGCACGGAACCCGCATCGACCAGGGTGAAGAAAGAAAAGACCGGCACCTCGGGCCGCTCGCAGATCAGAATCGTGAGACCATTCGTCAGTTTCTTGACTGTGATGCGCTTCTCAAAGGAGGCGACATCCTGGGCCGCTGCGAATGTCGCGAGCATGAGAAGCAGTACGAGGGCCCGGAACCCGAGTATGCGATGTTTCATGTGGACCTCCAGAGGGTCAGATGGACATGTTCGACAGGCATTTTGGACAACCATATTTAGACGGACATGAAGGGCAGAAGTTTGAAATTACGTGGCGGTAAGCCTGGTTGTCAAACCGGCTCGGTACCCTGATTCAGGCGGGAGGCTGGTAAGCTTGCATTTTGTGTTGGGCGCCGTTTGATGCACAATGCCTGCGGAGCGTACGGGCAATGGATTCGACCATTGAAGTTCAGGGGAAGCAGCTTAAGCTCTCGAATCTGGAAAAAATTCTGTATCCTGCCACGGGATTTACCAAGCAGCAGGTCATCGACTACTACGTTCGCATCGCGCCGGCGATGGTGCCGCATTTGGCCGGACGTCCGCTCACGCGCAAGCGCTATCCCAACGGCGTGGACGCAGAATTCTTCTACGAGAAGAATGCGCCCCAGCACCGGCCCGACTGGGTAAAGACTGCTCCGATCTGGAGCGGGAGAAACCGCCGCACCATCCATTATATTCTCGCCGATGATCTGGCTACGCTGGTCTGGCTGGCGAATCTCGCCGCGATCGAATTGCATCCGTCGCTTTCTCTGGCGGAAGACATCACTTGCCCGACGATGATGGTTTTTGATCTAGATCCCGGGCCGCCGGCCAACATTGTGCAATGCTGCCGGGTTGGGCTGTGGCTGCGGGAGATCTTCGAGCACTTTGAATTGCAGAGTTTTCCGAAGACCTCCGGTTCCAAGGGACTGCAGATCTATGTTCCGCTCAACACGCCAACCAACTACGAATCGACCAAGACTTTCTCCCACGCGCTGGCGCAATTGCTCGAACATGAACATCCCGAGCTGGTCGTGTCGGATATGAAAAAGCAGGTTCGAACCGGAAAGGTTTTCGTTGACTGGAGCCAGAACGACGAACACAAAACCACGGTTGCCGTCTATTCGCTGCGGGCGCGGGAGCATCCCACGGTGTCGACCCCGGTGACGTGGGAAGAGGTCGAGCGAGCTCTCAAAAAGAAGGACCCGAACCTGCTGGTATTCGAAGCCAAGCAAGTGGTAGCGCGTTTTGAAAAGATGGGAGACTTGTTCGCTCCGGTGCTCAAATTGAAGCAACGGTTGCCGGACCTCAAGGGCGTCGCGGCCTCGGCCGCTGCGGAAGCAGAGCCGACGATTTCGATTGCCGCTCAAGCGGATGATGAACCGAACGCGCGCCGGCGCTCCGCACGGAAAACCGGAAAGCGGCCGCGGGCGCACCCGGGGCGACGCAAGGTATAATCCCGTCCGCTGCGAATTTTGCTTCGGGACTTTACTTCGAGAGCTTGCCATGCCTCAACTGTTTGCCGGGACTTCTGGATGGGCTTACCCAAGCTGGAAGCCTGACTTCTATCCCGCCAAACTGGCGCAGAAAAAGTTTCTTAGTCACTACGCCACGCAGCTCAACACGGTCGAAGTGAACTTCACCTTCCGGCAACTGGTGAAAGAGACCACGATCCAGAACTGGATTCGGGAAACTCCAGCGCAATTTCGCCTGGGCATCAAGGCACACCAGGTAATCACACACATCAAGCGCTTGAAGGGGACGGAAGACTTTGTTCCGCGCTTCCTGACGACGATCGAGCCGTTAGCGAGCGCCGGCAAGCTTGGACCTGTGCTGTTTCAGTTGCCACCGAATCTGAAGGCGGATGTCGCGCTGCTCAAGGATTTTCTCGCGCTTCTGCCGCGTACGCTGCCGGCGGCATTTGAATTCCGACACGAATCGTGGTTCACCGACTCGACTTGGGAACTGCTGAAGGCGCATGGAGCCGCCCTGTGCGTGGCGGAGACCGAAGAACGCACCACGCCGGATGTCGCCACCGCGGCCTTCGTCTATTACCGATTCCGCAAGCCGAGTTACACGGGAGAAGAGCGCAGCAGCATGGTCGCGCGCATTGGAGAGCACCTGGCGGCAGGCCGCGACGTTTTCGCCTACTTCAAGCATGAGGAAACGCCAGAGGGCGCGCTCTACGCGGTGGACTTGTTGCGCGGTGCTGGCCAGACGTAGCATGCTACGTCTCTACGCCCACGCCGTGCCTCTCGCGGCATCCACCTGATCACTTTTGCCAGCGTCCGATAACGGGCATACTCCATTTATCCCTTCATTATGGCTTCGGAAGCGAACTCGCGCGTGCTCTCCAGCTTTCTCGACTATTTGAGAATCGAGAAGGGACTGGCGCCGCTTTCCATCAGCGCCTACACCACCGACATCCGCCAGTTCTCGGAATTGCTGGAGAAACGCAAGCGTCTGCTGCTGACCGCTCGGCGGGTCGATGTGCGCGATTTCCTGCAACAGCTTTTTTCCCATCAAGTCGATGGCCGCAGCGTGGGACGTAAACTCTCTGCACTCCGCCATCTTTACCGCTACCTGCTGCTGGATAAGAAGCTCGAACACGATCCCACGCTCAACATCGAATCACCTCGGCAATGGAAGGTTCTTCCGAAGGCGCTGGCTCGCGACGAAATGGAGGCAACGCTGGCGGCTCCGCTCACTCTGCACAACAGCAACGGGCCACGAAACACGAAGGAATCAGCCGCGCTGGCTGCCCGCGATCGCGCCATGCTGGAAGTTTTCTACGCGGGCGCACTGAGGGTCTCAGAAATCATCAACGCTAAGCTCGAAGATTTGAAGCTCGACGCCGGATACATGCTGGTGCGCGGCAAGGGCGACAAAGAACGCGTGGTTCCGCTGGGGAAGGCGGCTCAGAGTGCGCTCACGGAGTATCTGGCCCAGTCACGCCCGACGCTGGTGGTAGGGAAGCGAAGCGGGGCATTGAGTGGAACATCGGCAACCATCGCGGCATCCGCCCGGAATTCACCTCTGCTATTCATCGCACGCGGAGGGCGCAATTTAACGCGTCAGCGCGTGTGGCAGATGGTGCGTGCTGCATCGGCTGCTTCCGGGCGCACGGCTTCTCCGCACATGCTGCGTCATTCCTGCGCCACGCACATGGTGGAAAACGGCGCTGACCTGCGTACGGTGCAGACCATTCTCGGCCACGCCGACATTTCGACAACCCAGGTTTACACGCACTTGGCGCTCGACCGCTTGCGGACCGTGTATCAGAAGCATCATCCCAGGGCGAAGGCCAGATGACACATGCCGCGACTAAGCAGGCCAGGACCACAGTCGGCAAAGCTGTCGCCGACTTTCTCTGCCATCTTCGCGAGCGCAATGCCTCGCCGCACACCATCAAGGCTTACAGCCGTGATTTGTCACTCTTTGCCGCCTACGCCGGCTCGCGCGGATGGAAGCAACTTCACCATATCGCTGTGCGCGGATTCCTCTCGCAACTCTACGAGAAGGGATTGAGCAAGACTTCAGTCGCGCGCGCTCTGGCTGCGGTGCGCTCTGTCTATCGCTGGCTGGCGCGGGAAGGAGTAGTGGAGCAGAATCCGGCGAAGCTGGTCGCCACGCCAAAGCTGCCCAAGAAACTTCCGCGCGTACCCACGATTGAAGAAATGAACTCCGTGATCGACGGCCAAATGCCCGAAGTGGCATCCTTCCCCGACCGCGACCGCCTGATGCTGGAACTGCTCTACGGATGCGGTATCCGCAACTCGGAACTCACGGGGATTAACCTTGACGACATCCGCCTGAGTGCCGAGGCCATTCTCATCCGCGGCAAGGGGAAAAAAGAGCGCTATGTTCCGTTTGGAGATTCCGTGAAATCGGCCCTGGCGGCCTATCTCCCGGAGCGGCAGAAAGTTCTTGCCGACACCCGAGAGCACTCATCTGCGCTGCTCATCAACCAGCGCGGTGGCCGGCTGACCACGCGCAGCGTCGGGCGTATCATCAAGAAAATTGCCGTTGCGAAAGGCCTTTCGCCTGACGTACACCCGCACACCCTTCGTCATGCGTTCGGAACGCATATGCTGGAAGAAGGTGCCGACCTCCGTGCCATTCAAGAATTGCTCGGCCACGAACGCCTCGCGACTACGCAACGCTACACGCAGTTGTCGATGAAACATGTGCTGCAGGTGTACGACCAGACGCATCCGCGAGCTAAATAGGAGCGGCCTACTGCGTCCGGGGATGCCCTTTCCTCAGCTCCTCCCACATCTCAACCACGCGTGCTCTTAACTCTGCTGTAAGCTTTTCATAAGCCACTTCCGAAGCCTCGCTTTCCGGCGGCGGAAGAATCGGATCGCCAAACAGCATGCTCAGAGGCGTGAACCCCTGAAAGGGTTTGTTTCGCGGCCAGGCTTCGTAGAATCCCTCAATCGCCACCGGCACAATCGGCACTTGCATGTGGATCGACAATATGGCCGCACCCTTCTTGAAGATTTTCGGAGTGCCATCAATCGACCGCTCGCCTTCGGGATAAAGAACCAGCGGGCGTCCCTGCCGCAAGCCGAACGCGCCGGCGCGCATGGCAGGAATCAGATTCGCGTCCGGATCCACGACTACAACCCTGAGCGATCGTGCCAGCCGCCGCATGAATCCTTCACCGAAAATGTCGCTTGTCCCCACAGCGAAGACTCTGTCAAACACTTCCGGCTGCAAAACGCTCGCCAGGATGAGCGGATCGATATAGCTCTGGTGATTGGACGAGATGATATACGGGCCCCTGCGAGGCAGCTTCTCGATTCCGCTCAGCCGCAAGTCAAAACGGTCGAGCGCGATTACCTGTATCAGACGCGAAACCATGTACCAGAAGGCATTGCTAAGCGGCTGTGGCCGCGCCAGAGAAATCACCTCAGCGGCATCGGGCTCTTCGGCCAGGATTGCTTTCCACCCGGCAAAGACGGTGCGCGTCCCTGGACCACCCGCCCCGCTTGCTGCACTTTGCAGAACAGCGTCTACAAGATCGCGCACTGAATAAATCTCAGCGAGCTGCGATTCTTCGACGTTCCCTCCCGGTCGTTCTTCGATCCGGCTGAGCAACTCGACGCGCTGCATGGAGTCCAGCCCCAGGTCGAGCTCCAAGTTGTGAGTGGGCCGCAAGGTCGCAGGCGCCGTTGGCGCGGCCTCGCGCACAATCTTTAGCGCCCGCTGGACGTTGGGCTGATCGAGCCATGCCATCTCGTCGGCGGTCAACGGCCGTTCCGATGGCAACTCAGAATCGTCGTCGACCCGCCGCGCCTGATTCGCTTTTACGCGCCTCTCTACCTCGAAGCGCTTGATCTTGCGGGTGGTGGTGCGAGGCAATTCGTCCTGCCAGATCTCATAGCTGCCGATGCGCTTGGTGGAGGCGATCTGCTGCGATAGGCTCTCGATGTCGTACCGGATCACCTCCTTCGCGTTCACAATCTTTTTCTGGCGCAGCACATCGAAGTTGGGCACAATCACGGCGTGCAACCTGTCTCCGCCCACGCCGGGCTTGCCTTCCAGGCCCATCACTGCCAGTTCTTTGATGTACGGCGATTTCAGATAGTGCGCCTCAACTTCTTCGGGATAGATATTCTTTCCGTTGCTGAGCACGATCACTTCCTTCTTGCGACCGGTGAGGAACAAGTTGCCGTCAGAGTCGAAATAGCCTAGGTCGCCCGTATAGAACCACCCCTCGCGGAGCACGGCCGCGGTCGCGTCCGGACGATTCCAGTAACCCTTCATCACGACCGCCCCACGCAACGCAATTTCGCCGGTGGCGGGCCCGCCATCGTCCTGCGGTTGGCGGTCGCTTGTCGCGTAAGCGATCTTGCCTTCGACGCCCTTTAGAGCCTTGCCCACCGATCCGATCACGTTGTCGGTTGGCGAATTCGCATACACGGCTGCAGTGGTTTCTGTCAGGCCATAAGCTTGCAGCACATCGATCCCGAGATCGTGGAAGTCTTTCGCAATCTGCGGATCGAAGCGCGACCCTCCCGTGACCAGATAACGCATCTTCTTGCCCAACGTTTCATGGACTTTGCTGAAAAGAATTGGGCCTAAGTCGACGCCCACGCGGCGCAGACCGCGATTGAGTCTTAAGAGACCCTGAAACACCCTCTGCGTAAGCACTCCTCGTTTAGCAGCCTCCTGGAAAATCCGCTCGTGAATCAGATAAAAGAATTGCGGCACCACGGCGAAGGCAGTGATATTGCGTTCCCGCAAAGCCCGCAAAAGCTCGGTCGTGTTCAGAGTTTCCAGATAAACCACACGCGCGCCTTTCACCAGCGGCAGAAGCAGATTCGCCATTTGTGCCAGCACGTGAAACATGGGCAGCACGCCCAGTAAGGCGTCTGTGGGTCCTATGTCCACCCAGTTGAACACCGCTTCCACTTCACCCAGAAAGTTGGCGTGGGTAAGCATCACGCCCTTGGGGTCGGCAGTGGTTCCGGAGGTGTAGAGCAGGGAAGCGAGGTCGTCCGCTGTGGAGGGTGCAGGCTGGAAGCTTCCCGGCCCGCCATCGAAAATCGCCGGCAGGTTTCCCAGCCAATGCTCATGAATGGAATGGTTGGTCATGCGGTCGGGGTCCATGAGCACGAGCCCTATGTTCAGGTTCGCGACCGCATCTCGCGCCGCTTGAGCATGCTTCGCATCGCAGAACAGAGCAGAGGCGCCGCTGTCCTGCAATAGCTTGGTCAGTTGGTCGGCGCGCAACGCCGTATCGAGTGGGACAACCGTGCATCCGGTCGCGATGATCCCCAGGTACGCCGCCACCCATCGCGGATGGTTATCCGCTACGATGGCCAGCCGCGATCCCCGGGCGAATCCATTCTCGGTAATCCATCGTCCCACGGATTCCGCCATATGATGGAGTTCGGCATACGTGCAACTCTCGACGTGATCGTGACGCTGGATTTCCAGGGCGACGTTGTTCGGCCAGCGTTCCGCGCATTCGACAAAACGGTCGTAGAAAGTGGGCATGAGTCGTGTGGAATATACACGAAAAATCTAATCAACGTCGGGAGCGCCTGGATGCCCGAACACTCACAGCAACGCCCTTCTGCGGCCGCCTTGATGCCGGCTGCATTCTTAGCGGTGAATACCTTTCATCACCCGTTCCTTGCGCCCGTCCAGCGCATCTAAATATGCTAGGCTAAAAGAGATAACATGGGCAGTTCCCGCCCTCTGAAGGATTTCACGGTTTGATTAACACTCTGATCGGCAAGGTCTTTGGGACCAAGAACGAGCGGGTCATCAAGAGCCTGATGCCCAAGGTCGAGGCCATCAATGCTCTCGAACCACAGACCCAGAAGCTCACTGATGCCGAACTGCGCGCCAAAACGGACGAGTTCCGGCAGCGCATCCAGGAGCGGCTAAGTCGTGTCTCGGGCGGTGCTGCGGCGGATTCCGAAGCGGAGTCTGAGGACGATCCCGACCGCGCGAAGCAATTCGAAAAAGAGCAATACGAAGCTCTGCAGGAAGCTCTCGACGAGATCCTGGTGGAGGCCTTCGCTGTGGTCCGTGAGGCCGGACGCCGCGTGCTCAACATGCGCCACTTCGATGTGCAGTTGATCGGCGGCATGGTGCAGCACCAGGGCATGATCTCGGAAATGAAGACCGGCGAAGGCAAAACGCTGGTCGCCACTTTGCCGGTCTATCTCAATGCCCTGAGCGGACGCGGCGTGCATGTGGTCACGGTCAACGACTATCTGGCTAAGCGCGACTCCGAATGGATGGGCAAGCTCTATCGTTTTCTCGGCCTCACGGTCGGCGTGATCGTCCATGACCTCGACGACGAGGAGCGCCGTGCCGCCTACGCCGCCGACGTCACCTACGGCACGAACAACGAGTTTGGTTTCGACTACCTGCGCGACAACATGAAATTCGATCTGAAAGATTGCGTCCAGCGCGGCCATAACTTCGCCATCGTCGACGAAGTCGATTCGATACTGATCGACGAAGCCCGCACGCCCCTGATCATTTCAGGCGCGAGCGAGGAATCGACTGACAAGTATTACAAGGTCAACCGGATCATTCCCAAGCTCGAAAAGGGCGAAGAGCTTGAGGTCGCTACCGGTGAACCGGCGCAACTCACCGGCGACTTTGTCGTCGACGAGAAACACCGCAACATTACAGTGACCGATGAAGGTTGGGTAAAGGTCGAGCAATTGCTCGGCATCGGCAACATCGCGGACCCGGAGAACTGGCCGCTCAAG
This sequence comes from Candidatus Sulfotelmatobacter sp., assembly GCA_049583505.1. GTDB lineage: Bacteria > Acidobacteriota > Terriglobia > Terriglobales > Acidobacteriaceae > Sulfotelmatobacter. The sequence continues at coordinate 11,348 of JBAUVZ010000500.1, forward strand.
CATCACGTCGAGACTGCGGTCAAAGCGCACGCCCTGTACCGCCGCGACGTGGAGTATGTGATTAAAGACGGCGAAGTCATCATCGTCGACGAATTTACCGGACGCATGATGCCCGGCCGCCGCTGGTCTGACGGCCTGCATCAGGCCATCGAAGCCAAGGAAGGCGTCAAAATCGAGCGCGAGAACCAGACCCTCGCCACCATCACCTTCCAGAATTACTTCCGCATGTTCAAAAAGCTCTCCGGCATGACGGGCACGGCGGAAACGGAAGCCGCCGAGTTCGACAACATCTACAAGCTTGACGTGATGGTCGTTCCGACCAACAAAAAGATGCTGCGGCTGGAGAATCCAGACGTAGTCTTTCGGACGGAGAAAGAGAAATACTTCGCCGTGGCCGACGAAATTCAGAAATTGGCCGAGAGAGGCCAGCCTGTGCTGGTGGGCACTACGTCGGTGGAAAAGTCAGAACGCCTCTCCGACTTGCTGAAGAAGAAAGGCCTCAAACAACACGTCGTCTTGAACGCCAAGTTCCACGAACGCGAAGCTGAGATCGTCGCCCAGGCCGGGCGCAAAGGCATGGTCACCATCGCCACCAACATGGCGGGCCGCGGCACCGACATTTTACTCGGTGGCAACCCCGAATTCATGGCCAAGCAGGAGATGGTGAAGAAGGGCATCGCGCAGCAGTTGCGCGTGGCCCAGGGCAAGATCGAAGGTCCGCAGGAGGACGGCACAACTTCGGTTTTCTACTACAACGGCAACGAATACACCGTGCCGACCGACAAATGGACGGAGGCACTTAGCCGCTACAAAGTGCAGACCGACAAGGAGCACGACGAGGTGACCGCTGTCGGCGGGCTGCACATTCTGGGCACCGAACGTCATGAATCGCGCCGCATCGACAACCAGCTTCGTGGTCGTGCCGGCCGCCAGGGTGACCCCGGCTCTTCGCGCTTCTACCTCGCCCTTGAAGATGACCTCATGCGCATCTTTGCCAAGGAGTGGGTTTCGAAACTGCTGGAGCGCCTGGGCATGGAAGAAGGCATCCCCATCGAGTCGAAGCTCATCAGCCGCCGCATCGAGACGGCACAGAAGGCGGTCGAAGGCCAGCATTTCGAATCCCGCAAACATTTGCTCGAATACGACGACGTGATGAACAAGCAGCGCGAGGCCGTGTACGGCTTGCGCCGCCGTCTGCTCGAGGGCATGGACCAGAAAGATCTGATCCTCGAGGACTACGTCTCAGCCATTCTCGGCGACCTGATGGAAGAGTACTGCCCGCCCAAGAGCCACGCCGACGACTGGAACATCAAGGGCTTGAAAGACGCGGTATTCACCCGCTTCGGCGTGGATTTCGTTGCGGAAGGCGTAAAGCCAGAAACGCTGAACCGGCAGGAACTGGGCGATGCGATTTTTGAGAAGCTGAAAGAACGTTATGACGCGAAAGAAAAGCTGATCGGCCCTGAGGCCATGCGCCATCACGAGCGCATGATCATGCTCAGCGTGCTCGACTCGCAGTGGAAAGACCACCTCTTGAGCATGGACCATCTCAAGGAGGGCATTGGCCTGCGTGGCTACGGCCAGCACGATCCGCTGGTCGAATACAAGAAAGAATCGTTCGACATGTTTGAAGCCATGTTGCAGCGCTTCCAGGAAGACACAGCCCGCTATCTCTACCTGATGCAGATTATCGAGCGTCCACCGGACGCAGCCCCTGCCGGTCCACAGCGAGGCGAAACCGCAGGCCAGGGCTCCGAGCCAGCGGTATCTTCGCAGCAGGTAAGTGGCGGGAACGGACATCGTCCACCGCGGCTGGTTGCAACTTCCGCCGACGATCTGGAAGAAGCCTTCATGCGCCGCAAGCGTCGCGAACTCGAACAAGCACGCATGGCCGGAGCCGGCGACGTGCAGCCGGTTCAACAAGTGGTTCGCGGGCAGGAAAAGGTGGGCCGCAACGATCCTTGCCCCTGCGGCTCCGGCAAGAAATTCAAGAAGTGCCACGGGGC
>JBAUVZ010000501.1:0-18722 GCA_049583505.1 Candidatus Sulfotelmatobacter sp.
TCTAGATTCTTCATTATATGGCGCTGACTAAACTTCCCCCGCAGTTCTTGTTGCTCTGTGATGCTGCGACATCGTCCACACCCCCGAAATTACAGGACAGCGCAATTCCTCACAGATTTTTCTGGGAAAACCCTTTTGTAAAGGTCCGACTAGGTGGATCGGGATCTACGGTGACCACTTGGCGAGACCTCGTGGAGAGCGAAAAGTCTACCGACTGGAGAACCTAACAGCATGAAGCACTACGCTTTCGCAATTAACCTGAAGGACGATCCCGAGGTCATTCGTCAATATGATCTCTTTCATCAAGACGTACCGCCTGCGGTGATCAAGTACGCGCGAAACTTGGGCATCGTGAAATCGAAGATCTTTCGAATAGGGTCTCACCTCTTCATGTTCATTGAGACAACTGACGAGTTCCAACCCTCAGGAGGACTCATCCCGACAGAGCAAGATGATCCTCAAGTAAGAGAATGGGAGGGTCTGACACGCGCTCTGCAGGCAAAGCTCCCCGAAGCCGGCAAGAATGAATGGTGGGCTCGAATGCAACTCATTCATGAATTCTAGGCGCGTCATAGCTGTCGCTTGCGTGACTTGCCATTGTGCTGTGGGCATTCTGGCTATTTGCACAATCTACCGATCACGCGAGGGTCGCGGCAGAAAACTATGGAAACTCCCATCGGGCTCCTGTTTGTCCTAATTTCCGGAACGATGGTCGGCTGCGCGATGGCGCCGATCCGGTTCATGCGTAGTTATCGATTTGAAAACTACTGGGCTCTATACAACCTGGTGGCCACCGTTCTAATTCCATGGGGCCTAGCATTTGCGACCATACCGAACCTCCTTGGGGTCTACCGGCAATTGCCTCTCCACACACTTCTCGTCCCAGCCCTGTTCGCCTTCAGTTGGGGAATTGCGTCCACTCTTGCGGGTATGTGTATATCTCGCATAGGTCTGTCGCTGACTTATGCGCTGATCAGCGGTGTCGGCGCTTCCGCGGGGGCACTCGTCCCTTTACTCTATTTTTCCCCGCGCACGCTTGGGACGAATGCGGGGAGGTGGGTGCTTCTCGGTGTGGCCATTATCATCTTAGGCGTAACCATCGTTGCGCAAGCAGGTCGGGAGAAAGAGGGACGGGAGAAGGTTGCCGCTGCGGCTAACCTCGGGCAGGGCCTTTCGAAATCAGCCATGCAGGGATCGTTCAGTGCAGGTCTCGCGATGGCAATCCTAGCCGGGATCCTATCTGCGGGCCTGAATTTCAGCTTCGCCTTCGGACAAGACATCAGCGGTGCGGTGGGACCTAACGTGTCTAAGCTGAACGCCACATATGCGGTTTGGGCAATTGCCATGTTGGGCGGCATGATCCCGACTTTGGGTTACGCTTTAGTTCTGTGCGCAAAAAATAGATCATGGAAGCGCTTTGCAATGACCCCACTTCGGGACGCTCCGCTTTCGATTACGATGGGAGTCCTGTTTATGGGCTCCGTAGCATTTTACGGGGTGGGCACCGTGAAACTGGGCTTGCTAGGTACCTCCGTGGGTTGGGCCATAATGCAAGTTGCACAGATCGCTACAGGCAATGTTGCCGGATTCCTGCTCGGGGAATGGAAGATTGCCGGCATACATGCCATCAGACGAATGTTCGTAGGACTCGCCATTCTTACCGTTGCCTCAGTCGCCTTGGCATACGGCAACTATTTGCAGCAGATTCATTGACGACGACTAACCTAGGACCTCGTAAGATCTTCGCCGGGATATTATCAGGAAAGTGGGCCTACTAGTTGCCACGACGCGGGAAGGCACGGCTCAAAGAATCCGCCGTTTTCAGGGCGACGATGAACCACAGCCGAAGAGTTCATCCACCTCGGCAGGGCAGCACGCGATTAGGGTCCACTAGCAGCCATGTCATAGCACCGAGGGCACACAATCCAGCGGCGGTTAGAAACGATGCCGTCCAGCCGAAATGGATCGCGATCACCGGTGTTAGCGACGCGGTGAGTGCTCCTCCAACTTGACAACACAAATTCATCAGGCCCGAAACGGTACCAGCCGATGGCCCCGCGATGTCCGCCGTGAGAGCCCAGAAAGAGCTCTGTGCGAGAAACAGAGTCAATACGCCGCCAGCGAGCACGACAGTCGACAGTCCGGGGCGCTTTACATCTGCGCCGAGAGCAATGAAAATCGCACCCAAACCCATCCCCACCGCGGCGACCCCACATCGCCCAAGGCGCTTACCCCATCGGAGAGTGACCGCATCGCCAAGTAGACCGCCAAGCGGTGAGCCGATGACCATGCCGATAAACGGCAACATTGTGTAAAAGGCGCTGACGCGCAAATTCACTCCGCGGACCTCGTTGAGGTAGATGAAAAACCAACTGAAAAATATATATGCCGCATATCCGTAGCAAAAATAGCTGAACGAGCTGGCTATGACTTCTCGACTGGCGAAGACCGTTGACCAAGCGACCGAACTGCGACTGTGATGCGAAACTACAAGGCCGCCTCGGATTATTCGCATTTCGGCTGCGTTCACACCAACGTGTTCCTCCGGATGATCGCGCGCCAGAAGCAGCCAGCCAATTCCTGCCACCACTCCAAGAACCGCACAGAGCCAGAAGGACATTCGCCAGCCAAAGTGGATCATGACCGCTGTAATCAGCAACGGCGTGGTGCCCGCGCCTGCACCCACGCCGGCGAAGATCAACCCATTAGCGATGCCGCGTTCGCCGCTAGGGATCCAATTAGCTACGAAACGATTCGAACTCGGATACACGACAGCCTCGCCGGCACCCAGCATGAACCGAACTGCTAAGAACATGATGAGTGCGGTCGAAGTTTTGGCGCGGACCGAAGCCGTTGCTGCCGTGAACACCGCCCACCAGAGCGCACCGCTCGTAAGTACACGCCGAGCGCCGAACCGGTCTGCCAGCCACCCCCCCGGCACCTGAAAGATCGCATAGCCGACCACGAACGCACTGAAGACCCAGCCCAGCTGGACGTCAGTGAAATGAAATTCTTCCGCGATCCGCCGTCCGCTGATCGAGATGTTCACGCGGTCGAGGTAAGTAACGGCACTTAGCACGAAAATCCAGAGTAGTAGCTGCCACCGGACTATGCTTGGCCGACCGCCCGCTTTCTCAGGCCTCTGCGGTCCGCTTGCCCACTTCCGAGCTCTTGGGAGTTTCCGATCGCGGGCATCCGAACCGTCGCGCGTCATTATCGGCGTACCCGAAGAAGGGTCTGCATTCCTGGTCTGCGATTCCGTGACTTAGTCGTCAGGCCTGCACACAGAGCTTTGTCAGTCCTCAACAATTCCTCCTCATTCTACTTCTGCGAGTTCGGCCCATCTGGCAGCTCTAGGATGGGCAATTAAGCCTGGATACGATAACCACGAATCATCGAGTTCAGATCAAGCAGCAACCTCCAACGAGCTGCGGATTGTAACTAGGGGGGAACCCAATTGAAATGTAAAATGTGTTATAATAGCAGACGTTACATTGTGCCTTTGCGCCTTGTCAACAGCAACTGAACAATTCGTAAACAATTGATTCTTCACGCGATACTGCGAAGCAAAACGGGCAGAACAGACCCATCAAAGTTTCTTTTCTGTAGACCTCAAAGGAGATTCTCAGCTGTGCGCAACAATGCGACGAAAGCAAAATTGCTCGCCGGCGAAACGGTGTTTGGTTGCTTTCTCCGATACCGCGACGCCAGCCTGGCTGAGGTTCTCGGGTACCAAGGCTGGGATTTCTTGCTGTTTGACGCCGAACACAGCACTCTCGATCTAGCAGACTGTGAGAGCCTAGTTCGCGCGACGGAACTGCGAGGAGTAACTCCGTTGATTCGGGTTCCCACGAACCAGCCGCATGTCATCTTGCGTTTCCTCGACACAGGCGCTCAAGGCGTACAAGTTCCGATGGTCAATTCTGCGACAGAGGCGGAAATGGCTGTACGCGCGGCAAAATTTGGTCCGCGCGGCAGCCGTGGATTAGCTGGAACCCGTGCCGCTGACTACGGCCAGACGGCTCCGTTTGGTGAGTATGTGACGGTGGCCAACGCTGAAACGTTGTTGATCTTTCAAATCGAGACCACTGAGGCGCTCGGAGAGGTCTCGAAAATCGCGCGCACCGACGGCGTTGACGTCGTTTTTATTGGACCTACGGACTTATCTCTTTCGTTGGGGGTCCCGGGCCAGCCTCAACATCCACGCGTCCGCGAAGCGGCCGATAAGATTGCCAGTGACGTCGCCCAAGCGGGAAAGATATTGGGAGCGTTCGCCTCGAATGTGGATTCAGCGCGCGAATGGAAGAGCAGAGGGGCCCGATACATTGTTACGAATCTTGAGACCATTTTGTTGCCTAGTGTTCGCCGGTATTTGGAAGAGGTTCGAGCCTAACGTTACAGGATTGTTTTTACGGAAAACTCAAACATCATTTATTAGCAAAAGATCGTTAACGGACAATCGAAAGTATGACTGGCCAACGACCGGCCATCAACTCGGATGAAGTTATGGCGAACTCCGGTTTAGCTATCATCGATACCCATTGTCACCTATGGGAGCTGGAATTAGCAAAGCGAGGCGGCTTGACTCCAGCATTCGGCCCTCTCTTTCGCACGTTCTCTCCTGTGGATCTCTCACATGTCGCTCTTCCATGCGGCATCAGCGCGTGTATTTTGATCGAATCGGGTAAGACGAGGGACGAATCCGAAGCGATGGAAAAAATTGCAGCTTCGTCAGATTTGATCGCCTGCTTTGCGCCGTATGTTGATCTGGTGAGTCCGACCCTTGAACAGGAATTGGATGTGTGGATTAGCAACCCCAAGTTCCGGGCGGTACGCGCCAGGTTCGAAGGTCACCCCGATCCAGATATTCTGGCCAGGACGGAAGTCCTGCGTGGGATAGCGAAGATCGCTGAACGAGGGCTCATTCTTGAATTGCTCGTTCGTGCCATCCACCTAAAATACGTCCTAAAGATATACGAACAAATTGACCATCTGAAGGCAGTCATCGAACACATGGCGAAGCCTGATATCGAGGGCGGCATTGATCGACGCGAGTGGGAATCGTACATGAGAGCGTTGGCCGCCAATACCTCCGTAAGGTGCAAATTGTCGTTTTCTCCTCGCGTCGAGCGGATCGGCGAGCTGCTGAAAGAGCCCGGTAAGGTCTGGCCGATCGAGTTGATGAAGCCTTTTGTAGGTTCCCTGCTGGAATGGTTTGGTCCGACCCGGCTCATGTGGGGTAGTGACTGGCCTGTGACCTTGTTAGTCGCGAGTTACGAAGAAACTTTGCGAGGCATGCGAACCGCGCTGGGTGGCTTAGAGCCAAGCGAAGAGGCTTGCGTATTTAGAACAACAGCGGTGGAATTCTACAAACTCGGAGCCAGCACGGAATTCGTTAATCCTAATCGGCGTCGGTGAAGTAGTTCGGCGGTTGTCATCGGCGGGGGGATTTTGCTTTCTCCCACTTTAGTTCACGCATGAATGGAGGCTTATCGACTTATGGCAAATTCCACAGCGGCAGACATTTTGCGCCCGACTGACATTGCTTTTCTCGCGTCCCAACGGAAGCAAATGTTGATCGATGGAGAACTGGTTGAGTCGGCATCTGGGAAATATTTTGAGACCTGGAACCCCGCCACAGGCGAAGTTCTTGCTCAGGTCGCGGAGGCAGGACAAGAAGACATCGATCGAGCCGTCAGAGCTGCCCGAAAAGCCTTTCATGGAGTGTGGGGCAAGGTCAAGCCATCCGACCGCCAACGGTTCCTCCTGAGACTCGCTGATTTGATTGAAAAGAACGCCGACGAACTTGCAATTCTCGAAGTCCTGGACACCGGCATGCCGATTTCCTTGGCCCGCTCTGCCCTCATTCCCAGAGCCGCGGAACAGGTCCGCTACTACGCGGGCTGGGCAACGAAGATTCATGGGGAGACTATCGACAATTCTGCTGCTGGCAATTTTTTTAGTTACACCCTTCGTGAGCCGGTGGGAGTTGTCGGTGCCATCGTTCCGTGGAACAGTCCGTTTGTAATTACGATCTGGAAGTTGGCGCCAGCTCTTGCAGCGGGATGCACGCTTGTGCTCAAACCGGCCGAGCAGACTCCGCTCACAGCACTGCGGCTGGGAGAGCTATTGTTGGAAGCCGGGTTTCCAAACGGCGTGGTGAATATCTGTCCCGGATTCGGCAGTGAAGCAGGTGCGGCCTTAGCTGCCCATGCGGACGTCGACAAGATTGCGTTCACCGGATCATACCAAACAGGCCAAAGCATTATTCGGGCATCCGCGTCCAATCTGAAACGAGTGTCGCTGGAGCTTGGGGGGAAGTCCCCCGACATCGTCTTCGCCGACGCCGACCTGGATAGGGCAATTCCGGGCGCAGCATGGGCGATTTTTCGTCTCTCGGGCCAAATCTGTTGCGGAGGATCCCGCCTTTTCGTTGAGCAACAAATCTACGATCGCTTCCTATCGAAACTCAGTGACTTTTCGGCCTCTATCAAGGTGGGCAACGGTCTAGATCCCAACAGTGAAATGGGACCTCTTATTTCTTCGGAGCAATTTAAGCGAGTTAATGGATACATTCAATCTGGACTGGAGGAGGGGGCGAAACTCGTTTGCGGCGGTGAACGCCTGTTAACAGGCGACTTAAGAAACGGGTATTTCATGCCCCCAACTGTGTTCGACAACGTCAAGCCTGACAACAAGATTGCCCAAGAGGAGATCTTCGGACCAGTCATTTGCGTAATTCCATTCAAAGAGTTCGATGAGGTCTTAGCGCTCAGCAACAACACGAGCTATGGTCTGGCCGGGGGAGTCTGGACCCAGAATGTTCAGAAGGCGCACGCGGTCGCAAAGGCCCTTCAGGCGGGAGTGGTGTGGGTCAATTGCTTCAACGTCATGGACCCTGCCGTCCCTTTCGGTGGGTGCAAGATGAGCGGGTACGGCCGCGACTCGGGGGCTGACGCCCTCGAACAGTACACGCAAGTGAAGTCCGTATGGGTTAATGTTGGTTAACAAGAAAGCCGCACAGTTCTTAGCTCGGGATGTTGTCAATACTCGTGCGTCTTTGACAACAGATCTCGATTGTCAGGCAGGAAGGGAGAATGCGATTCTGCTTTAGGCTTGGAAGTATGAGGAAGAAACATGTTTGGACTCGTCCAGGGCCTTGCACTGACCGTTTTAGGAGCAATTTGCGCTGGGGGATTCGGCTTGCTTTTACGCCTTCAGCGGCGATACGCATGGGAAAACACATGGATGCTCTCGCAGTTCGTTACCATGATCTTTCTCCCGATCATTACTCTGCAGTTATTGCTCTCCTCCAGTTGGATTTCGGCCATTGAAGGAGTGGCGGATTCGACTGTTTTTCTTGCAATGGGTCTTGGCTTCTTCTGGGGAATCGGAGGTGTAGCATTCGCAATTGGAATCGAATCTGTGGGCCTATCCCTTGGATACGCCACGATCATGGGCGTAATTACGTCGGTTGGGTCGATCATCCCTATGGTCAGAAAATGGGGGGCAGTCCCCCACGATGCCAAACTCATCACCTTGTGCGGAATTGTAGTGTGCCTTATGGGCGTTGTGCTCTACGGCAGAGCCGGCATTCTTCGTGAAAAGGGCGAGGTTGCCTCTTCCATAAGCGGTCCTACTGAGCTCACGACGGCGAAAAACAGGGTGAGGATGACGGCAATCGGGCTAGGGTGGTGTCTTCTGTCGGGAATCTTGAGTTCCTGCTCCAATATCGGGTTCGATTTTGCCGCTCCGATCGCACGCGCTCTGGAAAAATTGGGTGCGAGACCTCTACAAGCGTCTTTGGTTCGCTGGGTTCCGGTCTTCTGGGGTGGGTACCTAGCGGTAATTGTCTTCTCCGGGATCGCGATGACTAAAAATCACACGTGGAGGAATTTCACCAAGGTAGGGACAGGACTTGATTTTACGAGAGCCGTTTCTCTGGGTGCGCTTTCCTTCTTCGCCCAAGGCCTATATGGAATGGGTGCCTCCTCACTCGGTCTCTTAGGGACGACAGTCGGCTACGCTGTCTTCCTTTCTCTGTCCATCGTCGTCGCCTTGGTTTTCGGCTTCTTGATCGGAGAATGGAAACAAGCCCCGCGACGGTCTCTCAACGTTCTGCAGTTGGGCGTGACGGTGCTGATCGCTGCCGTAGTCATTCTCGCATACGGGAATAGTTTGGTTTCGCGATGAAGTGCTCCGACACTGACAGTCTTAAAACGATGCATCACTCACGTCCGCTAAGGCCTCTGCCCGGGCGCCACATAAAGGTCGTCACGCGGAGCCGACCGGTTTCTAACTACATGCACGTATGCCCCCCATCGACGGTCAGCACGCCGCCCGTCATGTACCTAGATGCCTGGCTGGATAGGAAAATTGCCACTTCGCCTCGCGGCCGCCGGAAATCCGTTCTGAACGATCACTAATGTTCTCGTTGTCACTTCCTTACCAGCGGCAGGCTTTTGATGCCGCGCACCTCCGCAGCCTCCCAAACGATATCGTCAAGGCCTGTCAGGCGAAAGTTGCTCAGATCCTTTAACAGAACCTTGAGAACGGCCTGCAGAGTGGCCTTGGCCAGATGCGAACCAAGACAACGGTGCAACCCCATGCCGAAGCCCATATGCCGGTTGGGAAACCGATCGAGTATGACCTTATCGGGATCAGGGAATTCGGTCTCATCGCGATTGCCTGAACCCCACAACAGAAAAACCCGGTCGCCAGCATGCATCGGACAACCATGGAACTCGGTGTCGTTGCGAACGGTGCGAGCAAGGCCCGCGACTGGGCTCACCCAGCGCACGAATTCATCCAGAGCCAATCGCCACACTCCTTCATCCGCGGCGAGCAATTTCTTCTGCGCGTCGGGGTTCTGAACGAGATACCAGACTGATCCCCCAATTGCCGAAGTCGTTGTATCCATTCCCGCTACCATAAGAAGAACCAACATGTTGACAATTTCCCCTTGTGTCAAGGAACGGTGGTCTCCTAATTTTGCCTTGAGAAGTGCGCCGATGATGTCGTCACTGGGAGAGCCACGGCGCTTCTCGATTTCGGCCGAGACAAACTCCAGAAAACGTTGCGCGGCTAGCGGATTGCCTGTATTAAGAGCCAGATCGTCCACCCATTTTCTCAAGTCGACAGGCGGATCGACGATACCGATGACGTGCAAAACGACATCTTTCGTTACATGAGCCGCAAGATCCTTGACGACGTCAAACGAATCCCACTGCAAGAGCCGATCGGTGTAGCGTTTGGCGGTCTCACGAATCCACTGCTCAAACTCCGCAATCTTAGCAGGTGTAAAAAAAGGATTCACAATCTCCCGATAGCTGCCGTGTTCTGGCGGATCGTAGGTAATCGGAGGCTCGTCCGGAATATCGTGCGACGGTATGTTTAGCGACTTAAGGTGGCTCGAAAATGTCTGCGGATCACGCACCGCATCGAAGATGTCCTTGTATCGTGACAAGACGAAAAATCCATCGTGCTTTTCGCTCCAGGGAATTGAGGCCTGCCGCCGTAGTTGGGCCCACCGGGACCAGGGACTGTACGCAGATTCACGGTCTCGGTGGTCGAAGTCGGACACAACGCATTTCCTGTTTTCAAGCTCACTCATTTGCAACCCTCTCGTCTTTTCTTTACAGGCAGGTCTCTGCTGGCCATTTGCGAACCTGTCCTTGATGCTCCGCGGGCCAGCAAACCCGGCACACCTAGCTCGTCGCCAATCTTGCTGCCCTGGGTTCTATTTGCCCTCTTGAGGCCCCCAACTTATTGCCAGCTCCGGGCAGGACAGAATGGCTCGTTCTATTGCATTGCGGGAAGCGCCCAGGTCGGCGTCGTCAAGGATATAGGCCCTATTGGTTCGATCATCGTAACCAAAGACGTTCGACGCCTCCGCCATGCAACGAGCATGTCCTCCGCAACGTGACAGATCGATTATGATTCTCAATCGTTGTCTATTTGTGTCGGTCATAGTGTTCTCACCTCCACATTGCGATATTTTTTGTTCCACCGATATGCGAAGGGCGGTTCGATGCATCCTCCCGAAACCGAAACTTCTTTGAGACAGACTCGCCAAAGGTATGGAACGGCTTGCTATTGCAGCCGCAGGCACCTTTTTGCCCGATTTCGTGGTGCGCCAACTTTTCCAACACGGGACAGACCCGAATGATCCCAACGAGTTCCGCCGCCCGCCACGGCCGAGTTCATCAGCTTCTGACAGATAGCAGTGTGGGACAACGACATGTTCAACTTACACTCTCCCTCGAGGGCCAGGCTGAGGTCCTGGAACCGCGAGGCGCAGTGCCCTTTTGCAGCAGTTCGTCCGGCACTCCCGCCATCGGGCGTCCCCTATGCCGGGGCCAATGAATCCGATATCAGCCATCTCGGTGATGTCTCCCTTTGCTTGCTGAAAAAATTTGCTTGGTTGAAAACGTGAAGAACACTCTGGAAGCCATCTGAAATCTCATTCTGATTGCTCAATCCATTTCGGGGCTGGACATCACCTTAGTTGCCGTACCATCGCGGGTCAGCCGGAATGCTTCCGCAATCTTTCAGCGGAAGCTCGTGATGGATAACTTGATCGGCTTTCACTTTACCGTCCCGTAACCACATAGAGGTCGTCAAGCGGAGCCGGCCGGTTTGTGACTACATGCACGTATGTCCCCCATCGATGGTCAGCACGCTGCCCGTCATGTACCTAGACGCCTGGCTGGACAGGAAAATTGCCGCGCCTTGGAGCTCGTCTGGTTCGCCCGCCCGCCCCATTGGAACTCTTGACATCATGGCCTTCCAGCGTCCCGGGTCATCCTTGCCCAGCTTAAGGACGGGGGGTGTGTTCATATAGCCAGGTGCAATTGCATTGACTCGGATGTTGTGAGGAGCCCACTCCACTGCTAGGGATTTCGTCAGCATGATCACGGATGCCTTCGCAGAGTTGTAGGCCGCATGCTTGTTGGACAGCAGCACGGTCATTCCGCACATACTCGCCATGTTAATGATGATTCCGTGCTTCTGTTTGGCCATGGGCACGAATGCCGCCTTTGCGCAAATGAACATGCCAAAAACATCCAAGTCGTAGACTCGTTTGAAATCTACTACGTCCATCTCCTCGGCAGGGCTCAGGATCGCAAACCCCGCGTTGTTCACGAGGACGTCTAACCGCCCCCACGCCTTAACCACACGGCTCACCGCTGAGGCGGCAGTGGCCTCGTCGGTTACATCTCCCACTATCGGCAGAGATTGAACGCCGACCGCTTGAATCTCGCGGGCCGCTTCCTCTCCACTTTTCGCGTTAATTTCGAGGATGGCGATGTTTGCACCTTGCCTTGCCATACCCAGAGCCATTGCTTTTCCCAAGCCCTGGCCGCCGCCGGTAAGGAGTACGTTGGTGCCCGTCAAATCGAAGAGGTTTTGATTGGAGGTAGTCACTCGCCCTCACCACGCATCGCCTTCAAGATTCCCATGGGCTGCCGATCTTGACTTGGTGCCAGGTGCTGATGAAGGCCTGAATCTCCTTCAGATCACTCCACTTTGCCGCAATAGCCCAGAACAAACCCAACGTTGCAGAAGTATCGTTGCTCAGAAAGTGAGTCGAACCGTCAGGGATGAAAACGACATCCCCAGCCTCGATCCGGTGGACCTCGCCATCGACGGTTACCGTTCCACGTCCCTCGAAAATGTAATAGACTTCTTCCTGGCCCGGATGCCGATCCGCGCGATTTCTTTCTCCCGGACGAACAAAATACAGACCCGCCGTATATTGTCGCGAGCCGCACGTCTGTTCCGTCACCAGGAAACTGTCACGATTGGCACCATCAGGCGACTCCAGGAATGGAACATCAGTGATTCTGTGAACTACCTTCGTTTTGGTGTTCATGTGTCACCCCCCACTTTGTTGAGGATTCCGGCCAGTTTCAACAGCGAACCACCAATTCTGATACCATCAAGTTATGTAATATCTATTATTTTAGGCAAGAAGCTACCATTAGACTCTTATTCTTGTCAACCTCCAAGCGGTGCACCTAAGACATTCACGGAAACGTGGCTACGAGCCAACTCGGGGTGATGTAATCGCCATGCCATCCGGCTGCATTTGCACGGCGCCTAGGCCTGTCTCCGGGAGAATTGCCCGAGCCAATCCTTGACTTGCGAGAAATCACAGCCATCGCCGACTAAAAGGGAAGTGCGCTAACAGGATGCCGTGGCCTAGAGATTATCCGACGTGCGGTAGTTTCCCTCTTCCGCGGTCTACGAATGTACTTGTACATCGTGATCTTGAGCAGTTTTCTGACCTTGAGAAACAGGCTTCGCCTCTTTGGGAGCCCGGATCACCGCGATCAGTCTCGCCATGGCCGAACGGATGTGGCCGTTCATTAGTCTCTGAGCGGCATTCGGATCGTGCGAGGCTAGGGCCTCAATGATCGCATTGTGCTCATCGACAATCTCGGGAGAGCGCTTCTGCCAGCTCTCGAAGCCGAAGTACACCTGCAAAAACTGCATACGCGCTTGCACTTCGAGGTAAGACTTGAGAAGCATCGGGTTGTTCGAGTATCCCACGATCAGTTCGTGAAATTTCTGGTTAATTCGGATATGCTCGGAAAGAACAGGGTGACTATCGTGTGCGAGGAGATCATTTAAGGTTCGGAGAGAAGAGGTCTTGGAAGCGTCCATGTCGCCTGACGCCAGTTCACAGGCCTTTCCTTCCAATGCCATCCGTAATTGAAAGGCGTCCTCCACATCCTTCGGAGTAACCTGGGCGACGAATGTACCTTTGCGGGGAACTATCTCGATAAGACCCTGAAGTTTTAGCACTTGGAGCGCATCATTAACAGGGGTTCTGCTGACCCCCAGTTCCTCGGAAACCGTTAGCACATCCACCCTCGCGCCCGGCGCGAGCTCACCGGAAAGAATCTTCGACTTTAGGGCATCGTACGTCTCCTCAAATACTCCTTTGAACTTCAGCTTCCGGAACGACATGGCGTTTACCGTATCACAGAATCTGATATTGCATAAATTTAATATTTCAATACCCGACAACACCCTTCCGCAGGGCAAGAGTATCCCAATTTCACAATAAATCTATTATGTAATATTATTTATAAGAACGGCTCTTTGTATGCCAAGATTTGGATCGAGCGACTTGATTAGGATGGGCGTCAGAATCTTCGTCGCGGCCGGGGTCGACGAAACAAGCGCGACTGAGTTGATGGAGTCTCTTGTCCTGTCCAACCTAATGGGAGTCGATTCCCACGGAATCGTACGCGTAGGGCAATACATGGCTGCTATCAAGACTGGTGCAATCGTGCTGGGCACGCAACCAAGGATCATCCGCCAAAACGATGTGATTACTTTGCTCGATGGTTGTAGAGGGTTTGGTCAGATTGTCGCCAAGAAGGCCATGCGACTCGCAATAGACAAAGCGCATCGGAACGGCATCGGCGTTACGTGTTTTACGAACGTTCACCATGTCGGGAGGCTTGGTGAATTTGTTGCTATGGCATCGCAGGAGGGAATGATTGGGATCATGTTCGTCAACGGATCTCGGCCGGGAGGATTGGTCGCCCCGTTTGGATCTCGCCAAAAAATGCTGGGAACAAACCCTCTAGCGTTTTCAATTCCCGCGGGCTCTTTCCCCCCGCTTTTGGCGGACTTTGCGACCTCAGCTGTCGCGGAGGGGAAGGTTCGCCTCGCTCATCGCAGAGGGGAGAAGGTCCCGATCGGATGGCTGCTCGACAAGGGTGGGAAAGCTACTGATACTCCGGGCGATTTGTACGATGGGGGTGCGATCACTACTT
This sequence comes from Candidatus Sulfotelmatobacter sp., assembly GCA_049583505.1. Lineage (GTDB taxonomy): Bacteria > Acidobacteriota > Terriglobia > Terriglobales > Acidobacteriaceae > Sulfotelmatobacter. The sequence goes on from JBAUVZ010000501.1 coordinate 13,794, forward strand.
TTGGAGAATATAAGGGTTACGCTCTCTCTCTGCTCATTGAAGTACTAGGGGGGGTTTTGAGCGGTTCTGAAACTCCAATATTCCCAGACTACAAGGTGCTGACCAATGGAGTCTTTGCCATAACCATCGAACCAAGCTTCTTCCGCCCACGCGAGGATTATTTGACGGCCGTCGACTACCTTTTTATGAGGATAAAGGAAGCGCTTCCCGCACTGAACAGCCAAGGAGCCCTAATTCCTGGAGAACCGGAGATTGCACAGAAAGCCATCCGGGAAAGGGAGGGCGTAGTGATTGATGCCAATACGCTGACAGAGCTTGAGGGAATTGCCTCGTCGCTTGGTATCTCTTTGGGCCTGTATCCCAGCGCCACGTCGGCTTGAATTCCTTGATCTCGATTTCGTCCGCGTTCTTTTGAGGTAAGAAACTCGGCAAGAGTTTGTGAAGTAATCAGTGCCCTAGGTTGATGGAGAGACAAAGGATGAAGCTAATTCGATTCGGCGAGCTAGGCGTGGAGAGCCCCGGCGTCCTCATGGGGGACAACACGCGTGTGGATGTCTCAACTTTTGTGCGGGACTTTGACGAAGCCTTTTTCGCAAATGACGGGATCTCCGGATTGAAGCGTTGGTTGAACGAGAAGGCCGCTTCCGCGCCACGGGTGGCGCAATCAGTGCGTTTGGGATCTGCGATTTCGCGTCCCAGCAAGATCGTGTGCATTGGCTTGAATTTTCGGGACCACGCTAGAGAAAGCAAAATGGAAATACCGATCGAACCAGTCATATTTTTCAAAGCTACTACTTCATTAGTTGGGCCGAACGATGATCTGGTGATTCCGAAGAACGGGCGAAAAGTAGATTGGGAAGCCGAGTTAGCTGTCGTGATCGGCAACAAGTGCAGCTATATAGAGCGGGGAAAAGCGCTTGAGTATGTGGCTGGTTACGTTCTGCATAATGACTATTCAGAACGCGCGTTTCAGTTCGAGCGAGGCGGGCAATGGGTCAAGGGAAAGAGTGCGGACACGTTTTCGCCGCTGGGACCGTTTCTGGCGACGCGTGACGAGATCCCCGATACGCGTGATTTGGGGATCTGGCTGAAGATCAACGGCGTCTTCCGTCAACGCAGTTCCACGAGCGAGATGATTTTTGATGTACCCACTCTCGTCAGCTACGTTAGCCAATTCATGACGTTGCTGCCAGGCGACATCATTAGTACGGGAACACCAGCTGGAGTGGGATTAGGCATGAAGCCCCAGCAGTATTTGAAAGCTGGTGACCTGGTTGAATTGGGCATTGACCAGCTTGGCGAAGCAAGGCAAAAGGTGGTCCAATGGCGCTCGGTAGAAGAGACTCGGGGTGCTCAACGCATATAGGGTTGACGCTCAGTACGAATTCATCATCAGAGGCATCAGCAACACTACGCGTCAGGCTTCTTGCAGATAGCACCTTCCGGCCATCGACAACGCGCCGCATACCGGAGTTTAGCTGAGCGGCGTTCCGTCTCACTTGCCGAGATTATTCAGCCATAATCGGGGCAAACGGCGATGGAAGGGCCCTGGAGCAACGAATTCCTGCGCACGCGCAACCCGCACACCGGCGTGTGCGCAGCACAGCTTGCATATGGAGGCCGAAGCGATCGACATTCGCCTACCTTGGGATCTCGACGTCGGAGTTGCGTGACGCAGCCCTGCGCCTGCATCGCGGAGGAGTGGGGTACTATCGCGGCTCGGACTTCGTGCACGTCGACGTCGGCCGTGTGCGCCATTGGTAGTTGCTGCTTGACGCTCCAATAAAAGAGAGCAGTGTTGATCTCGTGAGCCATCGGGCGTCCTTGCCATTAGATAATTCCTAGTTACCCATACCGACTCGGCATGCCAAGTGGCCCTGGTGATGCGAACCCTGCACACACTTGGCGCACTGAACTCAGTCTGCGGTGGCCAAAACTGGACATCTTGCTTGCCGACAGTCAGTCGGGCCCTTGCCGCGGGTGCGGGAGTGTGCCGAATCTTTTGAAGACGGAGTGCAGTCGCTCAGTGAAGATTGGGGTAGCTTTGTATAAGTGAAGGGTGCAGTCTGCCGGCAATGAACGCCGTAAGAGTTGCAATCCATTAAGCGACTGTTAGATTAGATCATGCCCATAAACGCCGACAAACCACATTTGTGGAAGGCAGATACTCGCGCTTCAGTTGACCAGTTCAATCAGTGGTTCATGAAGTTTGCGCCCAAGGCGTACCGGGATACTCGCAAGAAAACCATCGAGAGCGTGGAGCAGGGCCTCACCCTCACGAAAGATCTCAGCACGATCACACCTGACGTGATTAAAGCCAATCCGGGCATTCTGCCGACCCTCCGCATGTCCACCTGCCCGCCACTGGCGCGCGACAGACTCATCGGACTTGCCGACTCCACCAAGAATCTCGTCGGCTCGCTGGAAGAAGGCAAACTCCCTCCGCATCTGGCGGCAGATGTCCTGGACGCGCATCTCAAGAAAATCACGGCCATACTATCGCAGATGCTGGACGTGGACATTTTTCCGTGGATCGAAGAAAAGCGCGAACCCACCAAGGAAGAACGCTATCGCTCATCGACCATCGTCGCGGACCGTCTCTGCGGTGCCGTAGCGGAACCCATCGTGAGGAACGCCCAGGAGAAGCGCCAGCTCGCGCTCATAGAGAAGTATCTGATCGACCGCGGCTACAAGCTGAAGGCACACCGAGCCGCCACTCCGCTCAATCAAATGGAACCCGGCACGTTCTCTTTCCGGCTGAATGTACTGGTGAAGCCCTCCAAGGCCGAGGCGAAACTCGTCAAGATCCCCATCGACGCGGTGATCCAGCCCAAAAAGGCCCGGCTGCCGCATCTGCCGATACTCATCGAAGCGAAATCCGCTGGGGACTTTACCAACGTCAACAAGCGCCGCAAAGAAGAAGCGATCAAAATCAACCACCTCAAGGCGACGCACGGCAAGGATGTTGTCTTTGTGCTTTTCCTGTGCGGGTATTTCGACGCAGCGTATCTTGGTTACGAAGCGGCCGAGGGGATAGACTGGATATGGGAACATCGCGCAAAGGAGTTGGACCAACTCGGGATCTGACATCATGGCAACCGTCGCACATCGAACCACCGAGAGCCGCCGCCAAGCAGAGCAGATCCGTCTCGACACTCTGAAAACTGCCGTCGAGCGCAACAAATGGGGACAATTCGCTACTCCGTTCGAACTTGCGCTGAGCCTCGCGCGCTATGCGCACAAAACGTTAGGGGAGGGGAGGCTGCGCTTTCTTGACCCGGCGATTGGCACCGGTTCGTTTTACTCGGCACTTTCCCAGGCCGTCCCGGCAAAGAGCATCGAGTCCGCGGCCGGCATCGAGCTTGATCCCTTGTTTGCGGAAGCCGCGAAGAACCTCTGGGGCAAGAACGGCCTCCACATCGTACAAGGGGATTTCACTAAGCAAAAGCTGCCCGCGCAGCGCTTCAATCTTGTGCTCACCAATCCGCCCTATGTGCGGCATCATCACCTCGAATCAGACGATAAAAACCGGCTGAAGGCACAGCTTTCGCGCTCACTGCACATGGAAATCAGCGGACTTGCGGGGCTGTATTGCTATTTTTTGCTGCTGTGCCACGACTGGATGGAAGAGCAGGGACTCGCAATATGGCTCATCCCCTCGGAGTTCATGGATGTGAATTACGGCGTGACCCTACGCCGCTACTTTACCGAGCGAGTGACGCTCCTGCATATTCATCGCTTCTGCCCCACGGATGTGCAGTTCACGGACGCGCTGGTATCGTCTGCCGTCGTGGTGTTCCGCAAAGCACTCCCGTCGCCAGAACACCGCGTGCGGTTTTCTTTTGCCGGTGCGATTGAGGAACCGATCACCGAGGCGCTGGTACCCCTCGATGTGCTTCGCCATTCGCGCAAATGGACACAGTTCCCTGCCCGCACCGACTTTGAAAATACGGATGAGCCGACACTTGGCGATCTGTTTGTCATCAAGCGCGGGCTTGCGACCGGTTCCAACAGTTTTTTCATCCTGAGTGACGAGGAGACAAAGACCTGGCACATCCCGCGCCGGTTCCTCAAGCCGATACTTCCTGGTCCGCGCTACCTGACGGCCGACATCATCGACCCGCGAGTTGGCGGAGCCCCCGCCGTGTCTCCCCAGCTCTATCTGCTCGATTGCAGCGAGCCGGAAGAAAAGATCAAGGAGAGCTGGCCCCGCTTCTACGCGTATCTGCAGAAAGGCCGTGAGGAAAAGATTCCCGCGTCGTATCTCGCGAGCCATCGCGCCCCGTGGTATTCCCAGGAGCAGCGTCCGCCAGCCCCCTTTCTGTGCACCTATATGGGCCGCTCCGCCAACGGCAAGCATCCGTTCCGCTTCATCTGGAATCGCTCGGATGCGACCGCGCATAACGTGTACCTCATGCTTTATCCAAAGAGCCGCTTGCAGGAGGTACTCAGGAACCACCCGGAACTTGCCGGGAAGGTGTTCGAAGCGCTCCAGAGTGTCACGCCCGGCCAGTTCATCTCCGAAGGACGGGTATACGGCGGAGGCCTGCACAAGGTGGAGCCAAAAGAACTGGCGCAGATTCCTGCCCGCGCGGTGCTTGAGAGCATCGACGGCTATTTTCACATCGAGCGGCAGGAGAAGCTTTTCGCGTAACGCGTAAGATGGATCATCGATTCGCCTCAGCCCATTTCGTCGCAAAGTAGACCCGTCGCTTAACCCTTCCCTCCTACACTAAGGTCCCCTTGACACGTCCCAATATCTGCAGATATATCGACCGCTTGTAGCGGTCCATTTTTCGTTAGATTCCCTGCAACACCAACTTGTCAGCTATCCACAAGGAGAGGCAAATGTCTGCACAATCGTACACAATCGAGTTCGATGGTTACTGGAGAGCCCAACAAGGGAAGCATCCCGACCGAGTCCGGCAT
>JBAUVZ010000502.1:0-6256 GCA_049583505.1 Candidatus Sulfotelmatobacter sp.
CGGCCATCGAGTTAACGGAGTCGGTGAGATCCTTCCACGTCCCGGCTACTCCCGGCACGTTGGCTTGTCCACCCAGTCTCCCCTCGCTGCCCACCTCGCGTGCCACGCGGGTCACTTCGCCCGCGAAGCGATTGAGCTGATCGACCATCGTGTTCAGAGTCTCTTTCAACTGCAAAATCTCCCCGCGGACATCAACCGTGATCTTGCGGGAAAGGTCGCCGTTGGCAATGGCCGTAGCCACCTCAGCGATGTTTCGCACTTGGCCGGTGAGGTTACTAGCCATAAAGTTGACGTTGTCGGTGAGGTCCTTCCACGTTCCGCCGACACCGGGTACCTGCGCTTGCCCGCCCAGCTTCCCTTCAGTTCCAACTTCGCGAGCGACACGAGTTACCTCGCCAGCGAAGGCGTTGAGCTGGTCGACCATCGTGTTAATAGTGTCTTTGAGTTCGAGAATCTCGCCTTTTACATCTACCGTGATCTTGCGCGATAAATCGCCGCGAGCCACTGCAGTCGTCACCTCCGCGATGTTACGTACCTGAGCCGTCAAGTTGCCCGCCATGGCGTTGACGGAGTCCGTGAGATCCTTCCAGGTACCGGCGACGCCAACCACGACAGCCTGCCCGCCAAGTTTGCCGTCTGTTCCGACTTCGCGAGCGACGCGCGTTACTTCGGAAGCAAAGGATCGCAACTGGTCCACCATGGTGTTGATGGCTTCCTTGAGCTGGAGAATCTCGCCACGCACGTCGACGGTAATCTTGCGTGACAGATCGCCACTAGCAACAGCGGTGGCCACCTCGGCAATGTTGCGCACCTGCCCCGTCAGGTTGCTCGCCATCGAGTTGACTGAGTCCGTGAGGTCTTTCCACGTACCAGCCACACCCGGCACCTGTGCCTGGCCGCCGAGTTTGCCATCCGTACCGACCTCGCGTGCCACTCGCGTCACTTCAGCCGTGAAGATACCGAGCTGCTGAATCATCGTGTTGACGATATTTGCAGAGCGCAAGAACTCGCCCTCCAGCGGGCGCCCGTCCACTTCTAATTGCACGGTTTGGGTCAGATTGCCCTGAGCCACTGCGGCGATGGCGCGCGTCACCTCGGCAGTCGGCCGCAGCAGGTCTTCAATGAGTGCGTTAACCGACACCTCCATCTCGCCCCACGCCCCTCTTGATTGATGAAAGCGCGTGCGCTCGCGCGTCCTTCCCTCTTTACCTACAACCTGTCCGACCCGCTTCAATTCGGTCGAAATCTGCTGGTTAGCCGCGGCAATGTCATTAAACGTGTCAGCGATTTTTCCCGGGATGCCAGTCCATGAGCCGGGTAGACGTACCGAAAACTCTCCGTCGCGCATGGTCTGGAGGCTTGCAAGGATCGCACTTAGTTCGAAAGAAGCCGGATCTGCAGCAAGAATGGAGTGGCCATCCCTCTCTTGGTCTTCGCCCGATTCGCCATTGGCAACCGCAGTTGCACTATTCTGACTGTCTCTTTTCATGGATGTTTCCTCATTGCCTCGCAGGTTTCGCCATGCTGTATCAGAGTTTCAGTTCTGTTTGTTAGTTCTCGGACGCTCGGAACCCCCGGCGCCAACTCACGCGTTCGCAAGAAAGTCGAACATTCCGACGTATTGGCAGACGGTAGTATCCTGCCCAATCACAGTCGCTCCTGAAACACCGTAGATCAACCTAATGGAATTCACGTACTACCTGAACTTCGTAACACAGAAGTCTGTAGTTTGACTCTACAGCGTTTACTGTATGGACGGGTCTTCGGTGCACGGCATGGCGCTGAGGCTGAGGCGCGAGAGTGCAAATTGAGGCCCGCTTGCCTATGCCACGCCATCATCACAGACTGAGTCACGCCGGAGATAGCCCTATACTGCAAACTCCTACCGCTCATACATGGTCTACCCTAGTTTCACACCCACAGTGATTTCGTATGGTCTGAACTGACAGACTCATCAACGACAAGTTTGCTTATTGAACGCGAACTGCCTTCACGGGAGCCGTTCGTTGTTCGCGGTAGTCGAATCGGAATTCTTTCCGATCTCGGACTCTGGAGATTTGATTATGGCAATGAATAAGCCGGCCGCCTACGGGTTATATTCCCAAGATGCTGCTCTTCCCGACATCATTTGCACCCTGAATGACGCGGGCTTCGGAAAGGAAGACATCTGCGTGATGCTCTCTCCCAGTCATCCTATTGCCACGATTGTGCGCGAGGCTAGTATCCTAAACGGAGAGCGAGAAGCGACCGCAATAACTGCGGGCCTGATTGGTTGGCTCTCAGAATTCGGCGCCGTTTTGATGCCGACCATTGGTTTTTTCATCCGTTCCCAGGCATTCTTCCATGCACTGGTAGTTACGAGGAACTCCCCGGCTCTGTGCGGAAGCTCGAGAGCCTTCGCAGCCCTCGGATTCCCTGAGAACGAAGCAGAGAGATTCGAGGACCAACTGCGCCAGGTTGGAGCGCTGATCTACGTGTCTTGTCCGGAGAGCGCCATGACGAACTGCGCAATCGAATTGTTGCAACGAACCGGAGCTAGAGAAGCAGCGGCCTTGGAAGGAGAACTAGTCGCGGAAAGTGCGGCCTAGAACCGGTAGCCCATATCACCCGCCGAGAAGTCTTTCCGGCGCATCCTCACACCGCAATTCTTCCTGGTGTTCGATGCGTTCGTGAAGGATTCTGTTGCAAGTCAGCAACGCATCGCTAAACCTTCTGATCGTCGTCCGTGTTCACTTCGCGATAGCACAAATCCATCACCGATTCTCTAACGAAGTGACGCTCATGCGGTGGAACTTGGTTTGCGTGAGACAGTCGATAAGCCGACTTAGCACCTCGAAGAGAATAACTGGCACTACCTAATGATTGTCAAAGTGAGGCGGGGCAATCGTAAGGGTCCGAACGTGAAATTACACACTAACCCATGATCACCCCGAGTCCGGGAGAACCCATGAAGTTCCTCGGTGCTAGTAGATTTAGCTAATGCAGGTGATTTGTGCAATACAGTCGACCCAGTACCTTGGGTTCAGATCGAGGCTCTATCCCCGCGACGAGAGCACTGCGCTGGAACCGGATTTTCGACCGCTAGCACTAGGCCACGGACGCGCCCGCGGGTGTCCCCTGGCGCGTTCACCGCAGTAATGCCGGTACGAGCAACATGAAGTTCATGATGAACGGAGCACTGACAGTTGGAACAAGGGATGGAGCAACGATCGAAATGGCGGAAGAGGCCGGAGAAGAAAACCTTTTTCTGTTCGGACTCACCGTGGAACAGGTCGAAAATAGCCGCTCCTGGTACAGTCCAGAGTGGCACTACGAACACGATCCTGAGACTCGCACTGCTATCGACCTTATTTCTTCCGACTGTTTCAGCCACTATGAGCCAGGAGCGTTCGAACCGTTGCGCGATACACTTTTATTGTTCGGTGACCGCTATATGCACCTGGCTGATCTAAAGTCCTACGTCGAAGCGCAGGAACGGTTGGGCGCTCTCTACTGCGATCCCGGAATGTGGGCGCAAAAAGCGATCCTGAATGTAGCGAGCTCGGGAAAATTCTCTGCCGATCGCACGATTCACGAATACACAACTGAGATTTGGAAGGTGGAGCCATGCCCCATACCTTAGAAACACAGCCTCAGACAACCGCTGGTGAAGCATCGGTTTCGCCGCTCGCTGGCAAGCCTGCCCCCAAGGAGATGCTGATTGACCTTTCGCGCATGGAGAAAGAGTACTTCGAACACAGGCCCGATGTGCGCGACCGCAACCAACTGGTTAGCTTCGGGACCAGCGGGCACCGCGGATCGCCTCTTCGTGGCACGTTCAATGAAGCGCACATTCTGGCGATCACACAGGCGATTTGCGAATACCGACGAGGGCAAGCAATCGACGGGCCTCTCTACATGGGCAAGGATACTCACGCCGTCTCTGCTCCGGCACAGCGCACGGCTCTCGAAGTGTTGGCGGCGAATGGCGTTGAGACGATCATTCAGGAGAATGACGGCGTAACTCCCACTCCTGTCATCTCGCGAGCCATTCTCGTTTACAACCGAGGTCGCAAGGATCACTTCGCCGACGGCATTGTCATCACGCCCTCACACAACCCGCCCGAGGACGGCGGTTTCAAGTACAACCCTCCCCATGGCGGCCCTGCCGATACGGCAGTGACCGGTTGGGTGCAGAATCGTGCCAACAAACACCTGCGTGCGGGAAATACCGGGGTCAAACGCGTGCCGTTCGAAAAAGCGATTCGAGCGGCTACCACCCGACAGGAAGATTTTGTTCTTCCATATGTTCGCGATCTCAGGAATGTCGTCGACATCGACGCCATTCGCGGCGCCCATCTCAAGCTGGGCGTTGATCCTCTCGGTGGGGCTTCCCTGCCCTACTGGGACCCGATTAACTCGACTTACGGGTTGGACGTTCAGGTCGTCAACCGAACCATCGACCCAACTTTTTCGTTCATGACCGTGGACCACGACGGAAAAATTCGCATGGATTGCTCCAGTCCATATGCGATGGCGAGGCTCGTAGGATTGAAAGATCAGTATCAGGTTGCGTTCGGCAACGATACCGACGCCGACCGCCACGGGATTGTCACTCCTGTTGCCGGCCTGATGAACCCCAACCACTATCTCGCAGTGGCCATCCGTTATCTCGTGACGCATCGACCGCAATGGCGGCCGACGGTTGCGGTTGGAAAAACAGTGGTAAGCAGCAGCATCATCGACCGTGTTGTTCAAAAACTCGGCCGTGAGCTGCGCGAAGTTCCCGTTGGCTTCAAGTGGTTCGTCTCGGGACTGATCGACGGCTCGTATTGCTTTGGAGGCGAGGAGAGCGCAGGAGCAAGCTTTCTTCGCCGAGACGGCACAGTGTGGTCCACAGACAAGGATGGGCTGATAATGGTCCTGCTGGCCGCTGAGATTACCGCCCGCACCGGCAAGGACCCCGGCCAACACTACCAGGAAATCACGGCAGAGTTCGGCACTCCTTACTATACGCGCATTGATGCGCCCAGCACCCCTGAGCAGAAGGCAAAACTCTCGGCGCTCTCTCCGGGCTCAGTCAAAGAGTCGGAACTAGCGGGCGAGCCGATTACCGCCAAGCTGACCCAGGCACCAGGCAATCAAGCTCCAATTGGCGGACTGAAAGTCGTGTCAGAAAACGGCTGGTTCGCGGCCCGACCCTCCGGCACAGAAAACATCTACAAGATCTACGCGGAGAGCTTCAAGAGCGCTTCGCATCTCAGTGCCATCGTGAGCGAGGCGGAAAAGATCGTGAACAATGCTCTGGGTGGCCGGAGATGAACGGTAACGACGAGCCCGCGTGTGTTCCGCCATTTCCGTCCGGATACCGTGCATCGGGAGTGTTGTTGCATGTTACGTCGTTGCCGTCGCCGTACGGCATCGGCGATCTGGGGTCCGCGGCGTTTTCCTGGATCGATCGCCTTCACCATGAAAGGGATGAGCGGCCCACAGCTGCAGACAGAATTAAAGCGTTTAGGCTCAAAAATTCCGATCATCTTCATCACCGCTCAATCGGACGAATCTCTGCGCCAGTGCCTGGTCGAGCAGGGTGCAGTGGCCTGCCTGTTAAAGCCATTCAGCGACACCGCTCAGCTGGAGGCGCTGAATGCGGCGCTCCAAGTGAGCGCTGTCGACAACGTTCTGCACGGTTGTTAGATATTCAAGATGGGGCATACGCTGAGCAATTCGGTAGGGGTGCGGATTGTCGGTAAACAGGAAGCTGTTCGGTTGTTAGCGCACTATTGGACGCTTGATGGACGCTGATTCCTCCGAGTCTTTTTTCCTGTTGCATAGAATTCGGGAGTTGCCGCAGCCCGCGTGTTTAGCAAACCGGCATAAGGGATGACTGATTAAGGCAAGCCAGTTTTTCTATCGCTCAGTTGTACAGATCTAATCTGCAGGCATCAGGCATCCCCGCACCGTCATCTAGCAACTAAATAATTAGTTGCTTTTGGGGCGTGTCGCGCGTCTAAAGATAAAGGTGAAGGAGAGCTAGAGTGCCGCCAAAGCAGTCCGCAATCTTGACAGAAGCCGAGCTTCGCATCATGGACGTGCTCTGGCGTAAGGGCTCCGGCACGGTCCAGCAGGTGCTGGATTGGCTTCCCTCCACTTTGGCTTATAACTCGGTTCTAACCACGATCCGCATCTTGGAGAAAAAGGGCCACGTAAAGCATGTAAAGGATGGCCGTGCGCACATTTACGAACCTATGATCGGACGCCAGGAGGCTACGCGCTC
>JBAUVZ010000503.1:0-1757 GCA_049583505.1 Candidatus Sulfotelmatobacter sp.
GCCAGCGCCTACAGGAGCGCAAATACCTCGCCGGCCGATCGGAGCGTCACCGGCGCCTCCTGATAATCCTTCCCATTTCGGGTCACGAGATACTCTGCCCCGATTTTGAGGCTCGCCACCGCCTGCACGGCGTCCTCGAAGTCGGGAAGGCCCAGTACCAGAGCGTGGTGAAAATCGGCCGCCTCCAAGGGAACGATCGAGAGGAAACGCAACAGATCGCTCACGGCCGTCATCGCCGTCCGGCGATCCCGCGCGCGCTCGATGATATAATAGAGGGTCGTGATAGCGTGGCTTGCGACGTAGCCGTCGGCTCGACCGCGCTCGATTGCATCCAGCAGGAGCGCCGCTTCGCTTGCCCACGGCAAACGCTCGAGTGCAACATCCAGGATGATGTTGGTGTCGATGAGCAGTCTCATGCGACGCTAGACCCGGCCGTACTTGGTCCAGAGATGATCGTGATACGGGTCCGGCTCGGATGTGGGCTTGGCGGTCCCCGCGACCGCAACGCCGAGCAATCGGCTCACCGCGGGCGAGAGCTCCCGCGCTGGCTCATTCACTGGCAGAGCCTTCAGGAAGTTGCTGACCAGCCGTGACAGGTTCGTGTGGTGCAGCTTGCTGTAGCGCTCGCCACGCCGCACCGCGCCTGCGTCCAACGATAGGTTCTTCGTCACCTTTGGCGTCTTCATTTCGCCCCATTATAATGTGCGCATGATCGGACGGTAAGTATGCGCATGTGGGGTCGTGCGGCACAACCCCCGTCGGGTGTAACACGCGGGGCACCGGATATGCATCTCCCATATCGGATGACACGGAGGCGCAGATGATCCGAAAGCTCAAGACGGGCGGATACCGGCTGTACTCCCGCAAGAAGGATCCGAAAACCGGGAGGCGGCGGAATCTCGGGACCTTTGGCAGTCGAGCAGCCGCGGAAAAGCACGAACGCGCGGTGCAGTACTTCAAGCGGCAGGGCTAGATCGGCCGCCGGGTAGCTTGTTTGCCCGGTCCGCGGGACATACGTTCGCCCTTCGATGAGCAACACCGGGGCCCGGATCATGAGCGTGTTCGCCGCGGTGTGGTGCATCGCGGGCATCCGGACGGCCATGGTGGCGTCACCCCTCTGGTACGCCGTCCCGGTCGTGATCACTGTCGTGATCGTTACCGCTGCCTTGCATCGCTCGGCCGAGTCCTCGCCCGCGCCACCGAATGACGGATCGCGCCGAGCACGGCTCGTGGGCATCGCAATTGCGATCGAGGGCTTGCTGATTCTCGTGACTGTCAATGTTCTCATCAACACGGGAAAGCAGAATTGGACTGTGCCAGTCATCGCAGTCATCGTCGGCCTGCATTTCCTCCTGCTCGCGCGCTGGCTGCCGGCGCGGCTGTATTACGCGACGGGCGTTCTGTTGATCGCCTGTGGCCTCCTCGGCTTCGGCATTTCAGATGTCAGATACCGAATCCTCATCGTGACCGTCGGCGCGGCGTGCGTGCTGTGGTTCACCAGTGTCGCGGTGCTCATGCGCGCCATCCGGCTTCGGACCGACCGGGCTAGGTAAGACGGTCCGAGCACGCTGCCAGCGCGTAACGGCACCCGCCCGCGCTACGCGGGATGCGCGAGATCGACACCCGGTCGCAGCAGGAGCAGCAACCGGAGGTCGATCGCCGCGTGGAGGATCATCGGGAGCGCGATGTGTCCCGTCGCCGCGAACAAGACGCCCAGCACCGCGCCCATGACGGCCGTCTGCAGCACACCGGTGATC
>JBAUVZ010000504.1:0-2829 GCA_049583505.1 Candidatus Sulfotelmatobacter sp.
GAAGCTCCGTGACGCCAAAGCGGGAACAAATTGAGTCAACGTCGCCGAACCAATCACCGCTGGAAATGCTGCCTCCCACGACCGAAACCGGCCGCCCCGCGAACCGGGCAAACACAGACTCCAAATTACCAACGATAAGACAATCCGCATCAACGAACAAAGTTTTCGACGCCGGCGATAACTCATCCAAGTGCAGCTTTGCGGAAAATCCCTTTCCTAATTTGTCTGGAGGCACTCTCAAAATCTCAATGCCGGACAAATCTTTCGGTACTTCATCTGACAAATCCGTGACTAAGTAAAATCGAACGTCCGACTGTTTATGCCACCACAGAAATGACCGGGCCAAGTTGATGGCCATTTGCCAGTAAACCAGATTTCCGGCGGCAAGTGTCAATACTGCACGCTCATTAACCATTAACTAGTCGTTCTGTGGCCCCGACCGCCACGCTCACCGGAGAGAGTCTTTACGGTTGCCATTATCCGAAATGCCAGATCGTAGGCGGCTTCGCTGAAAAACTGTCGCGAGCCAACGGAGGCGAACGCTCGCATTAATTTCCAGACCATCCAAAAACGTCGCCAGAGTGCAGGTGGTGTACCGGCATTGGGGATATGCTCCTGAGGTACCGCCTCGAGCGAGGCGGTCATGAGCCACTGTCGCCCGCTGCTTTCGAGATAGCCAATATGCGAGACTGCAGGTTTGTCGCCAGGATTGAAAACCGCGCACACCCGTCGGTGGGTGCGCGACCATCTGGTCAGCACGTTTTCAAAGGCGTCAATGCCGAGGGAACTTCCTTTCGGCTCCTCCTGCAGAAACTTGAATCCCTCCCGAAGGGACTCCGTTCGGCATACCGACGGATTTGCCGAGAAGCCGTCTGCTGAGCAATGAACGCCAGGGACCAGAGCGACATCGGCAGCCGTGAGCGGAGCCTCCTTGCTCCAACGAACCTGAACCCACGAGGGATTCTGGTCTAATATCGCAAGCGCGTCTTCGATCTTTACGGGTCCATTGAAAATCCAGTCGTCTTCAAGCCATACAAAGTACTCCGAATTAACCAAGGCGAGTGCGTTAAGAATCGAACTGACGTAACCACGACGCTGAACATTCTGAACCACGATATCCGGCTGGATGAGATCGATCACCCGGTAATCCACGCGGCCATCAATCGCCAGTATCCGACGGTGATGCAAGGGACTAAGGACCGGGGTGTAGGCCGCCCATGCCCTTTTCAGCAAATGCTCGCGTGCCTCGCAAGTAAAGATAATGACATTCAAAATTGAATTCATCGCTTGATAAACACCTGCGTTCCCTTCAACGACTCTTGCCCGACCCTAGACCTTTAGGTGTCTCGATCTGAATAGCAACAGCTCGTCTTGTTACTCTGCCTCTGAATGCCACGATTCCGTTTATCTCTTTATGGTAAAGAGAGAGCGTGCTTAGGTTTGGTTTCTCCAAGACCTCAAAGTCACCCATCTCGATATCTTGCTGGAGGCCGTCGCCAGATGCGTAAAGCTTTGCGGAATACTGGCCTGGCACAAGTTCGATGTTCTCAATTAGGGCTGTGAAGATTTCTTCGACATTAGGCCGAATTACAATAGGCCTGCCGGCAAGTCGGAAATCGATTAGCCCCACCCGCTGACCACGCTCGCTCTCAATGATCAGAGCGAGCTCCTGCAAGTTACATTCTTCGGCGGTCTCGCAAACTAGTTGTATTTGGGTCGACTCTCCTGAAACCACTACCCCCTCGTTCGAACATAATTGAAGTGATACGACCAAACCTTTACTTCCTTGCGGTTGGCTTTTTGAGGGGCGGGACTCTCGGGACTGGCGTAGATACTCCGTTATTACCTGTTGCGTGGAGCCGGAGGAACTAAGTTGCCCCGATTGAAGCATTAGGGCGTGAGTGCAGAGTTTCGCTATCGCATCCAGATTGTGACTCACGAACAAGACTGTTCTTCCCCCACTGGCCACATCTTTCATCTTCCCGAGGCACTTCTTTTGAAACTCCGTATCACCTACAGCCAAGACTTCATCCACAATCAGAATCTCCGGCTCCAGATGGGCCGCCACGGCAAACGCTAGCCGCACATACATACCGCTGCTGTAGCGCTTTACAGGCGTGTCAAGAAACTTTTCCACCTCCGCAAACGCCACAATCTCATCGAACTTCGCTTTTATCTCCAACCGGTTCATTCCGAGAATTGCGCCATTCAGGAAAATGTTTTCGCGTCCAGTCAGTTCGGGATGAAAACCTGTTCCCACTTCCAGCAAGCTGGCTACGCGATCTTTGATTCGCACCCGACCTTCGGTTGGTGCGGTAATCCTACTCAAGATTTTTAGTAGCGTGCTTTTCCCCGCTCCGTTGCGGCCAATGATGCCCACCACCTCACCCTGCTTGACCTCAAAGGAAATTTCCCTGAGCGCCCAAAAATCTTCCTGTGAAGCACCAGTAGATGTCGGCCGCAGAAGGTCGGACGTCCGCTTTCTGTCACGAAGCCAACGGAAGGGCGCAGTCATCTTGCGCGCAATGACGTCGCGCAATGCAATATATCCCTGCCGCTGCAGTTGGTGCTCGATGCGGTATTTCTTGCCGAGATTTTCGACGCTTATAACTACTTCATCGCCCATTATTAAATCACGTCCGCAAAGGTGCGTTCCATCTTGCGAAAATACCAAATGCCGGACAGACAGAGGAAGGAGGTGAAAATTATAGACATCAGAATGCTGGGCCACCAGAGCTTACTCTCGCCACGCAGCAAGGCCCAGCGGAATCCGTCGATGACGCCGACCATTGGATTTAGCGAGTAAAGCAGACGCCACTTTTCCGGCAC
>JBAUVZ010000505.1:0-9379 GCA_049583505.1 Candidatus Sulfotelmatobacter sp.
ATCCCAAACTCCCGGCAAAGTTCAGTCATCGCCTCGCCGGCTAGCCGGCGAGCCACAAACTGTAGTCTCTCATCCATTACCGAACACTCCTTCCACGGCATCACTTCCTCCCCGAAAGGGGAAAAAGTGTAACCTATGTGTCCGGTACGATCTGTCACCTATGTGTCGGGTCGCTCATCTCTCTTTCTCACAATCGCTTATGCTGCTATTGCTGACACAACTGAGGGCAACTCGTAGCTGACACCGGACTGTTCTGCCCATTTCCCAAGCTGTCCCTTAGTAAAGCCTTTAGGGGCAAGGCCGGGTCCTGGGATGGTGTGGGTAAGAAGGCGTGTAGGCTATCCTTTCTTTGCTGCGTTAGGGCCATGTCCGGGTATATACTTTTCATGATTTTGTCGCTCGATGACGCGCGTATTGGGGCGTCCCAAGCTGGTTCCCAGCCGGGGGAAACATGCACAAACAGAATCCACGGTTCGATCCCCAGGGTCGGACGGACGCCACGAACCAGCCCGGTGTGAGCGTTCCCGCCAAGGGTGATAGTTCTGGTTCGAACTCTCCGGTTGACCCCGATGCCACTTTAGTCGAGTTTCCCCAGGCGCCTTCCGATCCCGAAGCCACGTTCGTCGACTCCGATGCGACGCTTGTGGACGTGGACGCTACTCAGGTGGATGCCGGGCTCCCACGTATAGACAGATTTTCGCCATCCCCGACTTCCCGCCCCAGAACCTCGCGCCGGCCGCAAGTTGCTGGTCCGATGTTGCAAACCGGCGACGTTCTGGGGGGACGTTACGAGATCCTGCAGTTGCTGGGTGAGGGCGGAATGGGGGCGGTCTACAAAGCCCGGGATCGGGAACTCGACCGCTTTGTAGCTCTGAAGCTGATCCGGCCGGAATTGGCTGCCAATCCTTCGATTCTCGCCCGATTCAAGCAGGAACTTCTACTCTCCCGCGAGGTAACCCACAGGAATGTCATCCGTATCTACGATCTGGGCGATGCTGATGGTGTGAAGTTCATCACCATGGAGTTCGTAGAGGGCCGGGACCTGCGCTCGCTGATCCAGGAAAAGAAGAAGTTTCCTCCGGAAGAGGCGGTCGAGCTCATGCAACAGGTCTGCCGCGCCCTGGAAGCCGCGCACAGCCTGGGCATCATCCACCGCGACCTGAAGCCGCAAAACATCATGCGCGATCAAACCGGCCGAATCCTAGTCATGGACTTTGGTCTGGCGCGCACAGTCGAAGGCGATGGCATGACCCAAACCGGAGCCCTGGTCGGGACCATGGAATATATGTCACCGGAGCAGGCGCTGGGCAAGGATCTGGACCAACGCTCCGACCTTTTCAGCTTGGGATTGATCCTTTACGAACTGCTGACCGGGATAATGCCGTTTAAAGCGGAAAGTGCCGTGGCCAGCTTAATCAAGCGCAACCAGGAACGAGCCACGCCGGTCTCCGATCATGACGGAACGATTCCAAGCGCGCTCAGCAACATTGTCAGCAAGTGCCTGGAGCGCGATCCCACCCTGCGCTACCAGAGTGCCACTGAGTTTTTGCGGGATCTGGACGCCTGGCAGGGCAAGGGCGCGGCGGCCACGTTGCGCTTCCCCACCAGCGAAAAGCCTTGGGGACAAACCATTCCGTGGCACTGGATCGGCGGCACAGCGGCAGTCTTGGTGCTGGCGATCACTGGTTTCCTGCTGCGAGGGAAGTTGTCTGGCCCGGGCATGAAGACGGCCACCGCGCCGGGGGTCTCGCTGGCGATCCTGCCCTTCCGCAACGCGTCCGGTGATGCCAGCATGGATTGGCTGGGCCCCAGCCTTGCCGATATGTTAAGCACTGATGTGGGCCAGTCCGCGCATTTGCGCACGGTCAGTACTACCAGTCTGCACCAGATATTCACCGACCTGCACATTTCCCCCGCGACCGTGCTCGACCCGGGGACCATCCGCCGCGTAGCCGATTTCAGCAACGCCGACCGCGTGGTTTGGGGGCAATATGCCAAGTTCGGCGACCAGATTCGCATTGATGCCACACTTCAGGACATCAAGAACGATCGTAGCGTTCCGCTGAAAATCGACGTCCCCAGCGAAAAAGAGATTCCTGGCGCGGTTGATCGCCTGGCCGAATCCATACGCCAGAAACTTGCGCTGCCGGAGAATGTGCTCAAGGAGTTGAAGGCGAGCTCGTTTCAGCCGAATTCCAGCTCCGTGGAGGCCCTGCGCGATTATAACCAGGGCATCGGCTTTCAGCGAGACGGCAAGAACCTCGAGGCGCAGAAACAACTCGAGGCGGCGACCAAGGCAGACCCCAACTTCGCACTGGCCTTTTCCAAGCTGGCTCAGAGCTACAGCAGTCTTGGCTATGATAGCGAGGCGGAGCAGTCCGCCCAAAAAGCTGTAACGCTAAGCCAGGACCTCCCGGAAGCAGAAAAGTACTTGATTGCCGCCATCCGATCACAGGTAAGCAAGAACTATCCGGAAGCCATAAGAGCCTACGAGAATCTCGCCAAAGCTTCACCCGCTAATTCAGACGTTTCGGCTGCATTGGCCGACCTCTACGAGCAAACCGGAGACTTTGCCAAAGCTACCGAATACAACCACAGGATTCTGGCTGCTAATCCCAACGACATCACTGCAACCCTCGCTGTGGGGTGGCTTGCGGTCAATAGCGGCAAGCCACAAGACAGCCTTGATCCGTTGAACCGCGCGCTGAGTCTATCGGTTCAACTGGATAATCAAGAGCAGAAGGCTGCCGCCCTGCAGCACTTGGGTATTGCTTATCAGATGTTGAACAAGCCCGAAGAGGCGTTGCGCAATTCCCAGGAAGCGCTCGCTATTCGGCGCCAGCTCGGGCAGAAGAACGGGATCGCATCCAGCCTGAATGGAATCGCGAGGATCCAGGCCGGGCTCGGCAAGAACAAGGATGCCCTGGCCAACTTCCAGGAAGCGCTACAGATTCGACGTGACATCGACGATAAGCGCGGCTTGGGCGGCACCTTGATCGATATGGGTAACCTGTTGGATGACCTCGGCGACCATGACCAGGCGCTAAAAATGTACAAGGAATCGCTACAAGTGCAGCGCGATCTCGGCGATGAGCAAATGCAGGCCAACTGCCTGAACAACATTGGCGCGGTCTATTTTGAGAAGGGGCAGTACGAAGACGCCCGCGCCTATTACCAGCAGGCGCTGCAACTGCGCGAAAAATCGAAGGTGCCCGGCGTCATCGTGGAAAGCATCCAGAACCTGGCATATGTTTCGGTCCGGACGGGCGAATACGACCAGGCCGAGGCACAGTATATGCGCTCTCTGGAATTGCACCGCAACATGGGTGACATGCGTGGCGCAGCCCTGGATGCCTATTCTCTCGGCGTGATGTTCGATTACCAGGGGCGGTTCGGCGCTGCCGTCCACTCGAAGCGGGACGCGCTCAAAAGTCTCCAGGACCTGAAAGACAAATCTCCCACGATGACCGAGATCGAGGGCGGCTATGGAAAGTCGCTCGTCTTGGCTGGCCGGGGCGAAGAGGCCAATGCGTCCTTGGATGACGCGCTCAGCCTGGCACGCGAGCAGAAGAACGATGGCCTGGTATCGCAAACCCTGGGGTTCCAGGGAGACGCGGCCTATTATCGCGGCGACTCGAAATCTGCCCACGTCTTCTATGATCAGGCCTTGCAGGCTGCTGTCCGCAGCAAAGAACCCGACAAAATCCTTACCGCGAAGGTCAACCTCGCAAAAGTCAGCCTGCAGGAAGGACACGCCCTGCAGGCCATCCCCAGCCTGCGGCAATTGATGCAGCACGCGGATGAGCAGGGCGTGCAAAACATTGCTGTGGAGTGCTCGATTTATATGGCCGAAGCCATGCTCCAGAGCCACGATAATGCGCATGCGCAGCAAGAGCTGGGACGAGCACTGTTGCGGGCCGATAAGATTGGCCTGAAGCCGCTGAGCGCCAAAGCGAATTACCTCCTGGGCATCGCACTCCGCGCCTCCGGCGACCAAGCCGATGCCCAGCAACACTATCGCACCACCGTTGAGTTGCTGGACGATATGCGCAAGGAACCGGGTGCCGATAAAATCCTGCAGCGCTCGGACTTCAAGGCGATGTACGACGAAGCCACCCGCGAGTCGCAGGCAGCCAAAAGCTAAGCGGCCACAGCAGTCTGAAGCCGTTTCCGGAAACGAACCTCACGATACTAATCGCACCGGCCGAGCGGAAGCGAAAGGCCGGGTCCGGTAGGATACAGCACAAAAATAGAGGGTGCAGGCTGGCGGCCTGCACCCTGTTCCCGCTAAAGGACACCAGAAAAGATAACATCTGTGTATTCGAACGTCGCAGGGGACGAATACGACAAAGCGGGCGCTGTGTTCGACCCAGTGCCAGATTCCAGCACCACGCGAACTTCGCAGCCTACCGGTTCGATGCCGGGTTCCCACACAACAGTGTACTGTCCCGGAGATTTGGAGCTGAGGTTGAGGAGAACTCCGAGGAGCGGGTTCTGCCCCGTGTAGCTCCCACAACCAGTGACCGGAATTGACGACAGGTGTACCCAAGATGTCTTGACACCCTTTGTAGTGCAAACCCCGTTGGTAACAGTTAGGCACAACTGGAGATTGTTGATCGGATTTCCCGAGGTGTCCTGTTGAACCCAGCTAAGAGCGACCGGTACCAGGTCGAGAATGCAGTTTACCGGTGCGCTTTTCGAGCAGCTCGGGGTGCCGGTGTTGGAGATGGGCTTTTCAAATTGACAGCAGCCGACGGTGACCCCGGCCGCGATCGGCTTAGTTTCAGACGCCATGGGGTCGAAGGCTGACACGAAGACGGATTTTGCTGGCGTGCCGCTGGACTTTGAGGGTGGAGGATCGACCAGGGGTGGGCTAAGGTTTGATTCCATCACCGGTGTAGCGCCAGTGTATGCGTTAAGGGTATCCGCGGTGAAATCGCTCACTGTCCCGAATGGGGGTGCTAAAATTGGAGAAGTTGGACCGAAAACGACGGGTTGGCTTGGTATGTCTTGCGCCCACAGCACATGAGGACCGCCGATCACGGTTGGAATACTGTTGGCGTCTATGTCGTAGTCGAACTGCGCCTGCCAAGTCAGGAGCTCATCAGTCGCATTCCCGATGAAGTCCCGTTCGATCTCGACACATGTGGGTTGGGTCGATCCAAATGCAATGGTTGCAGCAGCACTGTAATCGGTATAGGGAGTGCAAGCCAAGGTCGGAAAGTTATTCGAGCTGAATCCAGGCGGTCCAGGTGGTACACTTCCGGGCTGTTCTATCCCGAAATACCCCGATGAAAACTCCGTATTCGCGCCAATTATAAAAGGCCCAAAGGTGATTGAACCCAACGGCCCCGCGGGCACGGGTATGGGAAAGACCGTCCATTGGTCGGTCTTGCTGATGAGCGCACTGAGCGGCGTGAGCTGTAAGTCGTCACCGTAGACCTGCTCCGTCCAGGTGCCATAACCCGAACCACACGACTCTGGCGGGCACGTGAAAGGGCCAAATGGGAATACATTTGTCACGCCCGTCGCCAGCGTCTGCGTCTCCCCTATCGAGACAACGACAGCAGGCGAGGTGTCCAAAGCAAACCAGGTGCTCCCACCCGGCAGGATGGGCGTGTTGAAGAGGACCGTCCCAGTTGTCAAGTCCGGGCTGACGCCGACAAAGGCGTTGTTCGGACCCTCATAATCGAAGGGGTCGTTGTTGGAGTTTTGAAAAGAGGATGGGACCTCGTTGTTGAAGCAATCGGCGGAACTCTCGTTCGTATAAAAAGCGTAGTTGCAGGGCCCATCGCCGTCGAATCCGAACGGCTCTGAGGTGGGGTTGCTTAGCCTGATGGCACCCACGGTGACAGACGAATTGTTTAGGATTCCAACCAATTCGTCGTCGCTTCCGTCGTAGGGGTTTCCATTCGCCATTCCACTCCCTGTGAGTGTGGCCACAAGATGGCCCGAGTAACCTGTTATGGTGATCAGCACTCCGCAGGCGGACCCGGGGCCCGCGGTTCCGATGGGCAGCGCCGGGGTGCAGGGGTCCTGCGCCCAGGCCGGGGCGGCGAGAAGCATGAGCAGCGCACAGCAGAAAATCGCAAAGAACATTTTCTTCGTGTTGACCAAAGCAACGACTGACATAGGATGTCTTTTCATGGGAGATCTCTCTTTTCTCTCGTAATGGTGACAAGACTTGTAGTCACAGCACATTTCATCGTCGAAATTTCCCGACTAAGGCGAAACGAAAATCTTCGATCAAAGTAGGAGTCTGGAACGATGCGCTTCGCCAGGCTCTGGCTCCTGGGGGGGAGCAGGACGGCGAAATCGTATCCTCTCCGGAGGCAATAGTCAATTATTTATTACACAGCAGAAGCCGCGATGCGCAAGGTTTTGCCGCCCTCCTCCCGAGCGGAAGGAACTCCAGCAGGGCCGAGGGGAGGGTAGGCGCCGAAGGCAATTCTTAGAACCCTCGATCTCTAGAAACTTAACTTCATTGCCACCTGAATTTGCCGCGCGGACGTGGTGCCGTCCGGCTCAGTGTAAGTGCTGGTAATGACTCCAAAGATGCTGCTTCCAATCAGGTTGCCGACATCCGCGCTGTCCGTGCCCGGATTCAGGAAGTGCGGGTGGTTGAAGATGTTATAGCCTTCAAAGCGCAGCTCCAGTTGGAAGCGCTCGCTCAGTTTCATCCTCTTGGCGAAGGCCAGGTCGAAATCGACGAAGCCTGGTCCATAGATCGAATTCCGGGCACTGCCCTGGGATCCGAAGGGCGGTACCACGAATGCGCAAGTGTTGGTCACATAGATCTTGCCCAGGCCGGCACTCGCTGCGCACGAAGGGCCGCTGGGCGCTGCGAACGGATCTCCCACCTGTAAACCCCAGGCGCCGATGCCGGTTCTTTGACTGTCCACCAAGGTACGAACTTGCCAGGGATGCCCGGTTTGCAAGGTGGTGATGCCGGAGAATTGCATCCCCTCAAAGATCTTTCCCAACACGCCACGGTTCGCATATGCCTTGCCGCGTCCCAGCGGCAGCTCCCAAACGTAGTCGATGACCGCGACATGCCGGGTGTCGTTATCGGAATTGCCCCGGTTCTCCGCCAAATTTAGTGAATTGCGAGGAAAGGTTTCGCTGCCAACCGCCGGCGTTAAAGCGTCGACGCTGTTGTCGATCGCATGCGACCAGGTGTAGGCGCCCTCTATCTGCAGGCTGCGGCTGAGTTTATGTATAAACTTGGTTTGCAACCCGTGATAAATCGAGTTGTACACAGTCTGGTAATAGGAGGGCTGAATCAGCGCGTTGTTGTTCACCGCGTTGAACGGCAGATCACCGAAATAGTTGTAACCTTCGTAGAGATTCAGGCCGCTGACTTCGTCCGGAGTGCAGCCGTAGGCGTTGTTCGGGTTGCTGCAATAAGCCACTAAGTACTGGACCAGGGCGGGAACTGGCGGATTTCCATCTCGGTTTCCCCAGACGTGGACTCCCATCGCTCCAACGTAGGACACATTTATCGTGTTATTTCCTGGTAATTCGCGCTGAATTCCGAGATTCCAGTTGTTGCTGGTTGGATTGCGAAGGTGGACATCGATCGGGTATGCCGTTGTCAGCCCTGTGCCATCCGGAACAGCCGCCGAGAATGTGAAACTACTGCTCGGTAACACGGCGGGGACAGCTCCCGCAAGACATCCACTACACACGGTGGGAGAGTAGGGGCTGCCGATGGGCAGCGCGTCGTTGATCGAGTTGAGGGGGTACGCAGTGTAATCGTTTTCGAACGGCGGGTTGCCACGGGCGATTCCGAAAATGTTGCCGAATATGCGATCGTGAAATATGCCAAAAGCCGCGCGGATTGCCGTTTTCCCGTTGCTCCACGGATCCCAGGAAAAACCTAGGCGGGGTTCGATATCGGAATAATCGGGGTTATACATGGACTTGCCGGTGCCCGGACCCACGATGGTGAATACGACCGGCTGTCCGGTTGCAAACGAACTCGGATCCCGCAGCAGATTGGAAAAATTGGCGTTCTCCTCGTAGGGGACGCCGTTCAATTGGTAGCGCAGTCCAAGGCTCAATGTCAGGTTGGGCCGCACTTTCCAGGTGTCCTGCCCGTACCAGTCAAACTCGTGCTGCCGGAAGAATTTGTTGTTCGTCGGCTGCAGGACCCCGGATTTGTTGAAGAATCCCGCGTTCAGATCTTCTGCCACCACACCATAGAACGCGGAGGCCGCATCATCCAGTTCCTGGGTAGAGTTGGGCACATTGATCGGGCTGGCGACGTTGGAACCGAAAACCACATCCGGATCAAGCATCAATTGCCGCCGGGAACGGAAGTTGAGAGCTCCACTTTCCCCCACGTCGCGAAAATCAAAACCAAACTTGAAGGTGTGGCTGCCATGAACCCAACTCAGGCTTTCGGTGTAACTGACTGTGCCGGTCTTTCGAAATTGATCGTTGGCGAGCAGACCGTTGGAGGCACAGCCGAAGCTGGTGAAGGGATCCATCACATAGTCACGGCCGGAACCGAACTGGTCCACTCCGCCCGGGCTGTCCAGCACGTTCAATCCGGCACAGCCGAAGTTGGCGTAAATGTGATTCCAGCCGAATTGGAAGTTGTTGATCAGGGTATTTTTGAGCGCGGAGGTCAACTGTGCGCTCAAGCCTTGGGTGATTGCCTTTTCAGATATACCCCCTATGCCTCCCGGCAGGATGGCGACAGTCGGTATCGAGTTAGGGTCGTACTGGTCATCATAGCCGTAACGCAGGCTGAGGCTTTCGCGATCCGTGAAGTGGTGGTCAATCTTGACCGTCGAGTTGGAAACGTCATAGCGCGATCCGCTCGGAAAGAAGTAAAGTCCGGTGAATCCGTCACCGGTCGCCACCGTCGGATTGGGATATAGCGCGAACACCTTCTGCATGGTCGGATCCATGGGCAGGTTATTGAGGTTCGACGCCTGGCCGGGCAACAGGTTTACCGGTTGCGTCCCGTTGTAGGTGAACACTCCCGTCTTGAACGCTGAGGTCGGTACCGTGTCCTCGGCCGTGAGTGTCGTGCGGAACCGGTCGATCTCCTCGTTGAAAAAAAAGAATGTCTTGTCCTTGATGATCGGGCCTCCGATCGAGCCACCGAACTGGTTCCGCACGTAGGGGTTCATCTTCCCCTCGCTGGAAGGGTTGAACCAGTCGCGGGCGCCACCAAAACCGTTCCAGCGGCCAAATTCATAGAGGATCCCGTGCAATGAATTAGTTCCGCTCTTCGTCACCACGTCAATAATCGCGCCGTTATTACGACCAAACTCGGCATTAAAGTTGTCGGTAATCACGCGAAACTCTTCAGTCGAATCCGGATTCGCGCTGAGCACGCCGCCGGTGGCCGCGCCGGGTACGGAGG
>JBAUVZ010000506.1:0-9202 GCA_049583505.1 Candidatus Sulfotelmatobacter sp.
GGAGTGCAGTCCCACCGAGCGCAATGCGTTGCTTGAGCGAAACGAACACGATGAAGTAGTGCGTCAGGAGGTTCGTCGGCTTCTGAATGAAGGCGATACTCTGAGTAGTTTCCTTTCGACCCCTGCGTTTGTTGACCCTCGCCTTGGCCATGTGCGGTCCACGGAGCGCTACTCAACGGGTGCCATGGTGGCGGGACGATTCCAGATCGTCAAATTTGTTGCAGCTGGAGGCATGGGGGAAGTATATAAGGCAGAAGACACCCGCCTCGACCGAATGGTCGCTCTTAAATTCCTGCCGAAGGAACTCGCTGAAGACCGCCCATCTTTAGATCGATTTCGACGCGAAGCGAAAGCCGCTTCCGCTTTAAATCATCCAAACATCTGCACTGTTTACGATTTTGGAGAGGATAGCGGCAGAACCTTCATCGCGATGGAATTTCTAGAGGGTGAGACCCTCTCTTCCCGTATTCGGAGAGGCCCGCTTGCCCTCGGCGAGGCTCTACAGATCGCCATCGAGATTGCAAGCGCCCTCGACACGGCGCATCGCAAAGGGATCATTCACCGCGATCTCAAGCCTGGCAACATCATGGTCACAGGCACAGCGGCGATGTTGCTGGATTTTGGTCTGGCAAAACCCCAACGGGCTGTGGGCCCCGATGAAGAAACTATGTCGATGCTCACTGGGCGGGTTCAAGTGGTTGGCACGCTACCTTATATGTCACCGGAACAATTGCATGGGAAAGAAGTGGATCTGCGCAGTGACATCTTCGCCTTTGGCGCTGTTCTCTATGAAGTGTTGACAGGAAGACGAGCGTTTGAACGTCAATCGAACGTTGATACGATCGCCGCGATCGACCATGAGGAACCCAAACCCCTTCACGAATTTGTCAAGGATGCGCCGGACGAGCTCGATCGAATTATCCGGCGCTGTTTGCGAAAGATCCCTGCGGAACGATATGCATCTGTGTCGGAGATCGAGCAAGACCTTGAAGACTGCAAAGCAGCCCAAGCTTCCACCGGGATCAACTTGAGAGTGCTGCTCCGGAAAGGCAAACGGCCCAGTGTGGCCATCCCTGTCCTGCTCGGATTGCTGCTGTTGGTGAGCCTCTTTGCTTGGTGGATTCACAACAGTTCGAAAACGAGTTGGGCCAGGAATCAAGCATTGCCACAGATCGCTCGCCTGGTCGAGGAAGAGAAATTAGGCGAGGCCTACGCCGTTGCTGTTCAGGCGGAGCGGTACATCCCTCATGACCCGATGCTTCTCAAATTGTGGCCCAAGATGTCCTGGTCTGGGTTCATACGTACAACGCCTCCCGGAGTTTCGGTCTACCGAAAGAACTACGTTGCTTCGGATAGCGCCTGGGAGTTCGTGGGACGTTCGCCCATCGATAACCGCAGATTTCCTTTGGTGGATTCACAGTGGAAGTTCGAACTGAAAGGATTTTCGACTGTTGAACGGGCAACCTTCCCCGACGACTCGATGGCTATCAATATGGATGAAGAAGCCCATGCTCTGGCTGGAATGGTCCACGTCGATCTAGGGACTACCGTATCTATGCCAACCAAGCCCATGACGCTCTTCGGACTAGGGGGTTTCGAATCCTTGCCTGCTGTCCCACTGAGCAACTACTGGATCGATAAGTATGAGGTTACGAATGCCGAGTTTAAGCGATTCCTCGATCAAGGAGGCTACCAAAAGCAGGAGTATTGGAAATATCCGTTCAGTAAGGATGGCCGCAAACTCACTTGGGCGGACGCTATGATGTTATTTCGCGATCGGACTGGCAGGCCAGGTCCCGCCACTTGGACCCAAGGCGAATACCCGCGAGGGCAGGATGATTTTCCTGTGACGGGCGTCAGTTGGTTCGAGGCAGCGGCTTATGCGGACTTCATGGGCAAATCGCTGCCTACGATTTATCACTGGACTGCCGCAGCATCTCTCACACAAAGCAGCAGCATCGTTCCGGCGAGTAATTTCGGTGGGTCTGGGCCCGTCCGTGTGGGAAGTTCCCTCGATATGAGCTGGTCTGGTGTTTACGATCTGGCTGGCAACGTCAAGGAGTGGTGCCTCAATGAGGCGACTTCTGGCAAACGATATATTCTCGGTGGGGCTTGGAACGAACCGGACTACATGTTCAACGATGCCGATGCACGCTATCCTTTCGAACGCTCAGCGAATTTTGGATTCCGGTCAGCAATCTATACCTCGACCGGTGTTGAAGCTAAGGCCGCAGCTCCCGTTAGTTTTCAAGCGCGTGATTACGGCAAAGAGCAGCCAGTGCCGGATCAGTTGTTCCATGTATATAGAAGCCTTTATTCGTACGACAAGACACCCTTGCACCCAATCGTGGAGTCTACCGAGCAGGCAGAGAACTGGACACTGGAAAAGATCACCTACGACGCTGCATATGGGAATGAACGCGTCATAGCGTATCTCTTCTTGCCCAAGAAATCGTCCCCCCCTTACCAGACCGTCGTGTATTTTCCGGGCGCTAATGCCACTCGGATGAGGTCCAGCAGGAACTGGCGCTATCTGGAATACTTCGATTTCATTATTAAGAGCGGACGCGCTGTGATGTTTCCAATCTACAAGTCGACCTTTGAGCGGGGCGATCTGCTTACGGAAACATGGCCTGATATGACGAGTTCCTATAGAGACCACGTGATCGCCTGGTCGAAAGACCTGGGCCGTTCGATCGATTATCTCGAGACCCGTCCTGATATCGATCACAACAGACTGGCTTATGAGGGCTTCAGTTGGGGTGCGGCTATGGCCGCAATACTTCCCGCGGTGGACCAACGCTTCAAGGCTTTGGTACTCATCTGCCCTGGTTTTTATTTGCAGAAACGGTTGCCCGAAGTGGATCAACTTAACTTCGCACCACGGGTTAAGGCACCCACTTTAATGTTGAACGGACGGTTCGATTTCCTCTTTCCGGTTGGCTCCTCGCAGGAGCCAATGTTCCGACTGCTTGGGACACCCAAAGAAGAGATACACCGTGTTGTCTACGGCACTAGCCATGACATCCCACGGGATGGGATGATCAAAGAGACCCTCGACTGGTTGGACCGATATTTGGGGCCGGTAAAGTAGATTTTGCTAGTAATTGTGAGTACCGGGGAATGCGGGAAGGTGATTCGGCGATTGCACGCGAGAGTGTCCGGTGATCGAGGGGTCGACACTTCCCTGGGTGGGTTGCGATGCGCCGTGTGCTGGATCGGATCGCGAACGAGCGCGGACTGACAGAAGCTGTATAGGGGCACTTCAGCCGTATCATCGACGGTTTCCGATGGACCCACTCTCCTCCACACGCTCACGCAACCGCGAACCTGGCCAGCTTCTCGCTAGGTTGTACGCGTTCACACTGCCAATTCCGGTTGGATAGTCGTACCCTGGAGTGGCGGCGTACGTTGGCTCATAGGCAGAATTTGATCTCGACAGGACTCCGTTGGTACCGCCGTCAAAGTAACAATTGAAGGTCCCAACCCCAGTTAGTGGCAGACAATTCACATCGTTGTCCCCCAATGTGATGTCGTAGAAAATGCATCTTGGGCTGGTCTGATTACCTAACGTCGAGTCGCAACTGACATTCTCTCCGGAGTTGTACTCGAAGCCCGCAAGCAAATAGTAGATGAAGTTCGGATTCCCCTGTCGTTCGCCGACCGCCTGATTCACCAAGGACTGAATGCCAGCCATGATCGGAGATGAGAGCGAAGTTCCACCGTCGGGGGTCCAGTTCACCGGAGGACCGACGCAAGGGCTGCCGCCGTTCGCTGTGTCGGAAAAACAGTCGATGTAGAAGTGACCCCAAGTTCCCCCGCCTGCAAATAGCGACACATCTGGAACGTCGCGCACACCATCACTCGGGTTACCTGCGACCAGATATTGATACAAGGGCTTTTTGCGGCCCGAACAAGTTCCGCTATCTACGTCGGGGATACTGGGAGTCCCGTACGCGCAGCTGCTCGGTCCGCCGACTCCAGCTGCGACGAATAGGTAATTCTCTTCACCGATAATGCTGTTGCAAAACCCGCTCGGCCCGTATGGCACTGAGAATCCGAAGAATTGGGAAATCAACCTGCTGGCACAAGAATCGTTCCACGGAATTTCTGGGACGTAGGATAGAGCCGACTCGAAGTAAGGGCCGTTCTTCGCGCTCCAGTAAGTAGCATTTTGATTTAGGAATGTATCGGCGAAGTCCGTTCCTCCCACGGCAACATTGTGGGGGGTTGAGGCAAAGCCGTTTACATGGCCAATGCCGTGAGTGGCCGCCGAGGTGAAGGCATCAAGACCACCCGCAGCTCCGGCATCACCAGCCGAAACGAACACGGATACACCCTGCAACACCGCGAGCTCGTACAACGAACTAATATATGCGTTAAAGCTTTCGCCCTGCGACTCCTCATCGTCACCATAACTGATGCTCATGACCGCTGGGGGAGGAGAGAGCCGAGTGAGCAGGTTTTGCATGGCAATGAACCCGCCAAAATTCGTGTTTGTGTCCGCGCACGACGCTACAACGATTTCAGCACTGGGCGCCGCAGCAGTGGCCCATTCAGCATCGGCGATGGCTTCGCTATCATCTGGATTCACCCCAGGATCGGCACAAGAACCGCCACTATCGGGCGAAAAACCGGGCTGCGGGTGAATCTGCTTGAATGATCCTTTTGGAAATTTGGCGTCAAGGCCAAACGTTTTGCGGAATGTATGCCAATCTGCAACAGTAAAGACATCACTGTCTTCCAACACCACAATCGTTTGATCCTGGCCGGAAATGCCTGCGGCATATAAAGAATTCATGTCATAAATTTTCTCCAGATCCCCAGGCACGACCAACTGGTAAGGGGAGCCACCAATACCGACGGAATAATTCGGCCTAGCGCGAACCCGAGACAATGGACGCGGCCGGAAATCGTTCAGCGAGACGATACCATTTATTGCCGGCGCAAGCGCGGACGGAATCTGGGGATCGCTAGTATTCGCAACGTGATGTGTGCCATTCACGTCGAGGTTATGGATTTGTGTGTGAAACGTTGCGGCTACCTGCCGTGCTGAACCCGAGAAATCGATCACTCCATTGGAACGGTACACCACGTTGACAGTTAAGCCATGCGATTCGAGCCAATCTGTGACCGTCTGGATGTCTTCTTCCGCCGGAGCGAAGCGCACCGCTATCTGGCTCGCGGTGAGCCACTGGTGGTAGTGGGGCGAATTCTGGTCGTGAAGTTGATTAATCAAGTCGTCAATCCCCTGCTGCTGTTCGGACGGACGATTCATCAGGAGATAGATATGTTCGAGCTGAAGATCGTCAGACACGGGCCCGAGAATTTTCGCCGTATGAACTTCCGACCGCGTGTTGCCGGAAAGAGTAACAACTTTCTTTTCGTCGATACTCGCTGTAACAAGAGGACGGGCGGTGAGGGCACGTTGTGCATACCCAGAACCACTTGCAGCGAAAAACAGTAGCGCGCTACACGATGCGAAAAAGAGAACTAACCTAGTTGGCATCGAACTGTCTCCTTTAATGCTCGCTGGAGGGCCAACTCTAAGGCCCTCTGAAATGCGAACAACGACTCGCTATGGAAGTAACCCCGGAAACCACTTATTTGCTGCGTTCTACGAATCGCCTTCCGGCCCCAAGCGCAGCAGGAACTATACAATATCTGTCCTGCGTCTCAACATGTAACGCGACATTTGCTCGCAAGAGGGGTCATAACAGGGGTCATGTTCGTAAGAATCGCCGACTTGAATCGTAGAATCTCCCCAGATCCACGAATGGTAGGCCCAAAAACTGCGGCTTAGAACCCCAATTGAGGGATTGAGGTAGCGGCACTCCGATCTATGGTTACGACTCCCACCGACCATAAACCTGCCTCTCTCGGCATCTGAGGGCAGGAGAGAGTGGGGGTTTTAGGGGGGCCAAACGTGTAGACTCCTGCCTGATTAGAAAACTACACATTCCTAACGCCATGGTGGAAATCAAGAAGGCCAATCTTTACGGGGTTTCCACGGGAGCAATTCTGGCCAGGTTTTCTAACGCCGCCAGCCGTGACAACGCGTTCCGTGCCAAAGCGCCCTTACGCTTGTCGTGCTCGCGCGCGCTCCGGTACGTCAAGTTATGGCAATGTCTGCACCCGAAAGCTGGCGTACCGGGCGGGAGATACAGGCGTCCCACGCGCTTGCCACATGGTTTCCCGTCACGCACGATGGGACACTTGAACCAATGGCGCTTTCCCCCGAAGTGCGGGCGGGTGGTGGTTACTGGGATCAGGGACTCCTCCAGAAGCCTTAGCTCGCCGCACAGCCGGGCATCCTGGCGGTGGATGTGGATCGCCAGCCCGTCCGCGTCATTCTGAATTGTGTAGTCGATCTTTCCCAGAGATCCCTGGGGGACTGTCCAAGACGAGGTGCCCGTGGTTCCCGACGGACATTCCCACGTTCCAGAACGGTTGAACGATTCCACCCTCAATGGCAAGCACTGCTCCACCTTCAGTCGCATTGTCCAACTCGGCCTGCCCATTTCCCTACCTCCCTAGATCGATTGGTTTCCTAAATCATTTGGCGCCCTGAGTCGTGGGAGTGGGAGGCCGTTGAAAACAACGAGACTCGGGCGAAACTTGCGCGACGAATTTGAGCGATTTTCTCGCCCTTTTGCACAGAATAGGCGAACTCAAGGGGCAATTTCAACGAGTTTGACGGGATATTTCTCGGTGGCGTGCGGCGGACTCCGCCTACTTCCGAATCCAGTTGCAAGGATTTCTCGTATCATCCCGCGACAACTCCCTAGTCCGCCCTCTCGCCCGTCGGGCGTCGCCTAGTCGTCTTCGGTCGGATTAATGGGCTCCCCGACAATGTTGTAGTAGACCTCTTTGGGAGGCTTGGGCTTCGTGGGCTAGGTTTTCTACCCGAGCAATGACCGATATTGGTGGTCGCCTCGCGTGCCTAGCTTATGGATTATCTTCTCCGCTGTTTTTGACGCGCCAGGATTGCCACTTTCCAGTACGACCCTCAGGATCTGAGTGAGCTCCTGTACCCAGAGTATGACGTTCTCATAATCTGCGCTAATTATAAGTTCGGTGCAGGAGATCACAAGATCTGGGTATTCACCGGCTAAGGTCGAGAGCCGGTCGAGGGTATTTAATTTCGGTTCCATCTCGCCATTGGACAGCAGCAAGATTTTGTAGAGGTGTTCGAGCGCCCACTTGTCTTGGAAGCAGCCGCTTATAAACCACCACCCAAACGCGGCCATTTCTCTCTTGTGCTCGGTGGAAGGTGCATCTGCCAAACGATAGTCCCACAGAGTGATTAGCCGTTCGAGAATGTCAGGTTGTATCTCTGCAGGATTCATTGAGCGACCAACGAAGGCCACCGTGTGCGCACGCAACGAATCGCCAGCTTTCCCGAAGAATTGGGTTAAGAGTCCTCCTGCTTCCGCGCTGAGGCGTCCCCTCCAGTACAACTGCATAAGATGCTGGCCGAGGCTTTCGTCTGCATTCTCAAGGAGGTGTCCGTGTCCAACTTGCCTAGATATGCCGATTTCGTTAACGGCGGAAGTATACAAGTCTCTCAAGATTTCGAATGCCTTGTCGTAGGCGGGATTGGCGGAAACATATGCAACCCAAGCAACGTCGCGTAACGTACGATATTCGGGCTGTGCTGGAAAAATCTGTGTGAGATTAGAAGTAACCCATTTTTCATCGACGTGCGCGAGAAATGGTAAGAACTCGCCATAAATCAGGCGCACATCGACCGCCTGATCAACTCCAGGATCGAGGTGCTTTTCCAGTAGTGCTTTTGCTTCGGGCGCACTCTCCAACGAGAACAATTCTCTCCCCGCGTTGTCGCGACACCATTCAATGTAAGTGACTGCGCTTCGAATCGCTCGTGGTCTCACCCGATTGATAGATGCGCTCCAAGAATCTCTCTCTTGCGACTGGGGATTTCGATAATCGAAATCGCTGCGTGAAGGTTCTTCCACCTCTGACAAGGCCTGAAGAACACTCCATACAGCCTTCCGGAGTGAAAACGGAATCACTTTATTTTTAAACCCCTCCTCAATAAGGCTGACGATCGCACCGAGGGTCCACATCCAATCCGGGTCCCTCGTGTTGATCGTGTCAGTGCGGCCTGGAATAACCGATGGCTGAGATACCACCCACGAGCACAGATCGAGCACACGCTCCCAGGAAAAGGGCTTCGAAGATCGAGCCGCATTCTCGAAGCCCAGGAGGGCAGAACGCACGTAAGTCGGATCGGTATCGCGGAATTCCAAAGCATGATCGCCAAACTCTGTTGGTTTTTTCGAGATAACCGCCGAAAGCGCTGCACCAAGTCCTTCCGGCGAAGGCCGTTCGAAGAAAAATGGATCCTCCTCTCCAGGATTCCAGCTCTTTAGGTACGCGATAACGTCCGCTACCGACATTGAGTCCAGTTCTTCTCCAGTCTTAGGGCTCCTAGTGCCAATTGCAAATGCTCCGCTGCGGTGAAACGGGTATTTCGGATGTTTAGTGGTGCCGAGTTTCTCGGTCAGTGCTTCGTACCGTTTTTTCCATTCGGGCGGTAGATGTTGCTGGAGTGGCGTTAAGCGCTCAAGACGCCAGCGGTCAATGAGGGCATCGGCTTCATCGTCCGAGAAGCCTCTCTTTTGGAGATTCTCCCGGTTTATGCCCTCGTCAATCCACTTCAGAATCTGTTCTCGTTCCGCGTGACTAAGCAACCAGAATGCTTGTTCGGAAAGTTCATAGTATTCAGGTCGGACGCCCAGGTCGTTAAACAAACCCTTATCCAATAGTTTCTTGGTGACAGCGCCCACGTGTTCGAGAGGATTGTGTGCTAGCAATTCCAGGCCAATTCTCTCGAAAATCTTGTATCGTCGTTTTTCCAAGCTGTTCAGTACATCAGTCAAGGCCTGTGTTCCGTTTGAAGAGATTCGTTCTGCGCTAAGCAGAATTGCAGATGCAAGGAGGCGCTTCGGAGTTTCTAAACCACCGTTGGAACTAGCGAGATTCGCTTGCCAAATATAGGAGTAGTCTTCGACTCTTCCTTGTTCATCACCGGCGCTTCCGGCCTCAATCCGAAGTGCCTCCTCTAGCAAGTCCGAAAGCAAGTTTAGGAAGTCGAGTCCAAGGTAATCACTTAGATCGCTTGTGTTCCGCCGGAGAATCAAACTGTATTCATAATCTCGGATTT
Organism: Candidatus Sulfotelmatobacter sp.; assembly: GCA_049583505.1. Taxonomy (GTDB): domain Bacteria; phylum Acidobacteriota; class Terriglobia; order Terriglobales; family Acidobacteriaceae; genus Sulfotelmatobacter. The sequence continues at coordinate 9,191 of JBAUVZ010000506.1, forward strand.
TCGATCGTGCAT
>JBAUVZ010000507.1:0-4934 GCA_049583505.1 Candidatus Sulfotelmatobacter sp.
CTCATAGGCTTGGCAGAGGGCTTGCTGAATACCTTCTTCGTCGGCGTTCGCGATCTGCATCGCAACCGACAGCGGTATCCGGCCTTTGTCAACGGCATGAAGAAGACGTTCTTCGCCGTTTTTCAAGAGATGCGTGATTGCGACAACGTAGCTCCTAGCGACATCAATCTTTTTCGCAATCTCATTTGTGTTGTAACCTCGCAACTTCAGACCGTCGATCTCTCTGAGCAACTCCAACGGGCGGATTTGGCGCCTAGCAATGTTTTCTACCAGGCTCATTAAGAAGCATTCCTCCCGCGATGCTTCCTTCACAATTGCAGGGATCTCAACTTGGCCGAGCGCCATGAAGGCCTCCAGGCGACCTTGGCCGCACACCAGATCGTATGGTTTGCCATCTGTGGGTTCGATCCGACGAGCGACGGTAATGGGTTTCTTGAGACCAAGACTGGAAATATTGGCCACGATGCCTTGGAAAGCAATCTTGTTACGGCTTCGCGGATTGAGGACGTTTATTTGATCTATGGGGATCATCTGAACAGTCGGAGCGGTGTCGTTCATGCGGCCCCCGTTACCCTTGCGCGCTGGGCCATGCCAAAAAAGAAATCAAGGGTCACAAAGCGATATGTATCTAAACTGACCGCGTTATCTTCGGCGAGCAATAGTTTTTCAAAGGTCATGTCGAGACTCGGCAGGAGATAGTAATCGAGAGGGCTCTGATTATCGGCGGCCATTCGCACTGCAACGGTGATGTCTGGGTTCAAACCCTCATCCATGCGAATTAGCCATCGAAAGCCTCCTGAATCTCTTTGGCGGCAACGGGCGATAACAAGGGCTGCAGTGAATTCATCATTCACCATCAGCAAGTCGGTCGTGGGGTCAGTCCTCACAGCACCTCCGAGCTGGCGCATGCTGTCAACGACATCAGCAATGATCTTCGGATACATCAGGCGCAGCTGACGGTTTGTTTCGACGAACTGGTAATCGCGTTCGGGAGTGTACCCGATTAACCCGTATGCCCGGATCAGACTGCTAAACCGGCTGCGATAGACGGTACTGGATGCCATGCCGTCAGTCTCGTCGATCAGAAGACCAGAGAGACGGCCCGCGCGCTCCAGCAACCCGCGAAGTTGGTCCAGTAGTTCGTCATTGGTGTACTTGCGACTGCGTTCTCGAATGATGGTCTGCGCCCTTGTGAACAGGTCTGCTGGGACAATGGACTCGAATGCCGCATCACTACGAATCCACATCTCAGGGGGGTTTAGAACACGCTTCTTCTTCAGCTTGAAGGACATTCTGTTGTAAATGTTGTTGCCAACGTACTTCTCGTTCGTCAAGATCCGGTGAATCGTGCCTGGAGTCCAGGCCCGCCCCAAATCTGTGGTAATGCCGCGGTCGTTCAATATCTTGGCGAGTCTCGATTCGAGCATTCTTTCTTCCACGAACATGCGGTACATCCAACGAACGATCTCCATTTCCTCCGGCGGCCCTGGAACGAGAATGACACGGTCTGTCTGTATGCTCTTTTGCTCTCCCCGGTTGAGCACACCCTTGTGTTGTCCGGTCACGTCGCGCAGCATCCGACGAAGCCCAAACCCTGGTGAGCCACCCTGGCGAAATCCGAGTTCGATAAGGCGACATTGCCCGATAAAGACCTTGGCGGAAAGCTCGCGGCTGTACTCACCAGCCATTGCCCGCTTCACGCCTTTAACGATTGTCGAAATGGGGCTGCCGTCATTCTCAAATTGCTCAGCGCAATAGTGCACATCGATCTTTGCGCGTCGGCAAATGTACTCGTAATAGGCGCTCTCGTCCGCATCCTGGAAACGCCCCCAACGGCTGACATCGTAGACAAGAATTGCGCTGAAGTCGGCTCGGCCATTCTCTACATCATGGATCAACTCTTTCAGAGCATCTCGACCGTCAATTCGAAGGCCGCTCTTGCCGGCGTCTGTGTAGGTCCGGGCGATGGTCATGCCTCGGCCCTCAGCGTATTGCTGGATAACTTTCCTTTGGTTGTCGGTAGAGTACTGTTGGTGCTCTGTCGACATGCGGACGTATTCCACGACGCGGGTCGCGCCAGTACCGGATTGACATGATGAAGCCTGCTGTCGTCCCGTTTCTTCCATTGCTGGCCGTCGTCCGAAGTGCGGATTTCACGCGATGGGAGCTGGGGCGACCCTAAGAGTCACTGCTGCTCTTGCGGACCGCTGGCCGGCGTGGTCACCCGGCAGGGGACCGCCTTTACGCCCAATGCTGGATTCTCCAGACATTAGTAGTTATATGACGAGCGGCAAACCAGGTTCAAAGGGGTGTTCTTTACTGCCTGACCCTAGCCTGGGAGGACGGAATCCCAAGCACGATAATGATTTTGGCGGAAGCAAGGTTGTTCTTTTCATATAACCCATCTGGAGAGACAAGCCAAATGCTTGCATCCAGCGACCGAAGATCGACAGCCGAGTTGTTCTTTGCCAATTTCAAGAGCTGGTTCAGTTCAGATGTTAAGTGGGATTTCTTAGGATTAAGACGGTCACCGGCTCGCCGGTCTGCCCAATAGCGCTTCATGTAGTGGGGGTTTTTCTCGCGCCACTTTTGCTGACTGTCGCGGCATTGCTCTCGATAAACGGGATCTTCAACGAGCTTTTTCCGATGGTAGTCTGCGCGGCGGCGGCGCTGGCAATCTCCTGAGCTGCAAACTTTTTGATCCGGGTGGTACCTAGAAGGTCGGAATTTATTGATGCAGTACCTACACACATTTTCTTCCATGCTAACTGTGTAAATCTTCGCACGGAATCTTTGCTTCGAGGGGAGCGCGTTCCCCATATCCGCCTTCTTCCGAGGAGGGCAATGCCGGCCACACCGCAAGCTCAAAATCCTCGTCGTCTGTCTCCGCAGGCACCTTCGCTCCGCAGGGGCTTTCGGCGATTCGACGCCTGGAAGCGTGGCGTTTGGGCGCGGAGGTCTGATCACAAATGGAACCCAGCCGATGCGTTCCCGATTGCGGGGGGAATGAGCCGCCGATCCGCGCCGCGATCCCAGTCTCTTTAGCCGCTCTTTCCGTTCCCGGTTCGCCGTCCTTTGCGCTCTCGATCCGTGGCCTAATCCTGATGCGAGTAGCGGCCTTTTGCGGGGCCGTTGTGTCGCTGACTGGCTGCCCGGAATGGTGGCGATTGCGGGGCGATGAGCGGGGGCGGAAGGCTGATGCGGGGCGGGTTGCGGCGGGATGGATTGTAGAAACGGTGAAAGTCAAAACCGGGCGGTGCTTCGCACCGGGAGTATAGAGACACGTCATCCCCAATTGGGAACTGCGGAGCTACTTTAGGTATCTGTTGGGATACTTGTTGAAAACAAGCGACTTCCGGGACGGCGAGGAGCTAATGAGCTATGGCCGGGCGCTCTGTGCGTAAACGTGTTGATCCATCAAAGGTTACGCAGGATGCGCATCTGAGGCGTTGTCGCCGCGCTAGCGGCATCCGTTGTGCGTCCGGACTTTTGTCCGGCATCTGTCCGGTCATGCTCTGAGGTTCCGGGTGCAACCCTTTGCGGCAAACTCCAAGCTAAGGTGTGGGATGGAATACGACACGGTTGCACGCGAAGGACTACATCTCTTCTGATCCCAAGAGCGAGGCCAAATCGGTCGTGGTGACCGTGGAAGGCGTGCAGCGGCCCGCGAGCTGTTCGAGAAACACTTCGGGAAGAAAGAACCGCACGCGCGTCAGCGGTAGGCTTCGCGGGGACCGTAACCGAGCCATTCCGAAGCGGGAAGAGAGTACGAGCGCGGATCACGGCCCGTCAAGCTCCGTTCCGCAAAGGGCGCGGAACGCCTTGCGGCTGCGCTTCGCTTCGGGGCGTTCACAGGCCGTGCCCACGCCCGTAAGAACCCTCCCGCTATGTTCGGAATGTCTCTCTCTGCCCCAGCGGGGCAACCCCTTCAACGCGGCGATCCGAGTCCTGCGAAGAAGTAGTTAGCATCCGTGCTGCTTAACAAGCAGCAGGCCTTGCCGTCCCCCATGAAGAGGTAATGCATATAGGCTCCGCACAATCTTGGCTTCTACAGAGTCGATCAAGCACCTGGAAGCCGACGACCCCCTGGCCAAGTCGCGTGCCAATTCCGGCGCTTATGCGCCGGAGAAAGAACCGTGATTCCCCTTGGCTTTTCTCGGCGTTGATTGTTGCCTCAGGCCGTGCTCTTCAACCTTCCGGCAATCATTGCTGTGACATGGCATGAGTGAGAATTGCGACCGCTTCAGAAGTACGAATTGGCGGCCATTAGATCGAGGCTCGTAGACCACTCACAAGGCTGGTATCGCCTCGGATTTCAGCGGAATCGGAAGGCGGTTCAGCACCTCGTCTGGGGTTAATTGGACTCGCCGACTCCATCGTAATGTCGAAACCAACCAGACCTTTTTGCAGGTAAAACCAGCCGCGATGATACACCTCATTCGGCGATTATCGCGCCACTCTCGGTTGCAGTTTCAGCCAGCGGATTCGAGTCCGCAACCAGAGGTGAAGACACCACCTTCTGGCCTTCCGAAGAAGCCCTTCAAAAGGCAGGCTATCCTTCCCGGAGCATCGAGGCGAAGAACTGGGAATGAGACGGCCGAGAGCTAGGACGAATCGCAGTAGATCGACTGAGCTAATTGCCACTCTAATCTCAAGAACTCCAATCCGGACAGAAGGCACTTATGTGCTCTATTTGCATGACCCCAAACAGCAACTTTGATGGTTGCGAAGTGCGCACATGAAGCGCAGGTCAGCGCGCTTGATAAGATGGTATAACTTCTCTTCCATTACATCTATTGCCGGTTAAATATTACATGTCTACATTTGACTACTTTAGTCTTACGGATAGTAGGTCTTTCATTGCCCATATCTACAGCGCCACATAGACGCTTTCATTTGGCGCTTAGCCTGTGCCATATCCCTGATAAACACTG
>JBAUVZ010000508.1:0-16360 GCA_049583505.1 Candidatus Sulfotelmatobacter sp.
GGGCATTGGCCAGAATCGCGCGGGCGAGAGAATTGCGTTTATCCAGTTCGTAGGCTTTGCGCAACAACTGAATGGCTTCAGTGGACTTCCGCTGGGCGAACAGTTCCTGGCTTTCGGTGATAAGGCGGTTGGCTTCGGCATTGCGCTTGGCGCCATCCTGGGCGAGCTTTTCCAGTTCGGACAGCTCCGCATCGTCGGGGAATTCGGCGGCTGTGCCGCGCAACAAATCCAGCGCGCGAGAGTAGTCGCCCGAATGCAGATAGATCTTGATCTGCTCAACGAGCCGCGTCTTGGATTCGGTGCGGGTTTGCTGGTCGCGTGTTTTCTCCAAGCGCTCTAACCTCGAAGGTCACCGTTGACATCATTTCGCCGGCGCACGACCGTTCCGTCGGCGCGGAAGACGAGGTCCTTACCGCTCTGGCCGAGGACTTGCCGGACCTCGTTACAGCCTGCCAATTGTCTCGGTGACGAGGCGATTTTCATGGCGCACCCGCTGTGTGGGGACCTCAAAATCTTACTCGATTGGGCGGAAAAGGCTAGTGTCCTAGTAGTTGCGTCGCTGGCGGTTATCTTCCATGGAATTATAAGATTGGGTTTCCTTGCCGCGCTAGCGAGCGGTTCTCAACTAGATAGTTTCAACTCGCGAATCGCTTCTCCAGCGCCGCTGAGGTCGGCGAGCCGCATCTCGGAACACTTGCGAGATAGAAGCACGCCCGGCGCGCCAGCGCGGAACGCCGCCAGAACTGCTTCCTTAACGCTTTGCGGCGTGCACTTGCTGTTATTGGGGCCGGTCGGGATATCGATATCAATGCCTGGCCAAATCAAAGTGCTCGTGCCAGCAACACCCTCCAGCGCAAGTTTCGTCTCGCGGTAGACGTAATCAGCTGAAAGCCCCGTGTGAGGAATCTGATCGTAGCTGCGCTCCTTGAATCCCATGAATGCATAGTTAAGATCGATCAGGCTCTGTTTCGAGAGATCTCCATAAAGGGTCGAGCCGATATTGTCTGCATACAACGCCATGCGCTCGCCACCGCAGTTGTTGTACATGACGACCTTGATGAAGTCCGAGTAATTCGAGAGCTCATGCAGGTCCTGTTCCGCACGGTAGATCGGATTGAAGGAATTGTTGTGCCAGATGTGCCAACCCACCGGAACCGTCGGCTTGGCGGCCTTTACCGTTTTGTAGATTGCGGCGTAGGTCTCGCGAAGGCTGTCAGTCCAAAGCATTTCCCACGCGGCTAGTTCAGGATACCGCAATAGGAGCCGCCAGAACTGAACGTAGTAGCCGTCTACGGGACGGTTGCCGCTCCGCGCCGAGCGAACGAAGTTTTCCAACTGCAGGAATCCCTGCCGGGCGCGCTCCACATTGATACCACGGTCTTTCGCTTTGCTCTGACAAAACCCGCAGAAGCAAGTTACGTTACCAGGATCAATCGGTGGTACATCGTGCGTGGCTCCCAGGCTGTCCGAAAGCGCACCCTGCCGCTCGGATCCCCACATAATTCCGTCGATGTCATAGGAACGGGTATAGTCCTCGACTAGACCGGTCAGGAAATTCCGGTAGTCCGGATTGTTGACGCACAGCGTCTCGGCATTCCGCCCGTACAAATCTCGCTCCTGAAGCTTTCCAATGTTCGGCAAGTCGGTGCGAAACACGTCCTCGAGCCAGCAGATGACCTTCACCCCACGCTTCTTGGCGGCAGGGAGCACTTCGGCCAGGATATCCAGGTCGCCATGGTCGGGCGCGCGCGTGTCTTTCAGAACCGTATTCTCGTAGTACTGGGGATGAGGAGTAGCGAAGTTCCCGCCGTGAAAATTGAGATCGTACTCCTGCTTGCCGTGATCGGGCAGCGGCTGGCCCGGAATCTGTCTTCCGGCGATACCTCGACCGTAGGTGAATACCGCTAGAAAGAGCGTATTCACGCAGGCGCGTTCCTGAAGCACATCAAGGACTTTCTCGGTACCTTCATCCACAAACGAAATTGCCCCGACTTGAATGCCGATCATCTTGGAGGGGGGAGCAGCAAGTCCTGAAGTTGGCGCGGCCAAGGCGGCGCCGGCTCCAGCGGCGATCTTCAGGAAGTCGCGGCGATTCACGTCCAATCTCAACGTGCACTACTCCTATTTTGTTTGGTAGCAGCCGATGTCTATGTTTCCGGATTTGACTCGCGGTGAGCCTTCGAGATCCAGTTCTCCCACCCGCATTCCGTCAGTCGTGCCAGCAGCGATCGCGGGAGAATCTGGTCGCAGATGAAAGTCCTTGTTGGCGTCAACAAAATGCGGATCCAGAAAACGGGAATGTCGGTCATTTCCCGTTGACTGAACATAGTTGTCGAATCCGGTCACAGTGGCGGAAGCTCCTGCCCATGTGCTCGCGTTCGCTCCGGAGGCACAGTAATAGAGGTTGTGATCGATCGCGACAGGAGGCTTTTGCTTGTCGACCTGCGATCTGTTCAACGTGATAAGGCAGCGGGATCCCGCGTAGACGATGTTGTTCGCAAAAATATCGTCCGCCATGTTCCACTGCATCTGGAACTCGCCGGACCCGGTTCCCGACGTATCGTTATCGTAGAGCGTGTTGTTGACCACCGTGCTGTGATCAGTGTGTCCTCGCTCCGGCGCATAGCCCCCGATGGAAACACCTGCGGTGTGGCAGTGATAGATAAGGTTATTCCGCGCAGTGATGTAACTGGTGGCGCGGTCCTTGTGCTCGCTGGCCAGCTCGATTCCAAAGTCCACATCGTGCATGACGTTCTGTTCGATCAGGATCCTGGTGCCGCCATCCACGTAGATGCCATCGGAATTTACATCATCGCCGTAGGCTGGATTGCCGCGCGAGGTAATGTTGTAAACCAAATTGCCGCTTACGACTCCGTCGCGAGCCTGGTCGACGGCAGGGTCGGGCGCCGTACGCTCGAAACCGATGACGTCGATTCCGATGTTGTTGTTGTCGTGGACCACATTGTGTGTGATGCGGAAGTTCGTGACGTTCCCGTTCACCACCAGCGACTCGCTCGAGCCGGTTTGGAGATTATGCACCTCATTGCCGTCAATCACGAGTTCACTGATGGGAGTCTTGGCGTCGGTACCGTATACAGCTATGCCAAACCCGTTGGCACCATGTCCCGGACCATCACGCCCGTTAAAAGTCTGCTCAATATGATGGACGTTGTTCTTCAGCAGTTCTATATGGGAGCCGGCCCCCATAATGCTTATGCCCAATGGAGTCAGCCGATGCTCGGCGGTGTGGAAGTTGCGAATCTCAAAACCTTCGATTCGCACGTAGCTCTGGTTGTGAATCGTAAGAACGCCCTGTCTGCCAGAGGGAGTGAGATGCACTGCGTCGAGGATTGCCGTCTCGCCGGGATAGCTTCGAAAAGTAATGTATCCATCAGTCGCGTTGCCGGATGCCTTGATGCTTACGATTTCTTCGTAGACTCCACCCCGCACATTGACGGTACCACCCGCACGCACGGTGTCAGCGGCATGTTGGACGGTGCGCCAAGGTGCCGTCTGGGTGCCGGCATTCGAATCAGCTCCAGTCGTCGACACGTAGAACGAAGAGTTGGACTGGCCAAAGGCCACGGAGACGCACATCAACAACACAACAACAAACAGAGATTTCACCCTTTTCCTCCCAAGAAAAACAACTGCTTGCTTGTAAATACTGTTTATTGTGGCCGCACTTCCACAAGCAGGTTTCCGTCGAACTCGACCGGCAGACGTGCGGCGTGTCCTGATACCGTCCCCAGGCTTTTTCCTGTGACGTAGTCCACGACACTATAGTTGCGGTCTTCGAGGCCGCGCAGTTCGACTGGCCCCTTCCACTGCTTGGCAAAAAAGGCGTAGTACATGGTCTGGTCCTTGCGGATCGCATGAGTCTCCGGCACATCGAAGCCGATGTCATAGAGCTGCCCGAGATATTGTCCTCGGGACAGCATCTTTTCCCGATAGATGCGAAGCCACTTTTCGAATTCCTTCTCCCGCTCCGGAGTCAGATCGGATTTGCCGTGCCTTGTGACTAAAGACGGCATAACAAACTGCGTTCCCACCACACCTCCCACGCCCACGGTGGACGCAAAGTCATTGCCGCCATCGCTCAGTTCGACGTGATCGCCGAAGAATGGAACATTGTCTCCCATCAGGGCCTTTAACGTTTTCGCCTTGGAGCGAACTTGAAAGGAACTTGTCGGGTCCGAAGCCACCGACATGTTGAAATGCGGCATGGTGAAAAAGGAGAACGCGGTGCCGCAAGGGCAGAACTCAACCAGCGTCCCAGGTTTTGCCGCCTGTGCGGCGTCGTAAATTGCCTTGAAGAAATCCGGTAAAGCTTCGACCGATTCTTCCGGCTGCGCGTGATGGTGAGCCGGGTTGTAGCAGGCTGGAACTCCGTTCATGTTCTGGCCATCGAGCTTCAGCCCGTCAAATCCCCAATCCACCAGGATTTTTCGCACCAGTGCCTTGTGGTACTCCACGACGCGGCGGTCTGCTGGACACAAATAGTAGGAGTTCCACCAGGAAACTTTTCTCTTGGAGCCATCACGGTTCAGTAACTCGTAGTCTGGATGATCCCGGAGCAGTTCCGAGTCTGGCACGGCACTGAGCGGTGACCACCAGAGCTGGGCCTTGAATCCTTCCTGGTGAATGCGGTCCACCAGGGCCTTCATATCAGCGTCGCCGTTGGGAAATTTCTTGGGATCAAGTTGCCAATCGCCCACATTGTTCTGCCAACCGTCGTCCAGCGTGACCCAGGCAAATCCTAGGCGTTTCACGGTCGGAAGTGTGTCATACACCTGCTGAGGCTGAACTTTTCGTCCATATCCCCACGCGCACCAAATGGCGCCGAAAGCGTCATCGGGAGCCGTGGCCATTTGAAAACCTTGTTTCACCATGAAGCGCCGGTAGTCGGCGAGTGCGCGGAAGTAGTCTCCTTGATGGACGGCGACGAAGGTGCGAAACGTATGAAAACTTTCACTGGGCTTTAATGAGATAGCTTTGGTGAAGCGTACAGCAATCCTGGCATGTGCGGGATCGGGCATGGATACGGGCAGGGAAACCAGCTTCGGCCGCGGCTCGATGTGTCCCACAGCCATTCCCACGTCACGTCGCCAGACGTCGACGATCGGCGTGCCGCCACCATAGTCGCTGGCATTCATGCCCTGATAATTCTCCTGCTGAAAATTGGTGTGCAGCGGCAGGACCCAGTTGGGACGCTTCTCGTAGGAGCCACTCTGGTAAGACCAGAAAGCTGGCGTGCCCGCTCCGCGTTGCGCGTTCATCGTGTACCCGTTGTTAGTCCAACTCTTGACCGCAAGCTCGGTTGTTCCAGTATTGGTGTACTGAACGCCGAAAAACGCCATCGCCGGAAAGTCGTCGTACACGGTGACGGAGACCATCTTAGTGAGCGTTCCCGCCTTCCCTTCGACGGTGAGCCGCTCACCTTCCCCGAAATTGTCTTTTGTGCGCTCGTGTTTTTGGGAGGTCAGAAGAAATCCGGTCCAGACCTTCTCGGCGGTGGTCACGGTCTCAGAGGCAGCGAACGGTCCCAATACCGTCTCCGTCTGGTCGAAACGGGCAACCACCCTGCTCCGCAGGCGGTTATCAAATTCGATGCGCAGATTGCCGCCCTGAATCTGAGGCTTGCTGGTAGGCATGTCCGCAGTGGCTGCGAGTGCGCAAGACGTAAACACAGTGGTGAGAACAATCCAAGGCCTGATCGCAATCATGGCTCGCAGCTTTCGAGGGAGGTGGCTGACAAATCGCAAAGCCTTTTCCGTGGTTGAGAACATAGATAAGCTTCTTGACCGGCGCCGGCACAATGAAAGAAGATTAAGTGAAATCGAACGCAAGTACTCGTAATACAAGGAAAGATTGGCAAAGTCAAATGATTTTGGGTTCGCAAGAGGGAAAAGCCTGCCGCATTCCTCACAACCCATCGCCACGGAATAAGGTGCCTGCCATCCCGTTCTCCAGCCGCATCGAGCGCGGCTTGTGGTCGTTCGAGTTCTTGTATACTTTCCGGACATCTTCACTGCGAAACCCAGTCGGGGTTACCGGAGAAAGAAAGCCAAGGATGGTGTTAAAGGTTTTCAACGACAAGAGCTCGTTAGGAAAGGCGGCCGCCCAGAAGGCGGCATTTGCCATCCGCAGCGCCATCCGCGACCGTGGCCAGGCACGCGTCATTGCCGCCACCGGCACGTCTCAGCTGGAGTTCCTGGCTGCTCTTACCGAGGCCACAGATATCGATTGGGGACGAGTCGAACTGTTTCACCTCGATGAATACATCGGCCTGCCTGCGACCCATCCCGCAAGCTTTCGGAAGATACTTCTCGATCGCTTAGTGAACAAAACCGGAGTCGCGAAGTTTCATCCCCTCGACGGCGACTCGCACGATCTTTCCGAGGTCATCCGCCAGGTCGGCAAGGCGCTTGCATCGGCCCCGGTGGATATCGCTTTTGTCGGGATCGGGGAGAACGGCCATCTTGCCTTCAACGACCCGCCGGCAGACTTCGAAACCGAAGCGCCGTACCTGATCGTCAATCTTGACGAAGCCTGCCGCCGTCAGCAGGTCGGAGAAGCCTGGTTCGGCGACATATCACAGGTGCCCAAGCAGGCGATCTCGATGTCGGTGCGGCAAATCCTGAAGGCGCGGGAGATTCTGGCGGTCGTGCCCGAGTCGCGAAAGGCGCAGGCCGTGAAGGCCTGCTTCGAGGGCGAGATCAGTCCGATGGCGCCTGCCTCGATCCTGCGCACGCACGCCCACGCCAACGTGTATCTCGACAAGGAGTCCTCCGGTTTGCTCAGTTCGACATTAGAGACCTCCGCATAAGGTCGCAGGAGAAGCCCCCGGAGCTAACTCACCCACAATTAACTCAGCACCGACATGGCTAAGGCCGACCAACCTCGTTCTCGCAGCGCACGCTCGATCCCCGCCCTACGCTGGTGGATAGGCGGACTGCTGTTTGCCTCCACCGTCATCAACTACATCGACCGCCAAACGCTCTCCTGGCTGGCTCCCTATCTTCAATCCCAGTATCACTGGACCAATAGCGACTATGCCAATCTCGCGATCGCCTTCCGCGTCGCGTACTCAATCGGGCAGACGGTTTTCGGCAAGCTCATGGATCGCATCGGTACGCGCCGAGGCCTCACACTTAGCGTCCTCGGATACTCGATCATCTCGATGCTGACTTCTTTGGCAAGTGGGTTTTACAGCCTCGCTTCCTTCCGCTTCTTGCTGGGCGCCGGCGAATCTGCCAATTGGCCAGCCGCGACCAAAGCTGTCTCGGAATGGTTTCCGAAGCGCGAGCGCGGGCTGGCGACGGCACTGTTTGACAGCGGTTCCTCCATCGGAGCGGCGATCACCCCCTACCTCACCTACTCGATCTACTCGCGCTGGGGCTGGCGACCGGCTTTCATGGTTCCCGGCGCCCTCGGCTTCCTTTGGCTCATCGTCTGGCGATGGCTTTATTATCCGCCGGAAAGCCACCCGCTCATCAGCGACGCCGAACTCCGCATGATCGAGGCCGACAAGCGTGATGCGGATGCCCAGCAGGAGGGCACGGCCCGTCCGCGCTGGCGCGACCTGCTCAAACTCCCCCAAACCTGGGGAACGATCATTGCGAGAAGCTTTACCGACCCGGTTTTCTTTTTCGTCGCGGAGTGGTTCCCGATCTATTTGGTCGCCAAAGGAATTGAATTGAAAACCAGCCTCATCGCGGTGTGGATACCATTCATCGCTGCTGATGCAGGCAGTTTTTTCGGCGGAGCAGTGTCGGGCTACCTGATCAGACGAGGATGGTCGGTGGGTGCGGCTCGCAAGGCCGTGATGATTTACGGCGGGATCGGAGTGACGTTGCTGATCCCTACCATCTTCACAACTAATCTCTATCTGATTTCCTTCCTTTTCGCATTTGCGACTTTTTCCTACGCCGGATTCACGATCATGGCCAACGTGTTGCCGTCCGACCTTTATTACAGCGAGTCCGTGGCCTCGGTGAGCGGCCTGAGCGGCACCGGCGCCGGAATCGGCACCATCGTGGCCTTCAAGTTGATTGGGTACTTTTCCGATGCGCGCCAAGCCACCGGAACTCATTCCTTCGATCCGATCGTCATTGTCGCGGGCCTGGTTCCTTTCGTCGGAATGCTTCTCGTATTGTTGCTGGTCCGCAATACCCAGGCCACCAGCCAGGGATTGGTGCGCCGAATTTGAGTGGTTTGGTAACGGGGAATCCCTTTACTGGCGGCGGGCCGGGGCGCACATTTCTCAGAGGAGGGTAGGCCCCGGGGAGGCTTCTTTGCTCCCACCCCCACAATTCATTTCTTTCTCCCGCAAAACTCAGCTATCCTCATACCCCGGATGACCACGCTGCCTCTTTCCGAGCTTCTCGGCGCCACGGTGTATGACCCGTCCGGCGCGGCAACCGGACGCGTGCGCGAAGTCACCCTTGCCCCTCAGGAAGACCGCAACCGCATCGCTTCCTTCATCGTTAAGACCAAAACCGGCAACCGCGTTCTTCCCTTCTCCGCCGTCACCATCATTGATGCCAACATTCATACCTCCACCAATCCCGCCGACTGGCCCGCCGCCAACGGCGCCGAAGGCTTATTCCTCCTCGAACGCGATCTTCTCGATCAGCAGGTCATCGACATCAATGGACGCAAAGTCGTCCGCGTCAACGATGTCGACCTTCAAGTCGATGCCATGATCGAAGCCGGACGCTCTCATGCCATCCTGCGCGTTCAGTCGGTCGATATCGGCGCCCGCGGCGCCATTCGCCGTCTCCTCCGCGGCCTCGCACCCCGCGCCGCTCTCCATGTCCTGCTCCAGAGAATTCCTCCTCGCACCATTCCCTGGAGTTTTGTCGATCTCATCGAAACCGATCCCGCCCGCCGCATCAAACTCAAGATTTCTCACGAAGGCCTGGCCACACTCCATCCCGCCGACATTGCCGACATCGTCGAAGACCTCGCTCCCGATGAGCGCGAAGCCGTCTTCCGCACCCTCGATGAAGATGTCGCCGCCGAGACTCTCGAAGAAGTCGAGCCCAGCGTTCAGAAGTCAATCGTTGAATCTCTCGACTCCGAACGCGCCGCTGAAATCGTCGAGGAAATGGATCCCGACGCCGCCGCCGACCTCCTCGGCGACCTCCCGCAGGATCGCACCGAGCAAATCCTCGTCGAGATGGAGCCCCAGGCCAGCCAGGAGGTCGTCGAACTCCTCGAACACAAAGAAGAAACCGCCGCCGGCCGTATGACCACCGAGTTCCTCGCACTCCCCGTCACCGCCACTGTCGAGAACGCCATCGGCGTAATGCGCGAGTTCGAAGGCGGCATCGAAACTGTCAGCACCATCTATCTGGTCGACTCCCACGGCACCCTGGTCGGCGCCGTCCCCCTCGTAAAGCTAGTTTTGGCCCAGCTCGATACCCCACTCCTATCTCTGACTCAGGAGCCCCTCGTCCTCACCCACAAAGAAACCAGCGATAGCGAGGTCGCCGAACTTTTCGATAAATACAATCTGGTAACCCTCCCCGTAATCGACGAACACAACAAGCTAGCCGGCGTAGTCACCTCCGACGACGTTATCACCATGCTCCGCAGCAAACTGTAAACGGAATTGCAGGTCCGGCACAGTTCGGGAAGGGCACGACTTCAAGAGCCTGCCCTGAGCGAAGCCGAAGGGTGCCCCTAGTCGGCCAAAATAAGCCAGGCTTTAGCCGCTGAGGTACGCTCGCGCCGGCGCCCAGCACAGACTCTTCAAGCCAGCTTTAAGAATCATCATCCCCAACTGGCTACTGGCAACCGCCCACTCGGTATAATCATTCGTTCCCCAGGAGAGACTCCTTTGCCCTTCGACGACCTCCGCCAATGGATCGCCGCCCTCGACCGCGCCGGCGAACTACGGCGCATCCAAACCCAAGCCGACCCAATCTTAGAAATCGCCGAAATCACGGATCGAGTCAGCAAGTCGAAAACCGGCAAGCCCGGCGGCCCCGCTCTTCTATTCCAAAACATCAAAGGTCATCCCAACTCTCAACTCCTCATCAACCAGTTCGGCTCCGAAGCCCGCATGAAACTAGCCCTGGGCGTGAACTCCTTCGACGAATTCGCCGATCGCATCCGCGTCTTCATGGACCTCAAATCCCCCCAGGGCTTCCTCGACAAACTAAAAATGCTCCCGCTCTTCACCGAAGCCGGCAAGTTTTTCCCTAAGACCGTCCCCACCGGCCCCTGCAAAGAAGTAATCAAGCGCGACCATTTCTCCCTGCTGGACTTCCCCATCCTGCAATGCTGGCCCCAGGACGCCGGACGCTTCATCACACTCCCCTGCGTCATCACCCGCGACCCCAACTCCGGCAAGCGCAACGTAGGCATGTATCGCCTCCAGGTCTACGACGCCCGCACCACCGGCGCGCATTGGCAAAGACAAAAGGTAGCAGCCGAACACTACCGCCAGTCGCTGCGGAACAAGGCTTCCAATCAAGAGGGTGCCCCATCCTTGTCGCGTTCTTCGCGACAGGGTGGGGATTTTGACTCCACCAGAAGGAGCAACTCCGCAGCCGTGGACCTCATGGCCCGCACCTCCGGCGGCCAAATCCTCGTGGAAGCCAATCACCCCTCCGGCAAGATGGAAGTCGCCGTAGCCATCGGCACTGACCCCGCCGTGACTTTCTCCGCCATAGTCCCCGCTCCCCCGGACGTCGAAGAATATCTAATCGCCGGATTCCTCCGCGCCGCCCCGGTCGAATTAGTCAAATGCGAAACGGTGGACCTCGAAGTCCCCGCAACCAGCGAAATTGTTCTCGAAGGCTACGTCAACTTGGACGAACTCCGCACCGAAGGCCCCTTCGGAGACCACACCGGCTTCTACTCGCTCGAAGATCTCTACCCCGTCTTCCACGTGCAATGCATCACGCACCGCAAAGATCCCATCTACGCCACTACCATCGTCGGCAAGCCCCCTATGGAGGACGCCTACATGGGCAAGGCCGTCGAGCGCGTCTTCCTCCCGCTGATGCGCCTCACCATTCCTGAATTGATCGACATCAATCTTCCCATCGAAGGCATCTTCCACAACCTGATGATCGTTTCCATCCGCAAGTCCTATCCCGGCCAGGCCCGCAAAGTGATGAACGCCATCTGGTCGCTGGGCCAGGCCATGTTTACGAAATGCATAATCGTGGTCGACGAAGATGTAGACGTGCAGGACCTCGCCGACGTCACCCTGAAAGTCCTGAACCACATCGACCCCGAGCGCGACATCCAATTCACGCTGGGCCCCATCGACTCCCTAGACCACGCGAGTCGCCTCGCCAACTACGGCTCCAAGATGGGCATCGACGCCACCCGCAAGTGGCCCACCGAAGGCTTCGCCCGCCCCTGGCCCGATGAAATTGTCATGGATGCGAAGACGAAGGCCTTAGTCGACAGCAAATGGAAGGCTTTGGCTAGGGAGTTGGGGATCGACTGACTCGCGGCCGTTTGACCCTTCTTTTCTCGCGCCTGTAAGATCAGCATTCAGCCTTGAACACTAAGCATCTAGCCATCATTGGGAAGCCGGCGTCCTCGACTGGGCGGGCGAGGCCTACTGCGAAGTGCTAATTGCTGACTGCTGATTCCCCCATGCCGCACGAATTGCCCAAATCCTACGAGCCGGGCGCGATAGAAACGCGCTGGGCCGAGTACTGGGTCAAAGAGAAACTTTTTTCGGTGCCCACGCCGCCCGAGGGCGAGACCCGTCCAGTATTTACGCTGTTATTACCGCCGCCCAACGTAACCGGCCGCCTGCACATGGGGCACATGCTCAACCAGACGCAGATGGATATTATCGTGCGCTGGCATCGCATGCGCGGCTTCATCACCCTCTGGCTGCCGGGGACGGATCATGCTGGCATCGCCACGCAGATGATGGTGGAGCGGCAACTCGCCAAAGAAGGCAAGAAGCGCCGCGACCTGGGCCGCGAGAAATTCATCGAGCGCGTGTGGGAGTGGAAAAAGCTCTACGGCGGAGCGATCCTCGACCAGATGAAGCGCTTGGGTGCGTCGGTCGACTGGGACCGCGAGTACTTCACCATGGACGAGAATCTTTCGCGCGCCGTGCGCGAAGTATTCGTCCGGCTGTACGAAGAAGGCCTGATTTATCGTGGGAAATACATCGTGAACTGGTGTCCGCGCTGCGAGACGGCGATCTCCGATCTCGAGGTGAAGCATGAAGAAGTGGCTGGAAAGCTGTGGGAGATTCGCTATCCGGTCATCGGATCGAACGAGTTTATTACGGTTGCGACCACGCGGCCGGAAACCATGCTGGGTGACACCGCCGTTGCCGTAAACGAAAAAGACGAGCGCTATACCCATCTGCATGGCAGGCATGTTCTGCTGCCCCTGATGAATCGCGAGATTCCCATCATTACTGATGAACTGGCGCAGCCCGAGTTCGGGACCGGCGCAGTGAAGGTGACGCCGGCGCACGATCCCAACGATTTCCAGGCGGGGAAACGCCACAACCTGCCACAGATTGACGTGATGGACGAGCACGCGCACATGAACCAGAATGCAGGCCGCTATGTGGGGTTAGACAGATACGAGGCGCGCAAGATGGTGCTCATGGACCTGCAGGCCGGCGGGTTTCTCGTCGCAGAAAAAGACTACGCCCTTTCGCTCGGCAAGTGCGACCGTTGCGGAACCGTGGTCGAACCGCGGCTCTCGGAGCAATGGTTTATCAAAATTCAGCCACTGGCGCAGAAGGCGATCGAGGCCGTCGAAAGCGGTGCGATCACGATTGTCCCAGAGAACTACAAACAGATTTATCTGAACTGGATGAACAACATCTACGACTGGTGCATCTCGCGCCAGTTATGGTGGGGGCATCGCATTCCAGCGTGGACCTGTGACGGCTGCGACGAAGTGATCGTCGCCCGCGAAGCTCCGGTGAAGTGCACAAAATGTGGATGCGCAAAGCTGGGACAGGTTCCCGACGTGCTCGACACCTGGTTTTCGTCGGGGCTCCTGCCATTTACGACCCTGGGCTGGCCGGAGAAGACGCGCGATCAGGCCGTCTTCTATCCAACCACGCTGCTCATCACCGCCTACGAGATTCTGTTCTTCTGGGTGGCACGCATGATCATGTTCGGCTGCCACTTCATGCAGGGACACGAGCAGGACCCCGCGATCAAGAACGCAAGTGGTTGGGGTGAAAGAAAGAACGACAGCGTGCCCTTCCGCCAGGTTTACATCCATGCCCTGGTGCGAGACGCTGAAAGACAGAAGATGTCGAAGACCAAGGGCAATGTGGTCGATCCGCTGGAGGTGATTGAGCGCTTCGGCACGGATGCGACTCGCTTCACTTTGGCGGCCATGGCCGCGCCGGGCACCGACATTGCCTTCAGCGAGAGCCGCACCGAAGGGTATCGCGCCTTCGCCAACAAGATCTGGAACGCCGCGCGGTTTATGTTCATGAATGTGGACCGAGTAAAACCGGGACTGCAGCCCGGAGGCATGGCAGCCTTCCGCCCAGACACTCTCGAAGACCGCTGGATTTTATCTCGCTTCAATCGTGTGACAAAAGAAGTGAATGACGCGCTGGCGACATATCGCTTCCATGAGGCAGCGAATCGTATCTATGATTTTTTCTGGGGCGATTTTTGCGATTGGTACATCGAGTTAATCAAGCCGCGCTTGATGTCCGGCGTCGGTGATGAAGCCCTAGCGGCTTGCGTCAATCTAGTTGGCTTATTTGATGCGGCCCTGCGTCTCTTGCATCCTTTTATGCCGTTTATTACAGAAGAACTCTGGCACGCGATCTATAACGGCAAGCCACCCTTGCAATCGGTAGCATTGGCGACGTACCCGCAAGGGGATGAGGATCGGATCGACCTGACAGCCGAGACAGAAATGGCCGTCCTGCAAGACCTGATCGTCAGCGTCCGCCAACTTCGGCTGGACCTGAAAGTGGACGTCAAAGCCAAGGTCCCGGTTGAGTTGTTCGTCCACGACCCCGGCACCGGAGTCTCAATCATGCGGAACGAGGAGTCAATCAAGCGACTGGCCAATGTGGATAGCATCGCGAATGTTGAAGAATGGCGAGCGAGGCAAGCCCCCTCACGCGGCACGTCGCGTTTCGATGTGCGCGTGGTCTACGAAAAAAAGATCGACGTTGCGGCCGAGCGCGAGCGCTTGACGAAAGAGCTGGATAAAATTGAGAAGGAGTTCGCCAACAATCAACGGCAGTTGGGCAATGAGCAATTCCTGGCGAAAGCGCCCGAAAAGATAGTCGAGGGTTTGCGCCGCCGCGCTCAAGAGCTGACCGGTCTGCGCGAAAAGATAAGGCGTCAATTGGATGAGTTGAATGGCACAAGCCCAAATAGCTAGAACTGGCAATTGAGAACTGGCAACTGGCAACTGCTTTATGGACTTTAACAGCCGCCGCATCACCGCGATCCTGGAAAATGCGCTGCTCGAAGACCGGGCCACGCGCGATGCGACCAGCTACGCCTGCATCGATCCCAACCAGCGTGCCTCGGCCACCATTCTCGCCAGGCAGGATTGCATTCTGGCCGGCATCGGCTGCGTGGGGCGCATCCTCGACGTCTACGCCGCACTCGACGGCGCGGTCACTTCTCATTACGAGGTCACCACGCATCCAGAGATTTTCGACGGCGTGCGCCTTCACAAAGGACAATCAGTCGCCGTGATTCGGCACAACGCGCGCGTCATTCTGTCCTGCGAGCGCGTGATCCTGAACTTCCTGCAGCGCATGAGCGGAATAGCCACGCTCACCCGCAAGTTTGTGGACGCCGTCTCCGGCACCAAGGCGCGCATTCTCGACACCCGCAAGACTGCTCCCGGTCTGCGCATGATCGACAAGTATGCGGTGCGCTGCGGCGGCGGACAGAATCACCGGCTCGATCTCTCCGACGGAGTCCTCATCAAGAACAACCACATAGCGCTCGCCGGCGGAATCGTGCCCGCGATCGAGCGCGCGCTGCACAACCGGCGGGGTTCCCAGATCCTCGAGGTCGAAGTGCGCACTCACGAAGAATTGGAACAGGCCCTGGCCAGTGGAGCGGAAGCAATTCTGCTCGACAACATGCCTCCGGAAGACGTGCGCCGCGCCGTCGAGCGCTGCGCGAAACTGGAGCGCCGCGTTCCACTCGAGTGTTCCGGCGGCATCCGTCTCGAAAATGTTCGCGCCTACGCTGAAGCCGGCGTAGACTTCATTTCCGTCGGCCTGCTGACCCACTCGCCCCAGGCAGTCGATATGAGCTTGCGGGTCGTGCCCGCCTGGGTCATCATCTAAACCGCGTTGCATCGGCCCGGATATTAGAAACGCCGATTCCGCCCTACTTGGCCTTCAGATCGAGGGCCGTCGGATGCGTCGGCTGATATAGTCCCAACTCGCCGCCGCTGGGAAGATGGAATGTAGTCTTGATTCCCCACCGCGCGGTCTCAACCGCTGAGCAACTTACTTTCTTCGCTCGCAGCCGCGCGATCTCGGCCTGTAGGTCGTCGCACATCAGGTAAACCACGGCGCCCAGCAGCGAACGGCCTGCATGCGTCTGGTTGCGGCTCTCGCTATCGGCGGGATGGAACGCGGCCTCCGCCGGGGGAAGTGCAAAGATCAGCCAACCTCCGCCCGCGTCGATGGAGCTGAACTCCAAAACATCGCGAAAAAATACGCGGTCGGCTTCGGGGTTTTCGCTGTAGAAAAGGATATGCGTGCCGGTAATCATGCGACGAGTTTAGCAGGCCGCAGCGCGAATTACAGACGTCGTGATTGTCGTTTCCCGCGAATTCCCGCATAATTCCCGCATCAAGAAGACAGCGACAATTCGGAAGAGCCAACCTTCACACACGAAATCTGCCGCACGCCCGTCGAAGGGAACGCTGGCATCACACTCTCAGGCCACCGACGTTCGCCTGGGCCGCATCGTGCGCTTGTTGATGGAACACGCGACGGTGGTCGCAAGCGGAACCAAGATCGCACAGGAGATTTCTTCCAACCGTTCCGAAGTCTGGCGGCTGATTCAGCAGTTGCGCGGGCTGGGCGTGGATGTGGCGGGGCATCCGGCAACGGGCTACCGCCTAAGGTCGGTTCCGGATCTTCTTCTGCCCGAGATTCTGCAGCCCATGCTGCGCGGCACCATCTTCGACACTCAGCTTCATCACTTTTACAAGATTGGCTCGACCAACACCGCGGCCATGGCAGCTGCCGCGGAAGGCGCCGCCGAGGGCAGCGTATTTCTCGCCGAAGAGCAAACTGCGGGCCGAGGCCGCGGAGCGCACTCCTGGCAGTCAGCGCGCTCATCCGGAATTTACTGTTCGGTCGTGCTGCGACCGGCGTTGCCGCCGTCCGAAGTGC
>JBAUVZ010000509.1:0-1835 GCA_049583505.1 Candidatus Sulfotelmatobacter sp.
TGAAGAGGTCGCAGCTGACGGAGCACCGGTTGCTGTTCATCGTGTCCGCTCTAAGAAATCTTTTCCGGGATGAGAACTTCACCACATTGTTGCGAGCTGAAGGACTGGAGTCGCTGCCCGCTTACCTGGCGGAGCGGATTCAGATCACCGAAAAGGCTTGAATATGGCTAAGCAGGTATCCATCGCGTTTAATCCCCAAGGAGTGGTGGTGCCACTCACAAACATCCTGCCACTCAAGCAGGTAAAACCTGTCATGCGGTCCAGCCAAAAGTACCAGCAGGTCCTTTCTTCCGTGCGCGAAGTCGGCATCATTGAGCCCTTGATTGTCTTTCCACACAACGGCCAGTCAGACACATATTTATTGCTGGATGGCCACGTGCGCCTTGAGGTCTTGAGGCAGATCGGCGAAACTCATGCGCGCTGTTTAGTCGCGACTGATGATGAAACCTACACTTACAATCGGCGAGTAAACCGGATGGCCACTATTCAGGAACACAACATGATCCTGAAAGCGATTCGCCACGGCGTCTCGGAAGAACGGATCGCCAAGGTACTGAAAGTGGACGTGGCCATCATCCGGCAGAAGCGGGACCTGCTGAATGGTATTTGCAAAGAGGCCATCGAGATCCTCAAGAATAAACACGTGTCGCTCGGAGTGTTCTCCTTTCTACGAAAGCTAAAACCAATGCGCCAAATTGAAGTAGCCGACCTTCTCGTGGCTACGGGGAACTTCTCGGTGCCCTATGCAAAAGCTCTTCTAGCAGCCACCCGCTCCGACATGCTTGTCGATCCTGACAAGCACAAAGTGGTCGAGGGCCTGACACCGGAACAGGTCGCGAAAATGGAGAAAGAGATGGAAGTCTTGCAACGCGACTTAGGGCTGATTGAGGAATCTCATGGAAATCAGGTCCTCAGTTTGGTCCTAGCGCGCGGCTACCTCGCGAAGTTGCTCGGCAATGCCCGTGTTGCCCGCTACCTTGGCCAGCACCACGCGGACATTTTTCGAGAACTGCAGTCGGTCTCAGAAAGTTCTTCACTAGAGAACTGAACCCTTGTAGCGGCCGGCCGACTGAACCGTTTTCCCTGAATCGGCGAAGGTGCTCGGAAGGTGAGGACGTCCAAAGTGAATAATAAAGCACCGGAGGGGTTTAGTATCATTAAATGACGACGAGGCGCGCGAACTGGAATCCGGAAAACGAATCGAAGAAGGAATCGCGACTACGACTCCAGAAATTGCTCAGACTCGCTCAGGAATTCTTAGAACGTTGTTGCCAAATGGGGAAAGTAGGTTTCATCGTCGCGCCGGTCATAGAGCTTGTTGGTGCGCGGCGAGGAATGGTTCGCCAGCGGGGCCGTGCCTGCCCGGCGACGCCCCTCCTTTAAGACCAGTAGTACATCGCCCCGCTTACTCGGGGTCTCCCGGAATCATCGTCAATTCTCAGACTGCGATAATCCGGCCAGTCCGACCTCGGGAGCAATGCCCCCGAGGATCACGGCTGCGATTTGCTGGACGGCTGCCAAGCTCTCGCGCAGAAGATTGGCGTCTCCGTGCCAAAGCTGGATATAATCAGCGGAAGTCGTTCCGGTCTGGAGTCCGACAGATTGGCAAACGACAAAGGCAACGGCCTCGGCTTCGGTCTCACGAACTGGCTTCGTGGTTAAAGTGCGACGCTCTCCCCGGTGCAACAACTCGTGGCCAATCTCGTGGACCAGTGTGGAGAATTCCTCGGCGGGCTGCATCCCGGAAAGCAGTGTAATTCTCCCGCCGTGGGATAGGCCCTTGGCAGGCGCAATCCTGTCGGAATAGTTCAGCGTAATGCCCTGGGATTCCACGA
>JBAUVZ010000510.1:0-8232 GCA_049583505.1 Candidatus Sulfotelmatobacter sp.
TCATCTATTACGGCGATGAAATCGGAATGGGCGATAACATCAATTTGGGTGACCGCAACGGAGTAAGGACTCCGATGCAGTGGGACGGAGGAACGAACGGGGGCTTTTCGACCGCGGATTCAGAGCGGCTGTATTCCCCCCTTATCCAGGATCCGGCATATGGTTTTCCAGCGGTGAACGTGTTGCGGCAAGAAGCGAGCGAACATTCGCTCCTCAATTGGATGCGCAGCATCATAACGGTCCGCAGATCGACCGGAGCGTTCGGCAGGGGATCGATTGAGTTTCTCTATCCAGCCAATCATAGAATACTGGCCTATGTGCGGCGACTGGGCAACGAGGGGGTCCTGGTGGTCAACAATCTTTCGAGCACGGCGCAAGCTGTCGAACTAGATCTGCGGCGGTACAAAGGGAATATTCCGATTGAGATGTTTGGCAGGAATATGTTTCCGCGTGTGGGCGACGTTCCCTATCTGCTAACAATGGGGCCCTACCAGTTTTACTGGTTTCGGCTGAAACGAATCTGAACAAATGCAAATACTGAAAACGATGTTACGTGACGCGCGTTTACACAAGGGCACGCGGCGGTACTTCGAACGGAGGTGAATTTGGCAGAGGAGAGCTTTCTTACGGATGATTTTCTCCGCCAACTGATCAACGTCGGCGAAGTAGACATCCTCGTGGGCTTGCCCACTCACAATAACGCCAAGACTATCGGGTCGATCGTCCACACAATTCAGACCGGCATCCTGCGCGGGTTTCCGCGAGAGCGAGCCGTGATCATTAATGCCGATGGGGGGTCGCGTGATGGCACTCCCGAACTGGTCACGGGCGTTTCTATCCATGACGTGCGCCCAGCATCCAATCTGTACGCGCTCCGCACTTTGCACTCAATTAGCACGAAGTATGCGAGCAGCCCGGAGAGCGGAGTCGCGTTGCGGACTATTCTAGCTGCCGCCGAACTGCTCCGCGCCAAGGCCTGTGTGGTGATGTCGCCCGAGTCCGCGAACATCGAACCCGAATGGCTCTCCAAGCTTCTGGGCCCGATTTATCGCGACGGCTTCGATCTTGTGACCCCCACATATCGCAGGCATAAGTTTGAAGGGCTGCTCATAACGAATTTGCTGTACCCGATGATCCGCGCACTTTACGGGTTAAGAATCCGTGAGGCATATTCGCCAGAGTTCGGGTTCTCCGGTCATCTCGGAAGTCAATTTCTTGGACAAAATGTCTGGCATGACGGAACCGGCGGGGCCGGCGTCGAACTCCGCTTCACCCTGGCTGCGATCACGGGGAAATACCGTATCTGCCAGTCCTTCCTTGGTGAAAAGATTCACATCGAGCGACGTGCTAGAGACCTGGTGCCGGTGCTGCGACAAACCGTCGGCGCCCTGTTCTCCGCATTGGAACCAGACTTTCCCGTCTGGAGTGTCGTGGCCGGTTCCCAGCCCGCCCCCACTACCGGGACCGACCAGGAAGTGCTTCTGGAACCACTGCGAGTAAATCGGAAACGATTGCGAGAGATGTTTTCGGCAGGAGTTGCCGAGTTGGAGTCCGTTTTCCAGTCAATTCTTTCCCCCGCCACTCTGGCAGAACTCCACCGAATCGCCGGCATGGGAGAAGCGGAGTTTCATTACCCCGCAGAATTGTGGGTCAGGACGGTTTACGAGTTTGCCGCCTCGTATCAGAAATCTGTGATCAGCCGGGATCATATCATCCAGGCCTTAGCACCGCTTTTCCGCGGGAGAGTGGTCACTTTCCTGATGGAGAACCGAAACGCTTCTGCGGGCAATGTCGAGAACAATATCGAAGGTCTATGCCTTGAGTTCGAGCGCTTGAAACCCTATCTGCTGCAGATGTGGAAATTCAGAGAGTGAGGCAAACTATGCGGGAAATGATTATCAGCGAACTAAGTCAGGCACTGCACGAGATTGCCAGAGGTTTCGCACACTTCCTTCCTCGTCTCATCGTGATGCTGATCCTAGCGGTTGTGGGCTGGGTGATCGCGTACGTTGTAAAAGTGGCTCTGCGCAGCATTCTGAGGCTCGTCAAGTTCGACAAGCTTTCAGAAAACGCAGGCGCCTCTCAATTGCTCACCAAGGTCGCGCTACCTTCGGCAACGGAAATGTTGAGCCGGTTCGTCTTCTGGGTGGCCTGGTTAGGCTTCATTCTGCTGGGTGTGAGCGTGCTCGGGATCCTGGGCCTGCAGGAGCAGGTTGCAAGATTCTTTCTTTTCTTGCCCCGTCTATTCGTAGCGATGTTCATCATGTTTTTCGGACTGCTGGCAGCTAGTTTCTTTTCTCGCGCTGCTCTGTTGGCCGCGGTAAATGCGAACGTGCCTTCACCCCGGGTTTTGAGCCTCGCTGTCCGCAGCATCATCATTGTTTTCGTATTGTCCATCGTTTTTGAAGAACTGGGTCTTGCAGAACAGACAATGCTGGTTGCCTTCGGAATTGCCTTTGGAGCCCTGATGCTCGGCTTGGCAATCGCATTCGGCATGGGGGGCAGAGACTTGGCCCAGCGTTTTTTGGAGAAGAAGATTGTTCGCGGGAAGAAGGAGGAGAACGAAGACGAACTGTCGCCGCTCTAGTGCAGCAAGGTTGAAGATCGCGGGCGAGCAGTTTCCCGCTCAATAGCGTTCACGGAGTAGCAGTCGCGACCAGCCTAGCGTTCGTCGGTAGTTTTCATCACGATCCGCAGCCCATCTTGACTTTTGTCAAGGCGGAATATTGTCGCCCATGGCACATTTTTGTGTAGAACGATGACGTCTCTCGTGGCCTTCACGTCAACGGTGTTCTTATCGATGTTGACGTCTGTTACCACGTATTCGACTGGGAACCCTCGAATGGTCACTGTGTCGCCTATCTTGGGGGGTTTGTTTGTCATGCCAATGGTCTTTCACATGCCGCCTTTTGGTGCTACCCCCGTTTGGTTTTCAAACTGTCCCGCTGCCGAGAGCAACCATGATGCCCACTGGCTGCCCGTTGCGGTAGCATGAGATTTCCTCTCTGCTCCATGTTTGAGGCTAGCGCCATGCGACTACTCAGCATCCGGCTCATTGTTTCCCATCATCGTGGGCATCACGCTAGTCGCGCGCTCGTCCTCATATTACGAGGAAGGTGGTTTGCGCTCCCTCGAAACGCACGACGCCGGCACATTCTATCCTCTGCAGGCGCGGTCCATGGTCGTGTTGCTAGAACGACGCGGAATCGGCAAAAAGGAAGACCCGAATGAAGCGCCGCTATAACATGCCGTTCGGCGCTGAGTGCCGCGACGACGGAAGCGTGCGCTTTCGTTTGTGGGCCCCGGCCGCACGTCAGGTTGAGCTCTCCCTTGCCGGTGCGAACCGATCTATGCGGCTTCCTCTGGACCCGTGCGATCAGGGTTGGTTTGAGTTAACCACCGATGCGGCCAGGCCTGGGACTCAATACCATTTCCGGATCGATGATGGGCAGGAAGTTTCCGACCCAGCCTCCCGGTTTCAACCTCGGGACGTGCGTGGACCCAGCGAAATGATCGACCCCGGTGCCTTCGACTGGCAGGATTGCGACTGGCATGGCCGCCGGTGGGAAGAGGCTGTTCTATATGAATTGCACGTCGGAGCCTTCACCCCGTCCGGGACGTTCTCCGCCGTGGGCGAGCGGCTCGACTATCTCGCGGATCTGGGAATCACTGCCGTTGAGTTGATGCCAGTTGCCGACTTTCCCGGCCAGCGCAACTGGGGTTACGACGGCGTCTTCCCCTTCGCTCCCGATAGCACTTACGGCCGACCTGCAGATCTCAAGGAGCTAGTTCAAAGTGCCCATGATCGCGGACTTATGGTCTTGCTTGATGTTGTCTACAACCACTTTGGCCCGGAAGGAAATTATCTCAGGTCCTACGCGCCACAATTCTTTACTGATCGGCACTCTACTCCCTGGGGAGACGGCATCAATTTCGATAGCCTCGACAGTCAAGTCGTGCGGGACTTCTTCATCCACAACGCGCTCTACTGGCTGACCGAATACCATTTCGACGGACTGCGTCTGGACGCGGTTCACGCCATCACCGACGACTCCACACCCCACATCCTCACTGAATTGGCCGATGCGGTCCGGAGCTCTGTCGAGCCCGATCGCCACGTCCACCTGATCCTGGAAAACGACCACAACCAGACGCGTTACCTTCAACGTACCGAGCGCTGCCAGCCAAAGGCATATACTGCCCAATGGAACGACGACGTCCACCACGCATTGCACGTGCTGATCACTGGTGAACGGGACGGGTATTATGCGGACTATTCGCAACGTCCAATCGATCAATTGGGGCGCTGCTTTGCCGACGGATTCGCGTACCAAGGCGAGATTTCCCTCCATAGGAATGGCGAAACCCGCGGCGAATCCACCGAAGGCCTGCCGCCTACTGCATTTGTCTCCTTCCTTCAGAATCACGACCAAGTTGGAAACCGTGCATTCGGTGAGCGGATCAGTCAGATTGCGGATCGCCGTGGGGTACGCGCGGCGGCGGCGATCCTCCTGCTCGCGCCTTCCCCACCTTTGCTCTTCATGGGTGAAGAGTTCGGGACTGAAACTCCGTTTCTCTTTTTCTGTGATTTCGAGAAGGATCTGGCTGCTGCCGTTACCGCGGGCCGGCGGAATGAGTTCGCTCATTTTGCCAGATTCAAGGACCCCGCCGAACGCGAGCGGATTCCGGACCCCAGTGATACCAGCACCTTTAAGGCCTCACAGCTCAACTGGAGCGTCATTGTGCAACCGGGTCATCGGGACTGGCTGCGCTTCTATCGCAAATTGCTGGCACTACGCTGTGAACACATTGTCTCTCATCTTTCAACTGGCTGCGCCGTCAACGCGGATTACGAAGTCCACGGGGATCGGGGCCTCAGCGCGCATTGGAAGTTTTCAGACCAGTCGGAACTCATTCTCATGGCGAATCTTGGAACCGATTCCCTCTCTGGCCTGACTCCCCCTGCTTCGCAGATTATCTATGCCAGCGAGCAAGTGAATACCGACGCCCTGAAGCGAGGGACACTGCCGGCTTGGTCTGTCGTGTGGTTCTTGGAATCATGAAGCCACGCTCGCACATACCGCTTGCGACCTATCGCCTGCAGCTCAATCGCGACTTTACTTTCGCCCAAGCTACGGCGATCGTTCCCTACCTTTCCGCACTTGGCATCAGTCATTGCTATGTTTCTCCGTGCTTAAAGGCTCGCGCGGGCAGCATGCACGGGTACGACATCGTGGATCACGACTCGTTAAACCCCGAAATCGGGAGCCCCGAAGACTTCGACCACTTGGTGACTACTCTCCACGAACACGGCATGGGATTGATACTCGACATCGTGCCCAACCACATGGGAGTGATGGGCAGTGACAATTCCTGGTGGCTGGATGTTCTGGAGAAT
Source organism: Candidatus Sulfotelmatobacter sp. (assembly GCA_049583505.1). GTDB lineage: Bacteria > Acidobacteriota > Terriglobia > Terriglobales > Acidobacteriaceae > Sulfotelmatobacter. The sequence goes on from JBAUVZ010000510.1 coordinate 5,399, forward strand.
GGCGAATCGTCCGTCTACGCTGGCTTTTTCGATATTGACTGGCATCCGCTAAAAGACGAACTCCACGGTAAAGTTCTAATTCCAGCGCTCCACGATCATTATGGCGCGGTCCTGGAGAGCGGCGAGCTGAAGCTTGTTTTTCACCATGAGCGCGGCGAGTTCGATGTGTCCTACCGCGATCATCGCTTTCCCGTGGATCCCAGGGAGTACCCTCGCATCCTGCAGCACTGTACGGACGCACTGGCAGCGAAACTCGACGCGCAGAATCCGGACTTAATCGAGTTTCAGAGCTTGATCCCCGCCTTCAGCCACTTACCCGCAAGGCAGGAGGCGAGCAGCGATCGCATCGCCGAGCGCAATCGTGACAAGGAAATCCATAAGCGCCGACTGGTCGAGTTGTGCGCGCGATCCCAGGAGATCGCCACTTGCATTCTTGGAGCAGTCGAACTGATCAACGGCAGGCCAGCCGATCCTGAAAGCTTCGAAGAACTGCACGAACTCATCAAAGCGCAAACCTTCCGGTTGGCCAACTGGAGAGTCGCCTCTGATGACATCAACTACCGTCGATTTTTCGACACCAACGATCTCGCAGGTATCTGCGTGGAGAATGAGACAGTCTTTCAGGCGACCCACCGACTGGTTCTTGGTCTCATAGCAGACGGCAAAGTGGATGGCTTACGCATTGACCATCCTGACGGCTTGTACAATCCCCCTCAATACTTCGAACGCCTGAACGGTTACATCGGGCTCGCCGCAAAGAGTTCGGGAAACCGGGCACACTATGTGGTTATTGAGAAAATCCTCACCGGCACGGAACGACTGCCTGCCGAATGGCACGTCTGCGGCACCACGGGTTACGACTTCGCGAATCTGGTGAATGGAGTCTTTGTAGAGCCCGCCGCCGCCATGAGTTTGGATCGCACTTACCGAACCTTTATCGATGACGAAATCCATATTGATGAACTCGCCTATCGCTGCCGAAAACTGATCATCCGGACTGCCCTGGTCAGTGAGCTGAACGTACTTGCCAATCAAATCGCCAAGATCGCTCTCTTCAAACGGCACACCTGCGACTTCACCCTCAACAGTCTGCGCGATGCACTGACGGAAGTGGTCGCCACCTTTCCCGTGTACCGCACCTATGTCACCTCCTCCGGTATTTCGGATAATGACGTACGCTACATCCGCAGCGCCATCGCCTCGGCCAAATCGAGAAGCCCGGCCGCCGATACCAGCATCTTCGATTTCGTCGGCCAGGTGCTTCTGACGAGCGTCGCGGAAGGACAAGATTCGGCTTACCGGAACGCAGTGACTACCTGCGCCATGAAATTCCAGCAGTTCACCGGCCCGGTGATGGCGAAGGGCCTGGAAGACACCGCCTTTTACAGGTATAACCGCCTGGTCTCGTTGAATGACGTCGGAAGCGATCTTCACCGGTTCGGAACCACAATGCCGGAGTTTCATCTTGCAAACCAGGAGCGCTTCCGCTGTTGGCCTCACAGCATGTTGGCTACTAGCACTCACGACTCCAAGCACTCCGAGGACGTGCGCGCCCGGATCAACGTGCTCTCGGAGGTGTCGGGACAATGGAGGATTCGGGTGCGAGAGTGGAAGTGCATCAACCGCAATCACAGGCGCCTTGTCAATAACCAGCCCGCACCCTCGCCGAATGACGAATACTTGCTCTATCAGACGTTGGTGGGTGCCTGGCCATCAGAACCTCTGAACGATCCGGACGACTGGAAGACTTTCTGTGAGCGGATAGAGAACTACATGTTAAAAGCTATCCGTGAAGCCAAGCAGAACACCAGTTGGATCAATCGAAATACTGAATACGAAACCGCAGTTTCATGGTTCGTAAGGACATTGCTGAATCCGGGTACCAATAACCGGTTCCTCGACGACTTTGTGCCGTTCCAACGCCGTGTCGCCCGTATTGGCCTTTGGAATAGCCTGTCGCAGACGCTTCTCAAACTGTCGTGCCCGGGCGTTCCCGACATCTACCAAGGCAATGAGTTGTGGGATTTTAGTCTGGTCGACCCAGACAACCGGCGTCCAATCGATTATCTCCGCCGCCAGCAAATGTTTGAGAGTCTGCGCGTCTGGGGCAAGGACCCTGATGCGTTATCAACTGGCCTTTTGCTGGAAACTCCCGAAGACGGTCGACTCAAATTGTATTTGATCTGGAGGACTCTGTGCTTGCGTCAACGGCAACCAGATCTTTTTCTGCAGGGCGAATACCTCCCGTTGGCGGTAGAAGGCGCGAAAGCCAACCACGTGGTGGCATTCGCCAGAAAGTCAGGAACCACGAGGGCGCTCGTAGTTGTTCCGCGCCTGGTCGCAGGCTTGCTCAATGACATGGATCTCCCGCCAATCGGACCCGGAATCTGGGACGATACTCACGTTCTGCTCCCAGTGTTCAGCGGTTCTGAAAAGTGTCGGAACGCATTTACAGGACAAGTCCTGGACCTGCAGAAGAACGATGAATACGCAAGAATTGGAGTTTCCAAAGCGTTGGCGGAGTTCCCAGTAGCACTTTGCCTATTGGGCTAGGTGATGTTTCATGGCAAGACTTGCGTCGTGCCATTCTAGCTGCCCGACATTGCGGAACTTTGAAGAGCCGATCGACGTACTTTTCTATGATAGGGTCGCCGGAGCTCAAAACGAGTGGTTGCCTTGCCAAGAACTTCGGAGAGCCTGTGGCAGCATCGTTCGGTTTTTGAGTGAAATGTCCTGTTCTAGTAAGCAACTGTGCATCTAAGATTGAAGAGTACAGCCGGAGGCGAGGATGCGGACGGTGTGCGACATCTTCGTGCAAATCTTTCGCAATCTTT
>JBAUVZ010000511.1:0-4264 GCA_049583505.1 Candidatus Sulfotelmatobacter sp.
GTCATATTTGAGCCGGGACTTTGTTTTGACGTCCAACAATAACGGCGAAGCGCCGAGGAGAGTAGACATGTCTGTAGAAAATTCAGTTGTCGCGATTTATCACACTCATACGGATGCGGATCGGGCGGTGAAGGAACTTCAGCGTGGCGGAGTCGACATGCACAAATTGTCGATCGTTGGGAAGGGATATCACACAGATGAGCAAGTGGTCGGCTACTACAATACCGGCGACCGCATGAAATATTGGGGCAAGGTCGGTGCATTCTGGGGAGGCTTTTGGGGGCTTTTGTTCGGATCTGCTCTTTTCATGATTCCGGGACTCGGCCCAATTTTAGTGGCCGGACCTCTGGTAGCGTGGATCGTGGCAGGCCTGGAAAGTGCCGTAGAAGTAGGAGCTTTGGGCGCTCTGGGAGCCGGTCTCTTCAGCATAGGCATCCCCAAGGACAGCATTGTGAAGTACCAGACGGCGCTCACGACAGATCAGTTTCTGCTGATCGCCCATGGCACGGCTGCAGAAGTCGCCAAGGCGAAGGAGATCATCGAAAGCACGAATCCCGCAAATTACACACTGCATACCGCGGAAGCTGTGGCCGCGTAGTACCAGAGCTGCAGAAATGCGGTAGCTCATCTCAAACGAGGCAAGAACCATGGTTGCAGATAATCGGCGCAACAACGAGCGCGACGAAGAGGAACGTGAAACGAACTCGGCCGGGCAGTCCGGCGACATTCAGGGCATGTCGCGCCCGGCCGAAGCGGATTTTGAGAGCGTCGAAGAATTAGTGGAAGAGGGAAACGCCTTTGAAGCCTCGATTGTCGACGGTGTAGAGAACGCCAAGGATCCGGATGTCTCAGAGGTCACGACCCGCCAGGTGTCGGAAGACGACGTTCCCGAAGAGTATCGAAATGACAACGACCGCGTTGCATAAACCGTCGCCCCCGAAATGTCGAGAGGCGGTTCAGCCTGGCCGACGACACGTGTGATAAACGCGCAGTGACGAGGAGGAGAATCATGTCACAGAGACCACACGAGCGAGCTGCAGAACTTCACAACCTTGCGGCCCACGCGCACGCGGCAGCGGCTGTCGCCCATGGCAAAGAAGATCACCTCACTGCTCACGAGCTCAGCAAACAGGCGCACGAACATTCAATGAATGTTCACAAGCTCACCCAAGAGTTGGGCCAGAAAACAGGACAGATTCAACGTGCGGAAGCTACGACTCAGAAACCGTGACTCGGTCACTCTTGCTCAGGCGCCGCCTGGCTTAAGTTCGAGTGGTCGACGACAAGGAATAACAGGGAGGACTAGCGATGTTAACGAATGTGAATCACGTGAAAGGTCTTGCGATCCGGGCTACGGATGGCGAGATCGGAACTGTCGATCAGTTGTATTTCGACGACGAGACATGGGCGATTCGCTACCTTACGGTTGCAACCGGAGGGTGGCTAAGCGACCGGGAAGTTTTGATCTCACCATTCTCTGTGACAAACGTGGATTTGCAAGGCAAGCGGTTGGATGTGGCGCTAACGAAAAAGCAAGTGGAGAATAGCCCTAACAGAGACACGCAGCGGCCCGTTTCGCGGCAGTACGAGACCGAATATCTCGGTTATTACGGCTACCCGAATTACTGGGGCGGGCCCTTCCTGTGGGGTCCGGGGGCCTATCCATCGGGCTTGTCGGATCGAATAACGACCCCCAAGGATGCGCTCGCGGAAAAGATTCGAAGAGAATCAATGGATTCGCATCTACGCAGCACTGGAGCGGTCACGGGCTATCACATTGAGGCCGAGGACGGCGAGATTGGCCATGTGGCAGGCTTCATCGTGGACGACGAAACTTGGGCAATCCGCTACATTGAGGTGGTAACGAAGAATTGGTGGCCCGGTAAGAAGGTACTGGTTTCGCCCAGTTGGATTCAGAAGGTGAGTTGGACAGAATCCAAAGTGTACGTCGGTCTCTGGCGGGGTGCCATCAAAAGCGCGCCTGAGTTCGATGAGTCTGCGCCGATCACTCGTGAGTACGAATACCGCCTCCACACTCACTACGGCCGGCCGCCCTATTGGCTGCAGGACGCGGATCATAAGGCCGCCCTTTCGTTGAGCGGCGTTTAGGTCAGGACAGTCGCCTCCGTCAATAGGGCGGCCAGTGATTTTCGCCTCCACTGATGGCACACTGCCCAACTTCCTCGATTTGATTTGGAGACGAGCATGACCATGCACAATACCGAACACTTGCATCCGAACGGCGAGGGTCATCATATCCATGGCCAGACTCCGTACTGGCGGCGCGCACGTCATGATTGGAGGTTCTGGTTCGGCCTCATCGCGATCTTCGTTGCTATCGGCATTTACGTCGGAACCAACGACTTGTCGATGGTGCCTTCTGGCCGCCAGAAGCAAATGCCGGCTGGCAGCCGAGTTCCGTAGACTTAGCAGCGGCAATTTGTGAGGCAAGCAACATCATTGATTAAACTATCAGGCAGGAGATCAGCATGCAGATCCAAGTCAACACGGACCACACAATCGAAGGTCACGAGGCGCTAGCCGATCAGATCAGGGGCGTCGTGGAGAATGCCCTGAGCCGAATGAGCGATCACATCACGCGGGTGGAGGTGCACCTGACCGACGAGAGCGGCCCTAAGAGCCGCGAGAATAACAAACGTTGCATGATGGAGGCTCGCCTCGAAGGCCGCCAGCCCATCGCGGTCACCGACGAAGCTGCGACTGTGGACCTGGCCGTCAGTGGCGCCGCAGATAAGTTAGCCAGATTGATCGAGCATACCCTCGGCAAATTGCATGATGAACGGACTCACAGAACTGATCCGCCTCTTCCCGAGCCGACATTCTCAGATCCGTCATGATCGACACCACGGTAAGTCAGGCTGTCGACGACAGAGAAGGAGCATTGAATCAAGCCCTTCTGTATCCTCTGCGATTCGAACCGATCTATCAGTATCGGCTGTGGGGCGGCCGGCATCTGGCCAACTTGCTCACCGCACCCCTTCCCAGTGGTCCTATTGGCGAAGCTTGGCTGCTCAGCGACCGCGACGATCATCAGAGCCGCGTTGCTGATGGACTGCTCAAGGGACAGACCATCGGTCAATTGCTGCAGCAGTTTCCAAAGCAATTGCTGGGAAAGCTGGCCGGGCGCTTCCCCCGATTCCCCCTGCTGTTGAAGTTCCTCGACGTTCACGAAATGCTTTCAGTCCAAGTGCATCCCACAAAAGCGAACACGAACCTGCTTCCACCGGGCGAGACCCCGAAGACCGAAGCTTGGGTCGTGCTGGAAGCCGGGACTCAAAGCCGCATCTATGCGGGCCTGAAGACAGGTACTACGGAAGCCGATCTGCGGATAGCGCTCACGAACGGGACAGTGGCAGACCACCTCGCATGTTTAACTCCGAAGCCCGGGGACGCCGTTTTCCTCCGAGCAGGCACGGTTCACTCTCTGGGCGGCGACCTCGTGGTGTTTGAGATTCAGCAGAATAGCGACCTGACGTTTCGACTGTATGACTGGGACCATATTGATCCGAAGACAGGACAGCCACGGGCACTCCAAGTCGATAAGGCGATGGCCTGCATTGATTTTTCGGAAGGTCCGGTCAGTCTCGTAGCGCCCGTGGTGGAGACATCGACCACGGAGGAACGCGAGAGACTCTTTCAGTGTGAACATTTCTGGTTGTGGCGACTGCGCGGACGATTGCCGTTTACAGTCGGTGCAGTCGATTTACCTCGTGTGCTGGTATGCGTCGATGGCGCGGGGCTGGTCGAACACAGCGGGGCCACTTACGCCGTCGGAAAAGGCGACGTATTCCTCTTACCAGCGGCGATCGGTAAATGTCTTTTTCGGCCGCGCGGTGCAGTCAACTTGCTGGAAATCGCGATACCGGATTGATCGCGAGAATTTGGACGGCGGAGGCATAGTGAAAAAGTTGATTGTGTTTGATCTCGACGGCACACTTGCCGACAGCAAATCGGCAGTTGACCCAGAAATGTCGGGACTGCTGCATGACCTCCTCGGTATTGTGAAAGTGGCCGTGATCTCCGGGGGCGGTTGGCCGCAGTTTGAAAAGCAACTCGTTTCGAATCTACCCCACGACAAACTCCTGGCGAATCTATCTCTCCTTCCTACCTGCGGCACAAAGTTTTACCGATACGAGTCAGCAGATTGGAAAAAGATCTATTCGGAAGATTTCACTAAAGATCAAAGAGAAAAGATCCTCGGTTCCCTAAAGAAGGCGATCGGAGTTGCAGACTTCAAGATCGA